>CALKWQ010000001.1 GCA_938003925.1 uncultured bacterium
GATAACTTGCCGTGACTGGAGTTCAGACGTGTGCTCTTCCGATCTGTTTGCACCGGCATGGCTAGTGACTATACTTAAAAGTATATCTATAGTAGACTTACCTTCCATTGGTATGCCTATAGAAAAAGGAGAGCGTAATAATAGTATATACCATAACGCACTTCAATTAGCCAGAGCAAACGCTGATATATCTTTTACATTCCAAAGCATGCGGCTATGGTGCAATCAAAATGGTGCAGAAGATATTAGTGATGCAGAAATTCAAGCCACAATAGAGTCAGCATATAAGAAGGCCGCAAATGATAGTGTCAAAGCTAAAGTACCATTTGAAAAGACTGATGATGACAACGCACGCCGCTTTTTAACGGATCATAGCCAAGAAGTAATAACAGTATCAGGTATGGGATGGCATGTATGGGATGGTAAGCGTTGGAAGTTTGATGATGAAAGCGCTATTGTCACTAATAAAGCTATAACTACTATGCGAACATTACGTGATGAAGCATTAGAAGAAGCTAAACAACAAGGCCAGTTTAAACAGGCGTTAGCAAAAGCCACCTGGGCAAATTCTAGCTTGAATATAGGTAAACTTACTGCGTGTTTAACACTAGCTAGTAAGTATGCAGAAATTAGAAAGACTGCGGATGAAGTTGACCCTTTAGAGTCTAAATTTCTGCTAAACTGTACTAACGGTACAGTAGATCTAATAACAGGTAAACTACGGCCACACAGTAAAGAAGACTACTTGACTAAAATGGTTAAGACTGCGTACAATCCAAATGCTAAGTGCCCATTCTGGGAAGAGACACTTAATCTAGCTTTTGAAGGTAATGCAGAATTAATCTCTTTCATGCAGAGAGCACTAGGTTACACTATAACAGGATCTACAACTGAACAGTGTTTATTTATCTGCTGGGGAGAGTCTGGCAATAATGGAAAGTCTACAATTTTAGAAGCTGTACAAAAGCTTCTTGGTGATTATGCACAGATGTCAGAAATAAAAGTAATTACAAGTGCAGAGATGGATAATAGAGTAGCTAGCAGTATGGCAAAATTACAAGGTGCTAGGCTAGTATCTATGAATGAAGCAGATGAACATCAGCGCATGTCAGAGTCTATAGTTAAGCAGTTGACAGGAGGTGATACTGTAGAAGCGTGTAAGAAGTACCATGAACCGTTTAACTATGTGCCAATGTTTAAGCTTTGGATTAGAACAAATGATAAGCCAATTATACGTGGCAGTAATGATGCAATCTGGCGGCGCATTAAACTTATCCCATTCATCCATCCTATTCCACCAGAAAAACGAAAACGGCGAGACTTAGTAGATGATGCATTGGCCGCTGAGTCAGAAGGTATCTTAGCTTGGTTAGTTAAAGGTGCAGTAATGTGGTATAACCATGGTCTTCAAGATCGGAAGAGCGTCGTGTAGGGAAAGAGTGTAGATCTCGGTGGT
>CALKWQ010000002.1 GCA_938003925.1 uncultured bacterium
CAGCCGAAAGGCATGCGGTTTAACGGCAACTTTCCTAACGGACACTGGGAGTTGGTAGAATGAAAACAATTCAACCTTTTATCGATGCAGGTTGGCATACAGTACCACTAGCAGGCGAGCTACGTCGGTTAGAAGACGGCTCAAAGACAGTACCGCTATTTAGCAAAGACTGGAAGAATAAATACAAGTCTACTTTTAACGAAGAACCAACTGAACTGGGTGGAGCTATCACAGGCGAGTGCAGTAACATTATAGCTATCGACTGCGATGACGATGCTACCTATAGCTTGTTCAAAGCACTTGACCCGACTCATGATTTAGTTTTCTTGTCTAAAGACAAGCCAAGCGGCGGAGCTACTATAGTTTATGAGTGGACAGCAGAAGCACCACCGACATTTAGACTGCATAGTACCTTAGCTCAGCTAGACTTTTATAACGATGATGGCTTTATTTACTTACCTACAGAAGCTAACAAGTCTAAGCATACAATTACAGAGCTTCCACCGCTGCGCAAGATACCATCACTAGTATTAAAGTTGTTAGCTAACTTTCACGAGCAGTATGCGTTGTCTAAAGGTACACCAGTGTCTAAAGCAATTGACACAACTCAATACCGTTCGTTACGCGGTTTAGTTGAGCAGTTAGTTATGCGTAAGACTATGGACAAGTCTATGGCTGCGTTAACACCGAAAGATTTTCGTGACTTACCTGCGTACAAGCAACACGGTTATTTACACCCAAATGACGTGCCTGATGGTCGTGGGTCTGAGTACTTGTCTAAGCTAAGTGCTATCTTAGGTTCTGACCCATCGATTGACGAAGACTTGTACGTTGAAGCTATAGCTACAGTTAACGACATGTGGAATTCACCTGTGCCGTATGCGCGACTACAGGCTACAGTTATCAAGCCAATGATTAGTGGCCAGGCAACTATTGACGGTGTTCCACTATGGAAATACGATCCTGACTGGCAAGATAAAGGCTTTAGCTTTACTAGTAAGACTGGTGATTTGTATGAAGCATTCTTTGACAATCAGCAAGTTAGCTGGTATACAATTAACCAGACAGATGGTTCAATTAAAAAGTTTACTTCACAAACAGAATTATTGACTTATGTTGACAACATTGGCAGTCAAGCATTTAAGAAAGCTGAAGTAGTGCGTCGCTTACCGCTAATTCGCACCGTAGTGGATCCGCGTCAACCAGAAGGCTTCTTAGATACAACGCCGAAGCAATACAACTTGTTTAAGCGCACTGAGCTACTACAGATATTGCAAGACCCTACGTTGCACCATGATAGCTATAGCACGCCTGAAGTTACAGTACAATTTTTGCACTCGTTAGTGCCTGACAAAGAAGACTACGCGTATGTGTTAGGTTGGTTGAAAGATCGGAAGAGCGTCGTGTAGGGAAAGAGTGTAGATCTCGGTGGT
>CALKWQ010000003.1 GCA_938003925.1 uncultured bacterium
ACGGGCAGCCTATCATGGAAATACCTATGGAAGAGGTGCTTGATCCTGACAATGGGCAGCCACTAATTGACGATGCCGGTAACTATGTTATTGCGCCAATTCCTGAGCCTGATACAGAGTTTGCATTTACTAATGTGGACATTGAAATTCAGTCTACTGCGTACAATGATGAAGATGAGAAGAACCAGCTAATGCTAGAAACATTGCTAAATGGTCCTATCGGTAGTCTATTAGCTTCTGTGAATCCTGCCGGCTATTTCCAAGCTGCAGCATTGTCAGCTAAGATAGTTAAAACTAAGTTTGCACCTGATGTTGCAGCTATCCTAGAACAAACTGCTCAAATGTTAGGTGCAAACCAAGCGATGCAACAACAAGCTATGATGGTGGCTAGTGGCGGCTACGGTCCAGCAACAGCTCAATCTGGTGCTAACGGTGCGCCAATGAGCCAAGAACTAAAATTGCCACAGAACACTAACGAAGGAGTGTAAGTAATGTCAGTCTTTGGAGAAATTGGCAAGCTAGTATTTAAGACTAAACAAGGCTCCACGCTTAAGCTAAATAAGCGTGGTGAGTTAGTTGATCCAGATACAGGTGCTGCAGTACCGTATAGTGCAAGTGAAGTGTTAGATCAAGACTCACTTGCGCTATATGAAAAGTTTAAGTCTGGCAAGATTGGTTCAGTAAATGAAGTACTAGCTCTAGGTACTGACAAAGCGCCTAAGCAGTCACCGTTGGATAACTTAACTGAAGCCACACCGACAACAGACGGACTTACACCTAACCAACAAGTACAGTATGCATTGCGCAAAGACTTAGAAGCTGCAGATGGTAAGTTTAGCTCGCGTGACCGTGTGTTAGGTATGCTAGGTGACGAAGTATCGCCTGAAGTTCAGCAGGTAGCTAAAGGCGGTATGAAAGGTATTGGCGAGTTTGTTGCTGATCCTACTGTACGATCAGTAGCTGGTCTAGGCTTAGGTGCCGCAGCTATGACTGAATCAGAAGACGCCTCAGCTATGCCAGCGTCTGTACAAGAGCAAACATCTGTAGTCCAACCAATGCAAGAACAACCAGCTCAATTGTCACAAGAGCAAATGCAGACAACTCAACCGGTACAAGAGCAAGTAGTTCAGCCAGCACAAGAGCAAGAGCTCACACCAGCACAACTACCTCAAGTAGACGATGTTATGATTAGCCAACAATTAGCTAAGTCTATTGAGGCAGGTCAAATGAGCTATCAAGAAGCTGAGCAAGTAATTCGTGAGACTGTGCCAAATCCACAAGAGCAGGAAGTGCTATTAGCTGAAGCTAAGGCTAGGTTTGCACCTCGTCCAGAGTTATTTAAGCCAGATATGCCACCAGAAGCATTCGTTGCTGCAGTAGAAAAAGTGAACCAGATGCCTTGGGCTAACTTAGTTAACTTAGGCAATATGGCTTCACTAGGTCAGACTAGCTTGTCTACTGATATTGACGCGTATAAAGCACAGTTGCAACCGCTAATTGCATCTGAGTTAGCTAAACGCGGCTATGAGACTAAGGTAGACGGTGAGCAAGCGTATTACAAGGACAAGGATGGTGAATGGGTAGTAGCAGACGCTGGCTTTGTACGCAGCATTACTAGTTCAGCGTTCCAGATTGGTGGCAGTATTGCTGGCTTCTCTGCAGGTGCTCGTGCAGCTGGTGCGTTGATTCCTCCTGTAGGCCCAGTAGGCGTAGCAGCTAAGATTGGTGCTACAGCAATTGGCACAGGTGTTGGCGCAATGGCTGGTGCGTATGTTGACCAATTAGCTTCAGCTGCAGTACTTAGTGAACGCTTAGATCAGCAGAAACTATTAGTTAACGCGTATCAAGATGGTGTAGCTGACTTAATATTTGGTGCTGGCCTAGATACAACTATCAAAGCCGGCTCTGCAACATATAAAGCTGTTGTTGACGTTACTAATAAAGCTAAGAGTGCAGTAGACAACTTTATGCTACAAGGTGCGCTTAAAGAGCTAGAAAACATTACTGGCTTGACTAAAGCTCAGCGTCAAGAGTTAGCTACTAAGCTTGAAGAAGTATCTGAGAATACCATGGCGCGTAACGAAGCTCGTCGAGAAATCGAGGGTGTGTTACAAACACGTCCAGGTATGGAGATTCTTGTAGGTGAAGCTTCACGCTTATCTAAAACAGCTGGTTTTGGCATGCTTAAAGAAATCGACACACGTGCTAAGTCTGTGTTAGATGCGACTAATGAAATGACTGCTGGCAATGTTAGTCGTGTTGTAACTGATGAGCTAGGTCGCTATCGCATGTCGGTTAAG
Source organism: uncultured bacterium (assembly GCA_938003925.1). Lineage (GTDB taxonomy): Bacteria > Patescibacteriota > Patescibacteriia > Patescibacteriales > UBA12465. Next base: position 2,301 of record CALKWQ010000003.1, read on the forward strand.
AAAGGCTATGAAGGTATCAAGCAACTTGGCGCAAGCGAAGCACAGCAAGCCGGCTTTAGATACGACCCTGCTACTGTTATCGACGTGCCAAAGCTAATTGACGACGCTGAAGCTGGAATCACTGATCCATCTAAGCTAAGTCGTTTGGACGCGTTCACGGCTCAGATCGGAAGAGCGTCGTGTAGGGAAAGAGTGGAGATCTCGGTGGTCGCC
>CALKWQ010000004.1 GCA_938003925.1 uncultured bacterium
ATGTTAGTATGCGAAGAGTGCAACAGCATGGTGTTTGAAAGATTTATTCTTAACGGTAGAAAGGTATGTGATTACTGTCACGCAAGACTAACTGCTAAGCCAAAAATAGAACACGTACCACGAGTGTATAACCAAACAAAATACAGATTAAAGGAGGACTTTAAGACCATAGCTAACTGGGCTCAGCAGTGTAACTTAAACTACAGCATTGTTACAGTAGCACTTAACAAGCGTGAACTTACTCCTGCAACAATGAAAGTGTTTGCATGTTTGGTAGTTAGCGGATATGAAGTAGAGTTGCTGTTTGACAGATACCTAACTAAAAAGAAACTGAAAGAAGTAAAACAACTCATAAAGAAACATTCCTAAGGAGGCGACTATGCAAATCACTATACTGAAGCAACTTAATCACTGGATTTGGAAACTGGTATTGAGCGGTAGAGAATATAAAGGCTCTGCTTTAACCAGTAAAGAAGCATTAACTAGCGCTTTTAAATTTGCAAGCTATAACAGAACTGGAGGAAAACATGCCTAGACTAAAACTCGTAGTAAAAGACGGCTTTAGACTTACAGAAGATTTAACTATACCGCCAGCCTTATTAGAACGTCTACCAAAATGCTTCTACTTTACAGTCGGCCAACACTACTGTTATATAGACAACCAAAATAGAATTTGGTGTAAGCCGTGTTCAACTACTACCACTAAATAAGGAGACAGCCATGTCCGCAGTAACCGCTATCTTAAAAACTGTAATTACAAAACACTATAGCCATATTACTTACGTAGAAGACTTGTTAAAGGAATTAAAACTTACACCATCTGCTACTAATGCCGCTTGGAAGTTATTACCGTCAAGAATTTTGGGTGAGTATACACCGGGCGGCTATACTAGACTAATTAAAGCAAATAAAAAACAACCCGATTTTATAACTGTTTTTAGGGAAACCGGCCATACTCGAGGGTACGCTGCCCAATTGCAGGCATTACACATAGCTCTAAATATAGATGCAATAACAAATATGAATAAGATTCTAGGTCTGGATGTTAACGACCGTAATACGGCTAGGTTTTTCGAGTATATTGACAGTGAGTGGGCTAAGGTCACTAAGGGTGGCGACTTATTCATACCTGGGCTTGGCGGTTTCGATATAATGAATGCTTTTGCAGTACTGTCAGAATCTACCTCACACATTACTGTAGCCGGGCTGCGCTGTATCGGATACTTTAATAGCAGAGACTACTACATAAGAAATCTAATGCCTAGAGTTTGTAAATCAAAGAAACCAAAACTTAAACCAGTGCTAGCCTATCTTATAAGGTATAAAACTAGTTTAAACGACTACATCTTAGGAGCTGTAGATGAACTAGCTGACTATATAACAGAAGATACGCCTGAAGCAACTCTAAGATTAGAACCGAGAAAACTGTTAGCAAAAATAAGAGAAGAAGCAGCGCTGCGAAAATTTAATAGGCAACAGAATAAGAAACAAGCAATACCACAGCGAGGGCCAAAAACACGTGGCCAGCTAAAACGACTGGAGAATGTAGCGAGTATAGAAGCTTTTGCTAAAAAATTAGAAATATGCTGTGCAAACGACTACTACACAGATAGAATTTACTTAGGAAAAATACAGCTCTGGGTACTAACTATTGACAACAAGTCCTATATTGGAGAGCTGGCAATCACTAAAAAGCCGGCATGGAAACAGATAAGAGGTTATAGAAACTGTCGACCAACTATTGAAGTACAAGAAATTTTTGAAGCAGCAATCCGCTAAATAAACCTGCTAGCTGAGAGGCGGAATTAGCCATTCTAAGTGAATGCTCTAATGCCCAATAGGTAATATCTTAGCTGGTACATCTACCAAAGGAGAAGTGCTATGGCAAACGAACTAAAACAAGCTATTGACAAAGCAATCCAGCACATTGAAATCCTGACTTCGAAAGATGCGGTTGCAGAGCTCAGAAAGCAGTACTCAAAAATGACCAAAGAGCAACTTATTGACGCATTACTTGAACATACTAAGCCCAAAAAAGCTAGCTATACTATAGAGAGCATTGCCTATGCTATTCTCTGTGATCCTGACTGTGCTTGGCTGACTTGGGAAGTAATAGCTCAGCTAATCCAGACCCATGTACCGAATGCCAATACCTCGGTTAAGGCCTTGCAATGGTATGGCTCTAAGGGCATCGAAAAAGAGAAGACTGTAGTGCCTCGCAAGCGCGCGAAAGACTACGCACTCCTCATGGCTAGCCAGGTAGAAGTTAAGTAACTCAATTGTGGGCTGCGCATACAAATCACGCAGAGAAAGTAGGTAGTATGAAATGCTCTGTTTGTAAATTCTACTCAAGAAGTTTACTCCGGTGTACGTTAGGTAAAGTAAACCCACCAAGTTTACGCAAAACTAGGGAAGTAGCCCAACTGATGGGCTATAGCTACATCTGTGATAAAAACAGCTTCAAAGAAGCCACCCTCAACTAACAAAGGAGACGTTGTCATGAAAACTAACAAAGTAAATACCATTATGAAAAAAGTTAAAAAATCTGTACTGTCGGTATCTAAACCTGACCTCAAAACAGCAGAAAACACAGCTAAGGCTGTACTGTACTTTGATAAACTTATAAATGAGCGTAAGCCGCTGTCCTTAATGTACAAGGGTCAAGAAATACAGTTTAGAGAAGACCATACCTCTTCTGGATTTTCCTGCTATTACGAAAGTGAGAACGTACTCTATACCGCGCTAGATAAAGCGGTTAAAGAAAAAGTAGGCCATCTAGATATAACCTCAGAAGGCTGTGCGGCAGTTTACTACAGGCTTCTTGCAGCTGGCCCATTAAGTGGTAACTTTAACTGGGCAGAAAAACAGCTAAATAAA
>CALKWQ010000005.1 GCA_938003925.1 uncultured bacterium
AAAACCCCAGCTGAAATGTTGGCATAGTGTTTCCAAGCTATTGATTAGAAAACGGTTTAGTTACCAACAGTTTACCTACTTCAAAAGCCTGGACTACCCTTGTGGGTTGCGTCATTAATGTACTTGTAATAAGTTATGACAAAATATGCAATCTACAACGGAAACCGTTACATACGGACAAATTAGGGCAAATACAGAGGTAGAAGAAATGCCTCTGCGGTATTGCCTCTATGCTAGAAAATCAACCGAAGAAGATGAAAGACAGGCTCTTTCAATTGATTCTCAAATCAATGAGATGCTTCAACTGGCAAAAAAAGACGACCTTACTATTGTAGACGTAAAAAAGGAATCTCACTCAGCCAAAAGCTCAGGAGGACGCCCTGTTTTCAATGAACTTCTGCAAGATGTAAAATTGGGGAAATTCAACGCCATTCTTACTTGGGCCCCCGACAGGGTTAGCCGTAATGCAGGTGACCTTGGATCAGTAGTCGACTTGATGGATCAAGGACACTTAAAGGAAATACGAACCAACGGACAAGTCTTTAAAAATTCTCCTAATGAAAAATTTTTATTAATGATCCTTTGTTCGCAAGCTAAACTAGAAAATGACAATAAAGGAATAAATGTAAAAAGAGGCATGCGAGCCAAGTGCGATATGGGAATCAGGCCCGGACACTGCCCTCTTGGATATTTAAACGAAAAACTGGCAGTCAGAGGAAAAAGCCGAATACTAATTGATCCAGAAAGGGCTCCGATAATTAAGCAGGTGTTTGAAAAAATTGGTAATCAAATGATCACAGGATTGGAAGTTTATAAATGGCTAAGAGATGATGTTAAATTTACCACCCGAACGGGCAAGAAACTTACGCTCAGCGGATTATACAGATTACTAGGCATGACTTTTTATTATGGAGAGTTTGAATATCCTATGAATTCGGGAAATTGGTATAAAGGCAGTCATGAGCCTCTTATTAAAAAAGAATTGTTTGAGAGAACAAGAGACAATCTGCAATCCTCTCCCAGGCAGAGATACGGTCTCAATGAGTTTCAATTCACCAAACTGATCAAGTGTGGAAATTGTGGAGGCGCAATAACGGCTGAGGAAAAAATAAAAAGACTCCCAGACGGAAGTCAAAAAAGATATGTATATTATCACTGTACCAGACATGTAGACACGAATTGCCGAGAACCATATATCAAAGAAGAAGAATTGCTGAATCAAATAGTTGAAATGGCGGACAAACTGGAATTTAAAGATAACGCTATATACAAAAGAATAAAAGAAGAAATAAAAAGATTTAATATGATGACCTCGGCCATATCGGGTGGAGATAATAAAAATCAGTCAAAGATTAAAGAAAAAAATGCAGATATAAAAGCTTATGTCAGATATGTTTTAGAAAATGGGAAGATCGAAGAAAAAAGAGAGGTGCTTGGGAATTTGAGTAGTATATTAATTCTAAAAGAAAGAAAATTAATTGTTAATATTGCTTCTAGCTAAACCTTTACACTATCTGCATTAACAAAATTTTCAAATACAAAATTATAAACTTCATTACCTTTTGCCTCACAATCATTTTCAGTATATGTTGGCTCTGGCAAATTTGAATATAGAAGATCAGTGATAGCAATTTTTACACCAGCACGATTAGTTTCAAAATCACGCCAATGTGGCACTAGAAGCGGTCTTATGCTTAATAATATTTCATGCGATGTTTTTTTTATTTCCGCAACTTCGGTTGGATTTAAACTTTCTTTAACAAGTAAGTCAAATATAGCTAACTCTTCTTCACTTAGATTTTCCTTTACGGCTCGTTGTTCCTCCATAGTTAAATCCTTGGCTAGCTCAACTAAGTTGTCAAATAGCTGATCAATATCATGAGCCCCACTGTTATATTCCTTTAAAAGCGAATTTAATCGCTCCATAAAATGTGCACGCTTTTTATTTTTTCTGACCATCATCTCAATTTTCTTTTCCAGTTCAGCACTCATTGCTTCAACCTGCAAATTTTTATTATCCAGTCCAGCAAAAAAATCATGCAGAGCATCAGCATCTAGAGTACTTAAATCTTTTATCTTCTTATGCTGTTTAATCACATACTCTCCAGCCTGAATTGATTTATCAAGCAATTCCTCTAAATCTTTTTTTACCTGAGAAACATCTATATTCTCTGAACTAACATCACGAATACGGGAAGCTAGAACTTTTATAGCAGTTACTTCATGATAATAATCTTCAGCTTCTGGATCTGGTAAAACCGAACGATAATTACTATTTACTTCACTTGCCATATTAAGGAATTTTTTCTTTTTTTCCTGGTCACTGATGATAGAATTAGCATATTGATCTAACAAAAGTAATTTTTGTTCGCCTGGGGCCTTCAAAAGAACCTGAATATCAATATCATCCTTTTTTAAAAACTCATTTATATTTTTAAGTGATTCTTTCAAGTCATCAACCAACTCTTCTTTGCTTTTGATAATATCATCTTCATTGGCACCATGTGCAGCATAGAGTGCTAAGGCACGTTCAATATTTTTAAAAACTCCAATATAATCTACGATCAATCCATTTTTTTTACCCTCGTCAGCCACGCGATTAGCGCGAGCAATAGTTTGCATTAAGGTATGATTTTTTAATGGTTTATCTAGGTAGAGAGTAGAAAGATTGGGCACATCAAATCCAGTGAGCCACATAGCACATACAAAAACAATACGAAGATTACTATCAGCTTTCTTAAATTCTTCTTCCATATTACCCTCAATTATTCTTTCACGAATTGGGGTAACATCAATTTCGTATTCCGCCATATCAGCTATTTCATTTTGATTATTTCCTAGGCTAACCATAACAGCCATATCAACATTTTCATGCATTTCTAGTTTTGCTAAAATCTTGCCTTTTTCTCGTTCATCTTTAGTCCTAGACAGATCCATACGTAATTTTGCAATATAGCGATTCCATTCTTTTTGGACCTTATCATACATTCTAAATGTGGTTTTTTTGTCGAGAGAAACTACCATAGCTTTTCCATCGTAGCCACGTCCAACATAGTGCTCAACAATATCGCGAGCAATGGTATTTAAACGATCATCCCGAGTAACTATGTCATAAAAAGTGGAATGTTCTTTTTCTAATTTTTCTTCTTCATCTTCGTCAAGATCATACCGATCCATAAGTTGAGCTAGTTGTTCTTCAAGATTATCATTTACATTTTTAAGTCTTGGTACTCTATTTTCATAATAAAGCGGAACAGTGGCACCATCTTCAACCGATTGACCAAAATTATACACAGAAACATAATCACCAAAAGTTTTTACAGTTTCGGCCTCTCCATCAGCCATAAGAGGAGTGCCAGTAAATCCAATAAACGAGGCATTTGGAAGTGCTTTACGCATATTTAAAGCCATACGGTCATATTGTGTACGATGAGCCTCATCTGTCATCACAATAATATCTTCCCGTTTAGAGATTGCTCCTGGTATATCTTGAAATTTTTGAATTGTGGTAAATATTTGTCGATGATCTTGAACCAATAATTCTTTTAAATGCACTACGCTATCAGCATGAACTTCTTTTTCATAAACAGCGCCAACATTTACAAAATTTTTATAAGCCTGTCCATCTAGCTGAGTGCGATCCGTTACAATTACAAAAGTAAAATTACCAGTAAGTTTACGAAGAACTTTTTGTGATAGCCAAACCATAGAATATGATTTACCAGATCCCTGTGTATGCCAAAAAACGCCGAGCTTCCCTTTTAATTTCTTGCGATTATTAACATTCTCAAAACCACGATTAACACCATAGTATTGAAAATAACGTGGAACAATTTTTCTAAGCTCACCACGTGCTTCTTCAAATAATATATAGTTTTCAAAAATATCTATAAGGCGAGTTTTATCACAAAGTCCGTGAATAATTGTTTTCAAATCTGTTTTTGGTTTATCATCTTCACTTTTTATCTTTTTCCATTCGTTAAAAAATTCAAATGGCGCCGTAAAAGAACCAAATTTATTTTCAATCCCATTAGAGATTACAACTCCCATGTTATACCAAAACAGTTTTGGTATAGTGTTCTTGTAATCTCGTAGATTATCACGATAAGCATCAATCAAATTCTTGTGCGAAGCTTTAAGCTCCATAAATATCAACGGTATACCATTTACAAAAATCACAACATCTGGGCGCCGAGTATACATTTCTCCAGTTACCCAAAATTGATTAACAACCAAGAAGTGGTTATTTTCAGGATTGTCAAAATCAAAATATTTTATCCGTTCTTGGCTCGCTTCATCACTCTCATCCCCCACTCCAACACTAGCCCCGTCTTGCAGTAGTTTATATATTTCTCGATTAGCCTTAGCAAGATCAAGATTAGATCGATCACGAGTTAATATTTCAAAAGCCTGCTCCAACGCAACCGTTGGCAAATCTGGATTAAGTTTTGCAAGTGCCGGCATCAAAAACTTTTTCAACACCACCTCGCCTCGATTTTCTCTTCCTAATTCCAAATCATCCTCATCTTGATAGGCGTTGATATGGCAATCTTTATTACCCCAAACATCCTTGATAAGTTTTATCACGGTTTTTTCGACTAGATTGTCTTCGCTAAATTTGTTCATATTTTTAATAAGGCAATCATCCTCTGGATTGAATCTGCCAGTTGTTCCTGACTAAAAACTGGTCTATCCTGATTGTCTCCATGGTGAATCCTGTTTCTAATATAAGTCATCAATGTTTCTTCTTTTTGACCAGATGTCAAATCAGTCCATTTAATCTCCTTGGTCTGACCATTCAACAATAACCAAGCTTCGGTTGCAGCGATTGTCTCTGTCCCGTTTTTGTCCTGAATACTTGCGTATAAATCATCATGAAATTCCATGGTTGGTAGATTATAGGCGAAATAGCATATTTCACCCCAAGAAGGACTCCAGCTTAATAGACCAAATCCTTTATCTTTTGCATTATTTATTTTTACATTATCGCTTTCAATCTCTGAAATTAAAACGTTAGTGCAACTATTACTAAAACAATTTCTAAAAAAGAAAGGTGAGTGAGTAGAGATAAAAACTTGTGATTCAGAAGATACTTGCTGGAGATGCTTAGCAAATTTATCTTGCAGTGTTGGATGTAAATGTAATTCAGGTTCATCAATTATTATACTTATTTCATTTCTTGAAATTTTAGCCATTGTTTCTAAAAAAATTAAAGCTGTGATCATTTCTATTCCGCTTCCGGTTAAATTAACCGGCAGCTCAAAACCGTCAAATCTTTTTACCATTTCTGAACTATCATAGGGAGTTAATGTTTTTACCAGACTCAAGTCAATAGCAGGAATATCCAATTCGGCTAATGTCTTGTTTGTTTCTGCTATTGTTTTAGCAAGGGTTGTGCCATCAGTATTGTCAAAAATATGTTTTTCTATTTCTTCTCTCTTGTGCTTAAATTTTTCGGTTTCATCCTTAGAGCGTTGGCTTTTTTCAAATCTCCAGTTCAAATCATCGATCACGCTAGACATCGAGGAGTTATACCCTTTGCGTAGTTGTTTATCTCTATTTTTACCGAAGTAGAATGGCTTAGGTGTGGCAGCAGAAGCATATGATAAGGCCAGCTGCCTTTCGGTTATTTTCAAAACCGTTCCCGTTCCTCGTGTTATCGCCCACCCATCAGCTCCTCTTTGCTCAACCGGTGAATAAAAATGTTCGACTACAACCAAATCATTAAATGCTTTGCCTGGAGCAGATCGGTCCCTTTTTTTCGCTTTCATGCAAATACCGTTACATGTAATTTTTTGTGTATTTCCAAACAAATCAGGAATTTCCACCTCAAAATTATCTTCAAATTTAACACTGAGCTCAATTACAACATCTTTCCCTAGATAAAAATCCTTTATAGACAATTTGGATGCAGCATAACCAGAGTTCAGGCAAAGGTTTATTGCTTCAAGGATTGCCGTCTTTGAAGTTCCGTTGTCGCCAATAATTAAATTAAAATCATCGCACCGAAAAGCCGGAGTATTCTCCCCAATTCCTCTAAAATTTTTAATTTCAACAGCGGATATTTTCATATTTATTTTAACTCCCTCTTCCCCGTAACTAGCTGTGGAATAAGTAAATCACGGATTTTGGATAAACTTATATTTGCATTATTTAATAAATGCGTTTCATCATATAGCGGCTTAATCAGGTCAGTAAAAATCTTTAATATTTTAGAATCTGGTTTAATTGCATTATAGCTATTAGCCTCAGTCTGGGATATAAATGGTTGAGCAGCCCCCCTTCTTTTCCAATAACCGTACTGAGACGTAAGCAAAAATAAGTATTCAATATCAACTCCAGGATCTTTTTTAAGTATTCTTATAGTATTTTTAATACACGACCACTTACCTTTGGCCAACCACGTTATCCCGCAATTAGCTCCAATGGCACTTAATACAATGCCATCCTGGTCATAATCAAAATGATCTAATTTTCCATCTAAGCCAGAGGCGCTATACGCATTATAACCTTTTTCTATGTAAGATTTTTTCGTTGTTGATGTATCTCCCCATTTAATATCTGCTATCCCCCCCAGATTAGTCACCTCCCACCCCTCCGGAATCATCCCAAACTCGGTTCCACTATCCACCAGCTTAACCTTTTCATGCCCTGGAAACTTAAATTTTACAAACCACTCCGTATAAAGCAACTGTGCCATCTCCTCCAAAATCTTAATCCGTTTTTCGTTGTTTTCGATTAGATCGTCGTAGCCGGACAATACAGATGTTATACCATGTTGTATTGATAATAAAGGTAACTCAATTTCAACATTTAACAAATCAGTTTTATTTATTTCTTTGTAAGTAGCACCACTAGCTAATTGCTCAATAGATTTTGAATTATACTTTAAGCTATAATACAAAAATTCTGGATCAACTTTTTCTAGATTACAAATAAAATTTTTACTCCCCTGATTAGTAGAAGTAATAACTTTCGTTATAGCAACCTCACCTATTGTGGCCCTTGAAGAAAAAATTACCGTATTTAGAGGCAATAATTTTGCACTACTTTTCTTCAACCCGGCTTCAGTTATCATTCTTTCGGTTTTGTATAGGTATTTATTTTTCAAATCTGGCAATGTAGCCCAAAAAATATTTCCATTTTCCCAATAGTTTAATTTAGCGCTACTTGGAGTGCCGCCAGAAACTATTTCGGCCACTTCGCCTAGTTTTGTTTTTAAAAATATTGCCATAAATTACTGTCTAAATGTTTTTCTGTTTAAAAAATAACTGTCGGGTTGGTATAAATATCTAAAACCTTCATTATAAAATGGATTATTGTTTAATCCACTATGCGAATTAATTCTTTCTATAAGTGGTTGTATTAGGCGTCCAAAATACATAACAGAATATTTTGCGACACGATCGACTAATTGACCATGAACAAATAAATCATCAAAAGAAGTTATCTCTGTTAAATTTTCTCTAGTATGAAGAACACTTGCAAAGTCAACCTGTGGCGACATCATTATTTTTCTCGGTGGGTGCTTACTTATTATTTCAACAAATATGCTATTGTAAAATTTAACAATCGGCTCATCTATAATCTTTTTATTACTTTGACTGGATAAATAATCTAAAATATGATATCTATCACCTTTCGCAAAATTATCTAAAAATTCAAGCAGTTTTTGTTCTACACTTAATTTATCAACTTTAACGCCGACATGATTTACTAATTTAGTTAATTGATGATTAAAAGATTTCAAATTTACCTTTGGATTTTCTATATAAATAATCAGTTTTAATAAACGTTCAATGCCAGTGCTTAATGAATAAAAAGCTAAATAATAATAAGACTCATCATTCGAAATTTTTCTCAAATTTTCAAGACCAGATGTAAGTAAACCAGTAATAATACCGGCCTCTCGATCTAAAATATGAAATTTTTCATAAAGTTGCGACATATTACAAAATCATTTTCCAATCTTCTTTAATTTTTTTCTCCAACTCATGTGCATTAGCAGTCAGTTCGCTAAACTCGTCAGTCAATTCTCTTATTCGTGACTCAAAGTCAACGTCACTAATTTTCTTTTCAATTATCTCAATATACCGTCCAGGATTCAAAGAATAATCCTCGGCCTTGATTTTATCTAATGTCACAACCATACATCTGCCTTTTATATCTTTATACTTCTTTTCACCTTTCTCTCCCCGATAGCGACGAACAATGCTAGCAATCTCTTGTGTCTGCTCCTCAGTCCAGGTGCTATGTGCACGATCAATTTCGGTAAAAATATCTTGGGCATTAATAAATAGAACTTTCTTTTCACGGTCGGTTCCTTTCTTGCCCTTATCAAAAAACCAAAGTGTGCACGAAAGAGTAGCATTCAAAAACATATTTGTACCCACCGAAATAATAACATCAACTAAACCATCTTCAATTAACTTCTCTCGGATCTTCTTTTCTGAATTACCGGCATCGGTGGCAGAATTAGCCATAACAAAACCAGCTCGGCCTTTATCATTCAAGGCACTAGCAAAAATTTGCATCCAAAGATAATTAGCATTACTGATTTCACCCTTACCCGTGATTGGCAAGCCCAAATGATAGCGAGGATCACCTTTGATTCTATCTGGATCAATGACTGTTTGTTTATTTTTATCTACACCCTTCACGTTAAAAGGTGGATTTGCTAAGACATAGTCGAATTTACCAACACTTTTAAACGGATCTTCGTAATAAGTATTAACTTCGGCAATATTACCCGATAACCCATGAATAGCTAAGTTCATCTTAGCGGTTCGAATATTGCTACTTCCCTTTTCCTGTCCATAAATAGCAACTTCGTTCATTACCTTTGTATTATAATTAGTATGGGCTTTAACAAAATTAGCAGACTGCACAAACATACCACCGCTCCCACACGCAGGATCGTAAATTTTACCGTGGTAAGGTTCAATAACTTCAACTAAAAGTTTAACAATAGATTGGGGCGTAAAAAACTCCCCTCCCTTAGCGCCCTCGCCACGAGCAAACTCACCCAAAAAATATTCATAAATACCACCAAACGCATCTCCTTCAATGTCATCTGGTATTTGATTAAAATTCTTAAGTAAATTAATCAATATTCTATTATTTTCATCAGATTTTTTAGATAATGATGTATAATCTTGTGGTAATACACCAGCCAGGTCGGTGTTAGTAGTCTCAATTGACTTCATAGCATTATTAATTGCTCTGCCTATATTCTCACCTTCTTTCAGATTCATTAAATAGGAATAACTAGCTTCTTCTGGTAAATACAAAACACCCCTCGATTTATAATGTTCGGGAGTTATTGGTGCTTGTCGACGTCCGCTACCTTTATAGCCGCTCTCACGTTCAGCCACAATTCCAGCCTGCTCTCTTTTAAAACGCACATCAGCAAATTTTAGAAAAATAAGGCCAAGTATTGGCTCGGATATTTCATTCAACTTAAAACTACCATTGGCACGCAATTGTTCAGCAGCTGCCCAAAGCTTTTCATGTAATTGTTTTCTGTTAGTCATAAATCAATATTTCAGATGTTTATTTTAATAAATCATCGATTTTAATATTTAAAGCCTTAACCAGCTTCTCTAAAGTCAAAACTCTAGGATCCTCCGTTGCACCGGCTTCAATCTTAGAAATCGTATGCAAAGTAACGCCAGCTTTTTCAGCTAAAGAATCTTGGGAAAAGCCTTTTTTAAGTCGCTCTATTTTTAGGTTTTCTCCAACCCGTGACCTTACCTTTTCTTTATTTTTCATATAGTAAAACTTTACTTTAAATTTAACAAAAATTTAGCTATTTGTAAACACCAAACAAAAACACCTTCGTTAAAAGGTGCTTTTGATAAACATTTAAACCTGTGAATTTCGATTCCCTTCAGGGTGCATCACCCTTGTGGGTATCGAACCGCCCGAAACACTCGGCTTTCGGGTACCTTTCACAGAAATGTCCACGCACGGGATGAGGGAATCGAACCCCCGCCGATTGATTTGGAATCAAGCATGCTGCCACTACACCAATCCCGCAATTTTAACTAAACTTACGCAATCTTTTAATAACAATAAAAAGCTCTTTTAGTATTCTACTATCTCTATAATTAATTGACAAGCACCCTTTATAACCAGGCTTCTTATTAGTCCCTGTATGCGGTTTATTATACACAGAAAATTGATTTTTACAAATACCTGTTACCTTAGACCAAAAAGCTATCATCTCCCCCTGATGATGATATTCGTGTAGATGTAACCAAACTTTAAAAAGACTTTCATCAATAGAAAAGGACTTTCTGAGCAAGAAAAGATATAATTTAAGCATTACTGGATCAGAATTTATAAAGACAAATTTACTATTCTTTTTGGCTCCCTCGCCCCAATACAACAAAGCCAAGAAAATCTTATACTCATTAACCCCGTAGATTTGCCCATCTCTCAACACTGGGCAGTTACGGGCAATATTGCGCCAAACCAGCTCCCGCTTCCCTTTAGTAGTCTTTTTTGCCCTGTCTCGCCCCTTTTCTCCCAGCTCCCTTATTCTTCTCTTCGCTCTTTCATCTAGTTTTTCCCCTCTCGTCCAGAGACTGGCAGTACTTTTAGCAACTCCCAAAAGCTCGCTAATCTCCCGGAAAGAATAGCCCTTTTTTCTTAAAACTAAAGCCTGTGCACGCAAAGTCTCGGTCATTATTAAATAATAACAAACCAGAGCTGAGGATTAGTTAAAAAAATTATAAAACCGCCCTCACGAGCGGCTTTATTAACTCAAAAACAAATTACTAACTACTCCTCCCGGTCAAAACCTTCCTTCTTAATCTGCATTTCTTGACCACAGCAAATTATTTTACCACCGCCATCTTTAGTAAAAATAACTTCATTGCCGCAGGTGCGACAGAAATAGGTACGATTAACACGATCACTCATATGATTAAATAAATTTAAACAATTAATAAGTCTCAACAAACACTTCAAAATGGGCCTGTGGGTGCTGGCAGGCTGGACACTTCTCCGGCGCGGAGCTACCTTCATGAATATAGCCACAATTATTACACTTCCAACGCTCTATTTCCGGTTTTTTAAAAACCTCTTCTTTCTCCACATTATCAAGTAATTGCTGATAACGCTCAGCGTGGGCTTTCTCTGCCTTAGCTACGTTACGAAAAGTAGCGGCTAATTCATGATGACCTTCTTCATCGGCCTCCTTAGCCATAGTCTGATACATCTCAGAATATTCGTAAGTCTCTCCCTGTACAGCCGACAGTAGATTTTTAGCAGTATCTTCGCTAATGAGCTCCAACTGCTTGGCCCAGAGTTTGGCGTGTTCTTTTTCGTTTAAAGCACTCTCGGTAAAGATGTTAGCAATTTGTACATAACCAGCCTTACGAGCTACTGAGGCAAAATAGTCATAGCGGTTGCGCGCCATTGCCTCTGCGGCAAAAGCGTGCTCTAAATTTTTCTTAGTTTTTTCTCCCAACATATAAATACGTTTAGTTTAAACGCCTGCCTAATTGTTTCATATTGGCCTTGTGTCTCTTTTTTTCCGCCTGAGCCTCTTCTTTTCTTTCTGCCTCTACTTTCTTTTCTGCCAACTTTATTTCTCTGGTATCTGGACTACAACCATCATCTAAGGACTCACAAAATTCTAATTCATAAATATGGAAAATAGTGACAGCGATAGCAATCACTAAAGGACCCAAGACAACGCCCCAAAAACCGAATAGCGCAACGCCGCCAAGGATAGAGAAAACAACAAAAATCGGATTGACTTGAGCTTTACCCTTAATCATGTAGGCGCGGATAATGTTATCTACATTGCCAATAATGATTGCTCCCCATAATAGTACAAAAATACCCTGCCAAATTTGGCCTACTAAAAGATAATATAAACCAACCGGCACATAAAACAGCATGGAGCCGAGATAAGGCAAGAGCGATAAAAGTGCCACCATAATACCAGCTAAAAAAGCTGGAAAACCAACGATAGCAAAACCAATTGCGCCAATAGCGCCCTGGGCTCCCGCTGTCACAAAGGTGGAAAGAATGGTGGTGTAGCTAACCGTTCTGAACTTCTGAAAAATTTCCTGATCGTAGGCATTAGGCAGTGGCGATAAATACATCAAGCGCTCCAACATCTTCTTGCCGTCAACAAAGAAGAAAAACATGGTGATAATAATCACAAAGAGCGACACGATAAAACTAGTCGTACCTTTAACTAAGATGGTAGCGCCAGATAAGAGCCAATTACTGGATCTTTTCAACACATCCAAAAACAGATTCTTAAAGGTTTCGTTATCATAATAACGAGAAAGATCAAAAATACCAAATAGCTTATCAGGCAAAGCGCTGGGTTGCAGCACGCCGTTAACACTGTGCTGATTAAAAAAGTTAACCGCCTGAGCATAGGCATCAACCGATTCCTGTCCTGCGTAAACAACTAAACGAACCGTAGGAATGATCACCAACATCACTAAAAATAAACACATTAAAAGAGCGGCCAGATTCTGGCGCCCTTTAAGAAAACGGGTAAGCTTTAGATAAGGAGTGTAAAAAATGGAGGCCATGATAGCAGCCACGAAAATCTCCATTAAAAACGGTCTAAACACGAAATAACAACCAACGAGTACCAATCCTAAAAGTAATAACAGGAAAGGCTTAGTCAGGCTTTTAGTCATAATTGCATGGGGCGGCCGTGACACCGGCCGATTTAAAACTAAAGCTTATTAAAACCGTAACGCCAAAGGCGCTGACGGGTATTATTTGGTTTCTTTGTGAAGAGTATGCTTTTTGCAGGTATTGCAATACTTTTTCATCTCTAATCTCTCCTTCAAGGTCTTCTTATTCTTGTGGGAAAAATAGTTGACGGTCTTGCATTCCGTACATTCAAGCTTGATCATGTTGTCCTGGGACATAAAACTAGAAAAACGACGCGAGTGCGATTCGCTAAAACGGGAACACGCGAGACGGTCGTACGCTTTTACAAATATTTAATTACTCTAATACAATAAATAAAAAACAGACAAAAGTCAAATATTCAGGCTAAAATTTCCTATTTTTGACAATATTGACAATAATGAGTCCCACGGCCTGCTACTTTATCTTTCAGCAGTGGCTGACCACAATTAAGACAAGCTTGGCCGTGACGCTGATAAACCTGTAAATAATCAACAAAATTGCCTTTCTTGCCCCGCCCATCCACAAAATTACGAAAAGTTGTACCTCGAGCTTTAATGGCTCGTTTTAATAAAGAGATAATCACTTGATGTAACAACTTAACCTCACTCGCTCGCAAGCTTTTAGCCGGCCGCCGGGGGTCAATGCCGGCAGCAAACAAAGCTTCATCGGCATAAATATTACCCAGACCGGCAATAAGTTGCTGATTTAAAATCACTGCTTTGACTGGAGCTAATCTTTTGGCCAAGATGCTGGTTAACCAAGCTTCGTTAAAATCTTTGCCTAAAGGCTCTGGCCCGTAGTTAGACTGCGTAATCCTTTCCAGCTCGCCACTAGACACCAGTTTAATATAGCCAAACTTACGGATATCATTAAAGAAGAGTTGACCACCGTGATCAAAACGAAAATAAGCGCGGGTAAATTTGTTTGGTAACTTCCCACCGACCGCCGCCTCGAACGAATTATCAGACAAACTATGTCCACCGCCCAATGACTTTTCTTGATGTAAGAAAATTAACTGTCCAGTCATCTTCAAATGAACCAGTAAGTGTTGATTGGGTAAATCTAAATCAAAAATTAACAGCTTACCGCGACGACGGATAGACTGTATAGCTCTACCCCTAAGAGCTTTAGTTAAAAAAGTCGCTGCAGGAGCGACGTTTTTAAAAGCGATAATTTTGATGTCAGTGAAGCGTGCGCCTAAAAGATACTGACTTAAATCACGGCGCACCGTCTCTACTTCTGGTAATTCGGGCATAATTATAAAATAGCGGCGATAGTCCAAATAACCGCCAGGGCCGCAAATTCTACAGCAAATATTTTCAATAGACTCAAGCCTATTTTATCGGGATTAATCAAGGGCATATATATAATTATACCAATAAATCAGAGAAAAACAAAGTAGCAGAAAACTAATTATTTACCAAAAAAATTAGACACCGGACATAAAGCCTCATCCGTTGCCACCTGATGGTTCATCATAGCGCCGCAGGGAGAGGACTTATCAGTTGTCTGAAAACAAGAAGGTCCAGCCTGAGTGCGACTGGGGGATGATAGCAAGTTGCCGCCTTTAAACGACAGCCAAACTACAGCGGCTACAAACAAAATAGCAATAATAATCTGAGCGCTACTAATCTTCTGAATTTCTTCCTTCTTCACCACCTCGCAGAC
Source organism: uncultured bacterium (assembly GCA_938003925.1). Classification (GTDB taxonomy): domain Bacteria; phylum Patescibacteriota; class Patescibacteriia; order Patescibacteriales; family UBA12465. Next base: position 14,344 of record CALKWQ010000005.1, read on the forward strand.
GCCACCTGGACAAAGTTGCGCTTTGTTTTTATGAAACAGATTGTAGACCTTACAGCCCACGCAGATACCAAAAGCGCTTTCAAAGAATAACAAGGTTAGACAAACCAGACAGACAGCACAGGTTAGTAAGCCCGCCGCGCCGCCAATCACGGCCGTAAAGAACATAAAAACTGCTAACACTAAACCAATAGACCAAGCAAACTTTTTCTGCGGAGCGCCGACATATTCTGGCTTTTGTCCCGCTACAGCCAATCTTCCTAGAATTAAACTAGGCGCATATTTGGGATTAATAAAGAGACGAATTATAAAATCAACTAGAAAGGCGATAATAAAGATTTTGATGACATAAAAATTGCCCAACAACATGACGTTCATCATGGCGAGCATAGAAAAAAAGAACAAGATACCAGCGCCAGCTCGCAACTCCCTTTCGTTGAGCACGCGCACAGCGAACTCGGGCTTCTGCTCACCAAAATAAAAAATATTCTTCATAAAATCAATTAAATAAATTATAGTTTTCAAAAAAATTCCCTCTTAACGGAAGGAATTTAAAATGGTGGGCCGGGAAGGATTCGAACCTTCGAAGGCGTGAGCCAACAGATTTACAGTCTGTCCCGTTTGACCGCTTCGGTACCGACCCATTTTTAAAATAAAGCGCCTGAAATCAGGCTTTTTCCATTATATAAGATTTTTGATAATTGTCAAACGAACTGAAGAATAAAAGAGCCCCGTCTAACGAGGCCCTAGCACAGCCAAAGACTAATTAATAAATAACTAACTTACGCGCCTACTCCGCGAATGACAAAGCGCAAGATACCGTAGGCAGAAAAAATAATTACCAAACCAATCACCGCCCAAATCAGAATATCACGCCCCTGCTTAACCTTATCAGAACTGCCAGAAGAGGTCATCCAAATTAAGCCGCCATAAACAAACATAATTAAAGCCAGTGAACCGACTACGCCCAAAACGCCATTAATGATGCGGCCAATTAAAGCCTGTGGAGTGCTGTCTTGTAATGGGTTATCAATGCAGATTTCGCTGCCAGTACAAGGATTTTCGCCCGTGCCAGTATTGCCACCAGTGTTATCACCGCTACCAGTCTGCGCCATCGCTATACTGAGAGGAAAAAAAATAGCCAACAAGAAAAAAGCCAAAAGTTTTTTCATAAACATAAAAGAAATTTATATTTAAATTATAGCAATTTTTAGAAAAAGAAAAAAGAGGCACGAAGATCGGCCTCTTTATAAGCGTTAGTCCGGCAGATTATTTCTGCCAGACTGTAATAGTAACAATTTGATTGGGCTTAGTCGCCCTCACTTTGAACACAGGGTGTTCTTTGTGAGGGATGACCAGCGTTGGACTGCCCGGATAAGGAGTATTATCTCCTTTAAAGGTTAGCGTATAGCCATAATCGGCCGACGAGATTTGGTAGCCAAACTTGGTACAGTCCGGAAACTGCAACCAAGGCGTCTCATCCCCAATGTTATTGAGGACGAAATTTTGAGTACCAAACACTAGTGTCACCACACTATTATTGGGCGTGGCGCTGACTTCAGGTTCTTCTTTAGGCAGAAGCTCGGACAGTGGACCAATTTCCAACAAGTTGGATTCCACCCAGTAACAGTCTCCGTTTACATATTTACCCTGAGCATCAGGGAGCATGACGTAGGCGAAGGATTGCCCATGATAGATTTGGACGTCTGCTTTGTGATTCAAGATGAGAACAATACTGCCCTTGGCTAAAGAAATAGGAACTTCTTTAAGCTGCTGGATGCCACCATCTTGGTTGATAGCAGCCTGATAGACCACCGGCGTAGACATTAGCATCTTAGCAAAGGTGGAAGCAGCGCTTGTTTCCTTGCGGAAAGCGCTACGATCATTAGCAGTTGTAAAGACATCACCAATGGCTCTGCGGTGGCGTTCAGTCGCCCGAAAGCTATCAGGGGCAATTACTTTCCACGCACCGACAAAGCACATGATGAGAACCAGCGGCATGATGATTTTCTCCAAAAAATTAAATTTGGAGGTAAGTGCCGAAAGGAACACGGCTACCAGCGAAGCAATCAGGGTTGTCTTTAGCGTAAATACTTCTGGAGTCATCATGGCCATAAAGCCCACGAAGGCTAACCAGGCGAAGAAACTTCTAACTGCCGGCGGCACTATCTGATTGTTAACATTAAATAGCTTCAAGACGGCTCCCAAGGGCAGCCAAGCAATGAAGAATAAAATGATTGACAACAAGAAGGCTATGCCTGATAAAATCGGGTTGCCCAGGACTAAAGCCCAGGCCATAAATACAAGCATTACAGCCAGCATAATGGCTACGTACTTGGCGTAAGCACGAGTAACACCGAAGACAATAACCACAATATTAGTGGCAGCATGAGCTATGCCCGTCCGAAAAGCGGGCGACAAAATCAGGCCAATAATAATGGCCAAAACGACTAAAACTAAGATTATCGGTATCATTTTCTTTCCTTTCTGTATTTAGGTTATTTGAATTTGTCTGCCCAGCGGTCCAGCAGAGTGTTGCCACTGTTTAAGCTCTGGCCAATCTGGTCAAAGCCACTTTTCAGCGGTGCTAGAGAAGCTTGAGCCCGCTGCCACATGGTATTTGTCATGTTGGAAGCAACTAACTCTTCTTTGATCTGCTGATCCGTCAACTTGGACAAATAAAACAAGGTGTCTCCACCACGCACATTTGCCACTTGCTTGACAGTTTGAGTGACTGGCTTCCCTTGACGGGTAGTCTTTTGGTGACCCGTGTGTTCGTCAAACACTGGTAACTCCATAGTGATTTCCTGCTCATCTTTCCCGATGATCTGGATGATCCGGGAACGCGAGGCAAAGGGAAAATCCCCAATGACTTTCACTACCCTGTTTATTTCTGCAGGATCTGCGCCCAGTTTGAATACGGCGTAAGTAACCGCCGAACGAAACAGAGCTTCGTCATCAGTGCCTATACCTAAGATGTTACCCTTAAGAAAATCGGCTCCGTGTTTGCCGGCCTGGCTAAAGAGTTTTGTCAGTGCTTGCTCGGCCAGCTCGTGAGCAATAACGCCTCCTCCAAAAGAGAAGACGTTCTTCCAGTTTATATTCATTTTGTCCTCCTGTATTTTAGGTTTATTTTACTTGTTAAAGGTCTTGCCTGATTGATAAGGCCCTAGGCTCATCTTATCAGACCCCTAATTATATCATTTTTTTAAAATTATGTCAATAATACTACACCATCAACTCAGACATATTTAATATAAATAGCTAATAATAGATAAATATTAAGTAATAGCTAACTTGACATCATTAAATAAATATTATAGAATAGATGCACAAATCAATAATTGTTCAATAAAAATTAAAGACAATGCCCAGAAAATCAGAAAGGGAGCGTGCTAATAAAAAAGCACATAGCGACAAAAACAGAAGAAACCCGACCATGGTAGTGTTACTTCTGGAAACAAGCGACATAAATATCAGCGACTATGCTAGCGCTGGTTCTTTTCACAAAAACGTAGGTAAAAAAATTGGCGCTATAGGCTTACTAGCATTCAGCCTCCCGCTAAACGGACTTGGCAACCAATTTACTCGCCTCAGCAAAGAAGCTGACTACCTTCTAATTCATAAAGAAAGTAAGTCTATGCTCGAAAAAGAGGAAAGAGAAATGTTGCTAAATAAAATTAGCGAGATCAAACAAATGCACAAATCTCTAAAGATTTTTGCAACCCCTCAGGCGGCAACAACATTAGAGCTTAACGGCTCTACCGTGTTTATTAAAACACCCATAGAAATAACTAATTTTATAAAAGAAGCATGAAGAAGCAGAAACAAACCCCTAAACCCCTCAAGATGATCTTCTTACAAGGAGATTACCCGGCCGTCCCCAAAAGCAACCCCTATTTCGGTCGGGGTGGCAAAATACACCGCCTTGTAGAAAAAAGCGTCAGAACTAAAGTTTGCTGGCACTTCGTCGGCGGCTTTATTAACAATGAACGCCAAGATTTTTGGACAAAGATTGAAAAAGCCGACGCCTTCTTTACCACGCCAATGAATATGGATCACGAAGACATCCACATGCATTGGGAGCAGGCTTCAGCGAGCATGTTGGAAGTTCTTAGTCGCATCAAGAGTTTAAATCCCAAAATAAAAGTAATCTTTTACTACTGGGACTCCGAAATGGCGACAGAATTAGAAAAACACGGCAGCCTCCTGAGCGACCTACACGATGTGAAAGAAATAAAGGCTTGCTTTAAAAAATAAAACAGATTAAAGACAACAAAAAAACCATCCCTACCAGGATGGTTTCTTTATTATCGGAGCCGTTTTCGGGATTTGAACCCGAGACCTTCTCCTTACCATGGAGATGCTCTACCAACTGAGCTAAAACGGCCTATAACTAACCCTCTGCGGGCAAAGCTTCAATCTTGGCTTTCCACTCCGATAACTTATTGTTCTCCGGATTAGCTGAAGCTAACTTCTCCCAAGATTCAAGAGCTAATTTTTTATCTTTTCTCATTATACTTAAATCTAAAATTAAATCAAGGTAGCGCGGATTATTGGGTTCGGCGTCAAGAGCCTGGCGTGTATATTCCAAAGCTTCATCCAACAAATCTAGCTCATAACAGACCCAGGCCAAAGAGAAATGAATCTCAGCAATAATTATGCCTTCCAACATTTCTGGATCGCGTCGTAGCTGTTGGGCTAATTTAAGTGTGTGTTCTAAAGTCGCTTTAGCATCCTGAAAATTCTTACGCAAACGATAGGTTTCACCCAACTCTAAAAAAGCAGATAAACGTTTAGCGTCCAAGCTAATAATTTCAATCAAATGCTTTTCAGCCGTTTCATAATCATACTCAGATATTGCACTTCTAGCCTGCAAAAATAGATCAGCGATACGTTCACGTTTTTCTAAAAAACTCAACTTCTTCTGGCGGCGCAAATCATCACGCATTTTAACTAAACGCTGGTAGCGCCCCTTGAGATAGGAACTAAAACCAGCGCCTAGCCGACGGCGCAAACGATTCCAATTCGTACCTATAGAACTAAAATCGCGTTCCAACCTCTGGCGAATAATTTTCTCTTTAAACTTTGCCTCTTTTTCGCCCGGGATATTATCTACGTTTAAAATAGCTAAGACTGGAAATTTACGAACTATAATAAAAACAATTACCAAAAAAGAAACGATAGCTAAAATCCAAGCAATAGTGGTCAACATAGGTGAAATTAAGCATTAACAATTTTTTTAAAACTTTTAGCCTCTAAACTAGCTCCGCCCACCAGCAAACCATCAAAACCATCGACACCCAAAAAATCACGAGCATTTTCTGGTTTGACACTGCCGCCATACAGGACTGTCGGTCGTTTTAAGCCAGCTCGTCGACACCAATCAGTAATGATAGTTAAAATACGCTGGGCTTTATCAAAGTCACAATTAATCCCCGTGCCAATAGCCCAAACGGGTTCATAGGCAACCACCAGAGTACGTGCCTGAGTTGCGGATAAATGTTGCAGAGCGCCTTTCAGCTGAGCTTTGATTACACTCGCAGCTCGACCTTGTTTTCTGTCAGCAGCATTTTCACCTACACACAACACTGGGATTAACTGCTGCTCAATAACAGCGGTAATTTTAGCTGCCAGTAATTTATCATCTTCTTGTAAATGAGAGCGTCTTTCGCTATGACCAATTAGAACATATTTTACACCCACTGATTTCAAGTCGGCGGCTGACACCTCGCCAGTATAGGCACCGCGCTCCACAGCGGCTGCATCTTGTGCGCCTAAGAGTAAGGGGCTGTTCTTCAATACTTTAGCCACATTAGTCAAACTAAGAAAATCCGGACACAGCACTGCGGTTCCCTTAAAATCCTTGCAAACACGCACCAAGCTTTTAGCCAAAAGCAGTGATTGAGCGGGTGATAGCTGCATTTTCCAATTAGCCAAGAAAAGTTTCATATGATTAACTAGCATTATTTTTTACCCAATCATAGGTGCGCCGCACACCTTCTGCAAATTCTATTTGTGGACGCCAATTTAAGGTTTCTAAAGCTCGGCGATTCAACAACACGCTGCGCCGCTGTTCGCCCAGACGAGCTGGCGCCCGATCTAACTTAAGCTTGTCGCTAGCGGCGGCTTCAATCGCCGCTACCATTTGCCACATATCAATCTCCACTCCAGTGCTGATATTAATTTCTCCACGACAATCAATCTCTGCTGCCGAAACTAAAGCTGCTACGACATCGTCAACATAAACAAAATCGCGTGTTTGCTGGCCATCGCCATATAATACGCAAGTCTTGCCTTTAGCCATCGCTTCGGTAAAAACTGCAATTACGCCAGCTTCCCCGCCCTTATACTGGCGTGGCCCGTAGACATTGGCAAAACGCAAAACAGTATAGTTAAGGCCGTAAACTTGATAATAATAATTAAGGTATTTTTCTAAAGTCAATTTATGAATACCGTAAGGAGACAAGGGGTAGGTGGGAGCTGACTCGCTAGTTGGCAACTCTTCAGTTTCACCATAAATAGCTCCGCCAGTAGAAGCCATTACGACTTTCTTTACTCCACTCTGCCGCGCCGCCGTTAAAAGATTAAGGCCGCCCAAAACATTAATCTGATTATCAAACACTGGATCAGAAACAGAGATTCGCACATCTATCTGAGCTGCCAAATGATAAACGAGATCAAACTTAGCTGTTTGCATTAGTGTTATTAACTCTGGATCCAAAATATCTCGTTCCCAAAAGTCGGCTGCCTGATTTAAATAATCACGCCGACCAGTTACCAGATTATCCAATACTGTGACGGCATGCCCCTGGTCAATTAATTTGTCCACTAAGGTAGAGCCGATAAAGCCGGCGCCACCGGTTACTAAAATCTTAGACATATAAGAAAATAATAGCGCAAAAGCCAAAAAATGCCAAATGACAGCAACCAAGAGTCAATAAAAAACCTTCCCGGGGAGGAAGGTTGTAAAGAGTGGCAAAGAAACAAGGCGTCGAGACGCTAATAAGCTCCGCTACTCATTCTTGAGTTACCGATTTCAGGATGACGGTACTGGCGTAGCCGAGCACAGTTAGGGCACTCCGAGTAACCACGAGGATATTTACTCCAGCACTTGGGACAAGGTTTATAAGGACTTTCATTAAAGCCGTGAATAGGATTTCTGATTTCTGGCTTCTTAATCCTTTTATTCTTAGCTTGACGGTCTGATTTAACCAGCCTAAGAAAAGTTTTGGTAATGCCGACAATGTTTTTTGCCGCAGCAAATGCTTTTTTTCTCATGATAATATATTTGGATTAGACAATGAACTTGAAGCTTAATACTAGAACAAATAAAGCCATTTGTCAAGAACAAAAAGATGCTACTCATGGTTTGCTTTACCCCAAATATTTTGTTATAATAATAGTGATAAAAACAGGAGGAAAGATTATAAAAATGCTTATAACAACGTAATTCCGTAAACGGGAATTTTTTTCTTTGTATGGCTAAAGATGAACAAAAAAACAATAGCTATGGCGCTGACGCCATCACTGTCCTAGAGGGGCTTGACCCGGTTCGTAAGCGCCCAGGTATGTATATCGGCTCCACTTCTGCTGCCGGCCTGCACCACTTGATTTGGGAAGTGGTAGACAACTCCATTGACGAGGCGATGGCGGGTTATGGCAAGGATATTTCCGTTGCTTTGTTGCCTGAAGGCCTGGTAGAGGTTATTGATAACGGCCGCGGTATTCCTGTAGAAAAACATAAGGTAACCGGTCTGTCTGCCTTAGAAACTGTGCTCACTAAACTGCATGCCGGTGGCAAATTTGGCGGTGGTGGTTATAAAGTATCTGGCGGTTTACACGGCGTGGGTGTATCTGTAGTCAATGCCTTAAGTTCTTACTTAAAAGCAGAGGTTCGCCGTGATGGCAAACTCTGGCGCCAAGAATATAAAGCTGGAAAACCGCAAGGGGCGGCAAAAAGCGTTGGCTCCGCTAACGGCACCGGCACGACCATTACCTTTAAACCTGATGACACCATTTTTACCGAACTGGAATTTAACTGGGGTAAAATTTTAGACCGTCTGCGCCAACAATCTTATCTCACCAAGGGTATTACTTTAAACGTCTTAGATCGACGTGAGGGTCATCGTGAAAAACATTACCGCTTTCACTTTGAAGGCGGCATAAAGTCATACATCAAATCTCTACATCGTGGCAAAAGCGTTAAAAACGAAACTATTTTTTATGTAGATAAAGAGATTAACGAATGCCGAGTAGAAGTAGCCTTGCAATATAACGACGAATACAATGAGACTGTGTTGGCCTTTGCTAATAATATACACAACCCGGAAGGCGGCACACACTTAGTCGGTTTCCGCAGTGCTCTAACCCGCACTCTTAATAACTACGGACGAGCCAAGAATATCTTAAAGGAAAAACAGGAAAATCTGAGTGGTGAAGATGTGCGCGAGGGCTTGACAGCTATTATCAGCGTTAAACTACCTGACCCACAATTTGAGGGACAAACTAAAGGTAAACTTGGTAACGCTGAAATGAAAGGCTACGTGGAGCAAATCATGGGCGACGCTTTAAATATTTTCTTAGAAGAACACCCCAAAGAAGCAGAGGCCATTATCGGCAAATGCGTCCTCTCAGCTCAGGCTCGTTTGGCTGCACGAACCGCGCGCGCGACTATTTTGCGCAAAGGCGCTTTAGAGGGCATGACTTTGCCGGGTAAATTAGCTGATTGTTCTAGCCGCCACCCCGAAGAATGCGAACTCTATATTGTTGAGGGTGACTCCGCCGGTGGTAGTGCCAAACAAGGACGAGATCGCAAATTTCAAGCTATATTACCGCTACGTGGTAAAATCTTAAATGTAGAAAGAGCTCGCCTAGATAAAATGCTGGCTAATAATGAAATTAAGAATCTTATCATTGCTCTCGGCGCCAATATTGACGATCAATTTGATCTCGAAAAATTGCGCTATCATCGCATTATCATTATGACTGATGCTGATGTAGACGGAGCTCATATTCGCACTTTATTACTTACTTTGTTTTTCCGCCACTTTGCACCTCTAGTTAATAACGGGCATGTTTATATTGCTCAACCACCCTTGTATCAGTTAAAAAAGGGCGCCCAGGTTGCTTATGCCTACAGTGATGAAGAAAAACAGGAAATTATTAAAAATTGGGGAGGATTGACTGATGAAGCCGAAATAATAGAAGAAAGCGAGGATGGCGAACAAGAAATCATCGCTACCGAAGCGGAAGTTGAAAACGCTAAAGAAGAAGCTAAGGCTAAAGCCGCCACCAAAATCATGATCCAGCGCTACAAAGGTTTAGGAGAAATGAATCCGGAGCAGCTCTGGAGCACTACCATGGACCCAGCTCGTCGTATCATCAAACAAGTAACAGTAGAAGATGCCGCTAAAGCTGACCAAATTTTTGACATGCTGATGGGCGACAGTGTAGCGCCACGTAAAAATTTCATCCAGACTCATGCTAAAAAAGTAGAAAATTTAGATATATAATATGCTGCCCTACTTAATTTATCCCATCATTTCTTTTACCCTAGCCCAAGGCACTAAAGTGCTACTAAAAAGTTGGCGCAAAAAAAACTTCCGCTGGCAAGATATATTCGCTTATTCTGACATGCCCAGTGGCCATACTGCTACCGTCACTTCCCTAATGATGATTATTGCCTTACGCGATGGCATTTTCTCCTCTTCTTTCGCCGTCTCTTTCGTATTTATGACTATAGTCATCACTGACGCCATCGGTTTACGCAACTATCTCGGCCAACACGGCAAGACCATCAACGTGCTAGTTAAAGATTTAAAAGAAGATGACTTTCTGGATAATTCCTACCCCAAACAATTAGAACATATCGGGCACACCCCTCTACAAGTAATTATCGGTGCTATAATCGGTCTAACTGTTAGTCTCATCGGTTGGGGTTTAGGTTTATAATTACGCAGCGTAAAGAAAAAAGACCGTTAATTTAAGAAACGGCCTTTTTATTTTGTCCAATCTATAACCTTACTAATTCTTCATAGAAGGTATAGGCGACCAAAGTTGTGAAATGTCTTCACCTTTGGTTGGTGGCGGTGGTGGAGTTTGTTGGGCGATAATTACACCCGGCATTTGGGGCGCAACCACGCTCCAAAAGTATTCCTGATTAAGTTTAATTTGATCAGGACTAATCTCTTGCTTTTCCATGGTTTCCAAATTTTAAGTTACTACTATACTAAAATTAATTACTAAATTAAACTTTCTCCTTTCATACTCTCTGGCTGCGCTAGACCCAATAAAGCCAAAACCGTCGGAGCAAAATCAGCTAGAGTCCCAGCTGGAGCCAACACGCTTAAATCTCCTTCCAAAGGATCGGCTAAGCCAATAGTCTTGCCCTGATAATTTTCACCGATCAGTAAAAATGGTACGGGATTATCAGTTGGCTCCTTATCTTCCCAGTCAGCAGCTAAATCACGAGTTCTTTCAGCATTACCAAAGGGAGCGCTAATTAAAACTAAACCCTGATGATTAATAACGGTAGCAATAATCTTAGGTAAGAGCTTATCAATTTGCTGCAAACTGTTAACAGTCTCTTTAAAGTCGCCACGAGCAGAGGCTTCATGAGCCAGAGGTAGGCTGGCAAAAATAATATCAGCTCTTCTTTCTCTCACCGCCAACTCTATAACCCGAGCTATCTCTTTACCCAAGGGGCGTAAAGCCTCTTCAGGGGCGGGAGAAGACACGCAAGTCCATTCTTCGTAAGGATAGGGTGTTTCTTTATTATTATTAAAAAAAAGGCTCAAGCCGGCAAATTGTTCACTAGCCGCAATTTTTAACTGACGCTTGCCTTGTGAACTGATAATTTCTGATAAACAAGTATCGGCCTTTAAAAAATTATCTGCCCCATCGAGTTGTCCTGTACCTAGAGACCAATAGCGCCGACGCGGATCCTTAGTTTGTCCTGATAAGAGTGTAACCGGGTAATCACGTACATATTGAAAAAAATTGGGCAACTTAGCGGCGGAGACAGCGTTAACCTCAGTGGCAGCGGCCACGCCTAAACCATCTAAAAATAAACATAATAAAAGTGGTAACGCTGGTGACGTATCCGGGGGTAAAGAATCACTATTATCCAGACCAGTAATAGTCATAATTATTTCTTATTAGCTGCCATGATAGCTGCTATTTCCGTCAATCGATTATATTTAGACACCCTCTCGCCACGAGACAATGAACCAGCTTTTAAATACTGAGCTCCCAAAGCTACGGCCAAATCAACAATAAAATCGTCATTAGTCTCGCCACCGCGGTGGGAAACAATTAACTGATAGTGCTGGCGTTGAGCTAGTTTCGCACATTCGATTGTTTCCGTCAAGGTGCCAATTTGGTTTGGTTTCAAAACCAAGGCATTAGCTGCTTGCTCAGCAATTCCTCGTCTTAAACGTTCAATACTACTAGCAAATAAGTCATCGCCAGCTAAAATCAACTTATCACCCAAAGCGCTGGTAACTTGACGCCAGGCAGGCCAATCTTCATCTGACAAACCATCTTCTAGGTATACCAAAGGATATTTCTGCAACCACTCATTATATAAACCCAATAAACTCTGAGAACTAAAGTAAGCATTGTCTAAAGCAAAGATATATTGCTGTGCACCCTCATCATACAGCTGAGCAGAGCCAATATCTAAGCCCAGACAAAAATCAGTTTTAGGCTGGTAACCAGCTTTAATTACAGCTGCTAACATCATTTCCAAAGCTTTAAGACTAGAATCCATATCTGGGGCATAACCGCCCTCTAAGCCGGTATCAGAATCGTATCCTGACTCGCGTAAAATTTTACCTAAAGCATGAAACACTTCCGCGCCAGCGCGAACCATTCTTTCCGCCTTACCCTCGCACGCACTAGCGGAAAAAACAGGCGAACTAGCCTGAGGCACTAACAAAAATTCTTGGAAATCAAGATTGGTGTCAGCATGATGTCCGCCGCTAAACATGTTGAATAAAGGAGTAGGAACACAAACTGGTTCGGATAATTGAAAATGGGAACGTAAATATATAAATAATTCTACACCCTCGCTTAAAGCTGCAGCTCTTGCCACAGCTAAAGATACAGACATCATTGTGTTTGCCCCCAACTGACGTCGATCGGGTGTGGCGTCTAAATCAATCAATAAACGATCAATTTGTTCTTGATCAGTAACCGACAAACCTAACAAACGAGGAGCGATTAATTCATTGATGTGATTAGCTGCTAATAAAACCCCTTTGCCGTGAAAGCGACGGCGATCACCATCATGTAAATCTTTAGCTCCAAAACGACTAGGCTTGAGCCCAACCGGAACGCTAGCCTTGGCACGCTGCCCCGATGCTAAAGTTACCGTCACCTCTAACGTGGGATAACCTCTGGCATCCAAGATTTCGCGCGCACTTAATGCAGCTATTTGATTAGCAAGCTTCTTAGGCATAATTTTAAATAATAATATTTTTCAAACCAGGCATTTTTTCCCCACCTAAATAAGACAGCATTGCACCACCAGCAGTGGAAACCCAATCGACATAGGCTTCCATCTTAGTCATTTTTAAAGCTTCAACGGTCTCACCACCACCAACCAGACCGAAAGCCCGACCAGTAGAACGAGCTGCGATAATGCCACCGATAGCTAGAGTGCCGTGCTTATAAGCAGCCTCTTCGAATTTACCTAAAGGTCCATTCCAAACAATAGTTTGTGCTTTTTTTAAATAGGAACTAAAAAGAGCAATACTCTCCGGACCAATATCAAAAATCTTATCACTTTTTTTGATTGACTTTAATTCTCGGTGAGCGCTTCGACCCTGAGACGTAGACACGACAGCATCAACCGGTAAAATAATCTTGGGCAAAAGTTTACCTTTTTTATAAAAAGAAGCAATTAGCTTATCAGCCTCCTGGTCAAAAATAGATTTACCGATCTCCAAACCTTGCTGGCGCCAAAAAGTATTAGCTAGACCGCCGCCAAGCAAAATGTGACTGGCACGAGAATAAAGCTTTTTAATAATTGGGGCTTTGGTACTTATTTTAGCCCCACCCATAACCACCACTAAGGGCTTAGTCGGACGTAAAATCTTTTGCAAATTCTTGACCTCTGCCTCAAGTTGCAAACCAGCAAAAGCTGGCAAGTATTTAGTAATAGCGCTAACGGAAGCCTGGGCGCGGTGACACACAGAAAAAGCGTCATTGACATAAATATCAGCTAAAGCAGCTAATTCTTGAGCAAAGACTAAATCATTCTTTTTTTCACCGGGATTAAAACGTAAATTTTCTAAAAATAAAATCTCTCCATTATCTAACTGCTCTGCGGCCTTGATGGCCTTAGGACCGACTGTAACTGGCAAGAATTTTACCGGTTGTTTTAATAATTTTTGTAAACGTCTAGCCAGGGCCCGCGTAGATAACTGCGGCTCAACACCAGCCGGATCACCCCAATGACTAATAATAATTACACGTGCTCCCTTAGCCAGCAAATATTTAATGCCCGGCAAAGCGGCAACGATACGATAATCTTCGCTAATCCGACCTTTAACGGTTGGCACGTTAAAATCGACTCGAAGTAATACTTTGCGACCCCGCCAAACACGCTGCTGCTTTAAACTCTTGATAGTCATAGTAATGTTTTTACTAATTACTTACCCCCTAAAACGACTTCCGTTTGCGCACTATTACCGTTACGCAAATAATTAACATTAACACTGTCGCCAGGGTTATAAGCTGATAATAAAACGGCTAAATCATTATCTGCATTGATTTCCACGCCATTTATTCTGGTGATAATATCTCCGGCTTTCAAACCAGCCTTCTCCGCCGCCCCGCCTTTAACTACAGCCGAACCAGTTTCTCCGTCTTGTAAAATCGCTCCCTTTTCTGCCCAAGTGGGATGACCAGCCACTAAAGACAAATTGAGGTAATTAACGCCAAACATCGGCCAAGCTAAAGTTTTTGATTTTAATAAAGACCGCCAATAAGCATCAAGTTCTGGACTAGCCAACCATTTACCCTGTCGGTCGATTGCACCAATAATTTCTCCAGATAAGTTAAAAACAAAGGCGGACTTAGATTCACTCGCATAAGCCAAACGTAAAGATTGGGAATAGACATCACTAGATGCCAAAGAATTAGTCGGAGCCTTAGAGCTCAAAGCATTAAGGGCAAAAGAATTGTCAGCAGCCGCTAGCAATAATGATTGGCCAGTCTTAATTTCTGCATCCGGTACTAGACGACGCACATTTAAACCAGAAGCGCTCCGTAGATGCATAAAAACAAAATCACCCATCTCCTCTGGGGCAACCACAATTAAATCAACCTGATAAAGTTTGCGGTTACTATCTATAACAATATATTCAGCCGCTGCTTTGGCTAATTCCTGACGAGACGGAGATTGCGGCCACAAAGACATTACCCAGCCGTCAGTGGTAGCAGCTAATGCTAAAGCAAAAGGATTCTTGAAATCATAATATTTATTTACATTAGAATCTTTCAAAAAAACAGTTAACAAGCTAGACTGCAAGCTTCTCACTGTTTCATCGGTCTTCACGTCCTGATTGACCACTACTTTCTTAGGATCACGAATAACTAAATTGGGAGACAGATAACCATAATTACTTAAATTAAGCTCACGGTTAAAGGCGAGTGAGCCTCGCTCACTAGCGCTGTAGACGTTTGTAAAAATAGCACCAGCCATACCAGCAACTAAACCAAAGGCTGTGGCTGTTAAAACAATGGGTAAATAACCGTTTTTCATAGATTAAAATTAAAGCCAACGGGCAGTTAATAAAATTATCGCCAAACTGACAGCCGTAAACCAAGCATAATTCCTGATTTTACGACCGCTTAATTTATTAGTAAGATAAAGACGTAAAAAATTAATAGCAGAATAGTAAGCCAAGGCACTCAAAATGCCAGCTATAAGATAATTAAGAGGCATTAAACTGAGCATCATAGCAATTTCGGTCACCAACAAAGACAAACCAGGCCATAACCACAGTTCACCAGCACCGTTCCATCCTTGTGCGTAAGCGACGGTGCGGGTATTTATTAATAACACCACCGATAAAGCTGCCAATAGCGGCCAAGGAGATAAACTTAAAAAAGCTTGTAAACCAAATAAAGAGGCAGAAGCTAGGAAAACAGTTACCAATCCACCGTATAAAACAGCCTGAGACCATTCTCCTTTATCCTGGCTCTGGCCAATAAGTCTTGCTAAACGAAAATATCGATAAAGATATAATACCAATAATAACCAGAAAAATTGAATTAACCAAGGTAGTGCTAGCAAAGAAATAAATAAATAAAAGCTGCTCACCAATAAGGCTGGTCCAGTAAAAGTAAAGAGTAAGCGCCAACCAATGCGATAGCCAACCACTTCATAAGCCCAGCCAACTAGGAGAAAAAGTGAAACGACTAATAATAACCACAAAGCAGTTGGCCGCAGCAAAACTAGCTGCCAACCCAGCCAAAAAATCAGAGGCGAGCCCCAAAATAAAATCTTTAGCAGCGAGAGTAATTTTTTTTTCAACATAAAACAAAAAAGTAGATTAAGGAGCCAGAGTGTCGGTAGAAGAGGCGTTCTCTATAGGTACTCCCGTTTCAACAGCTGGGTTATCTGCACTGACCGTCTCCTGAGACATTGAGTCTTCGGTTTCTAAAGTGGTATCAGTAACAGGCGGACGTAAAGGGCCAACCGGCTGTTCGTAGCCAGAGTCTTCGCTGCCAACGCTAGAATCGGTGGCGGATCCAGAAATAACAGGCTCTAATACGGGCATTACTTCTAAATCAATCTCTGTATCAGCGGTTAGCTTAATTGCCCGCAGCGAGCTCAAATCGATCAAGCTATTAACCTTAAGATACTTATTAGAGAAAGTGTATAAATTATCTTGAATATATAAACCACGCTGTACAGAATTATCATAACAATAAGAGCCGCACCAATAATCAGAGCGCTGATATTTGCCGCCGTCAGAATGATCAATCTGCCCACGTAAATTAAACTTACCCTGATCAATGCTAAATACTAAGGCGCCACTAAAATAATTGCGATAATTGCTAGTTGCAGAGGTCAAAGAAGCTGGAATTAATAATAAATTTTTATCGCGACTAAAAAGAAAAGCTTTATGATTATACAAAGCCAAAGAATCGCTGCCGGCACCACCAGCTACATAAGTGTCTAGTTCGCTAGGATTGTTGGCATCGCTCACATCAAAGAGAGATAATTTAATGCCACCCACCTTCACATTACCATAGACATCAGTCTGGGTATCGCGGCCCAATCCAATCAAAGTATTTTCATCATAGGGATGTAAATAATTAGAGAAACCAGGAACCTTCAGCTCTCCTAATAATTTAGGAGCTTGCGGATTACTTAAATCTAATACGAACAGCGGATCGGTCTGCTTAAAAGTAACTAGATAAGCACGTTTACCTAAAAAGCGAACAGAATAAATTCTTTCACCTGGAGCTAAATTTTCCACCGCACCCAGACTTTTTAAATCAGATGATAGAATATACAGATTAGAATATGACTCCTGATTGCCAGCCAAAGCGTTAAAATTACTACTACGAGTAGTCGCTAGACGTAAATTACCGGTTTCATCCTCATCTAAAGAAAATTGATTTAAAACTGTACCCGGTACCGAACCGTTAGCACGATAAACTGGCTGGTCACCACCTAAAGCAAATTTATGAATCACAGTCCGTTCCAAATTCTGAGCTTCGCTAGCATACTTTTGCTGTAAGGCGGCTAATAATTCCGCCTCCGCCGATACTCGCTCAGCGGCCGGCAACTTATCCAAGAACCTAATAAAAAATTGCATTAGTTTCTGTTGCTTTTCTGGACGGCTAAGCACTTCGCTATCAGCCTGATCAATTTTAGAGATACGAGCTTGGTCGGCAGCAGTTAATTTAGCAGTGAACAAATCACGCATCACCGATAAACGGAGATCATTATCATCAAGATACTGGGTATAAGTGATAAATATATTTTTAGCAGAGACGTAGATAGTTTGCGTGTCACTCAAAAGATAAGTCTGAGCAAGCACGGGAGCTTCTTTTTCCGCTAAGTCTAACGTATTGATAGAGGTAAAATTGTAAGAATCATAAGGGGCATCAAAATAATATACATCTGGAGCAAAACAGCGTCCGGTAGCACTGCAGTCGCTGGATAAAATTTTACCACCATCTACTAAACGTGGGACCAGGCTTTCGCCTGCTACATAAGCATTATAATTATTAATAATCAAATATAAGCGACCGGCTATCACCCTAGAATCTCTATAGGAGCCTTCAAAATCTAAATCGCGTATTTGTTTAGGTGAAGTCGGATCGCTTAAATCAAAAATCTTTACAAAAGTATAAGGAGATTGGCGACGAAAGTTGCGATATACACTAGATGTCATGATTTGTTCGTCAGCACCAATAACCACTAGACGCCCGTTGTGAAGATAAATCTCTGACGGCCTAGAAGCAAAAGTAATTTTAGCAATTGCCTTAGTTTGATTAGCTGGAACAGCTTGAATCACATATAATTCATTATAAACTACCGCGTAAATATATTGCCCATCGGTTTTAATAATGTCAGCCTCATCAACACCCTTAACCTGAACATTGGTCTCGGAATAATCGGTCGTGCTAACATCATTGGACGCCACCGAAGTAACCGACTTGGCCAACGACTCGCTGCTCATAATCATATCAGTCATTACCAAAGACTCTCTGCCGCCGCGCGCATAGTCATTAAGACTGGAACCAAGATCCTGGGCTTCTAAAAAAGCGCTCATTTCTTGATAATCAGCAAATTTCTTCATCTGACCGCTATAGGTTGAGACTGTCGCATCGGTAGTCGTGGGGCTAACCACTGGAGCATCCGGCGTAATATTAGCCTTCTTTTTCCAAGGCAAAGAACAGCCACCAATAAAGACGCTGAAAATTAGAACTAAGAGGAGAAAATTGAGCTTTTTTTTCATAAATTTTCTCAGCGCTAGCCATGATAAATATAACCTAAAATAGCGCTCATCAATATATATAATAGTATAAAATCTCCTTTTTAACAAACATTATTTAACGAATGATTACTTTAGTGCCACTGGCAACGCGCTCATAAATATAATTAGCCGAACCGACTCCTAGACGGATACAGCCATGAGATACCGGCGTGCCTAAATGGTCAGCTCCTTCGCGGTAACCGTTAGGCCAAATCGGTAGCTCGTGGATGCCAATACCATTACTATTTAAACCCAACCAGAAAGGCATCCATAACTTATAAGTCCTAGACCACGCCTTCTCAATTTTATTTACCACTTTAAAATCACCAGTGGGCGTAGGCATAGTTGCTTTACCAGTAGAAACTGGAAAACTACGCCAAACATAACCATTTAATAAATAATCTAGCGTTTGGGAACCCAAATTGACTCGCAAGGAAACATCTAAACGAGCACCATCGGCCTGACTAGGACTAAAACCAGCATCAGCCTCTACCCCATCTTTGATGCCGTCTTGATCAGTGTCTGCTATAAGCGGGTTGGTTTTCAACTTAATTTCCCAAGCTTCACTTAGACCATCTTGATCAACATCACTATCTACCAACATAACTGCAGCGGGATTATGTGGAGAAAAACCGCTGTTAATTTCCAAAAAATCGCTATAACCGTCACCATCGGTATCGGCAGCAGCAGGGTTAGTATAATAAATTGAAATCTCATCCTGGTCTGGCACGCCATCACGATCAGCGTCGGGCAGACCGTTAGCTAAAACCACTTGACCGCTACAACCAAAAAATAACAGTACCCAAAAAATAACTTTTATCTTCATAAATTAATGACGAAAACTAAATTCACAACCACAATATTTTTGTAAATAAAGATTATGGTCCTTAGCCCATTGCAAAGAAGCGCGGAAACCATTATGTGCTTGAAAATCTTGATCTAAAAATTCAGGGCCACCCGTTAAAACCAATTCGCGGCAAATTTGACGAATAGCGGCGCCGTCCTTGTAGGGGCTAGTTAGTAAACTGGTACTAAAATAAGTAAAACGATTCTGTAGGGCAAATGCATAAGCAACTTTTAGCCGTTCACGATAACACAGTTGGCAACGAACTCCTTTTTCTGGATCATCCTCCCTACCCTTAACCATCTCTAACCACGCTTGATGCTGATAAGGGGCTGAAACTAGCTTCACGCCAATAATCTTGGCGGCTTGTCGAACGGATAACAATCGACGATCATATTCTTCCTGCGAAGATAAATTAGGATTATAAAAATACCAAGTCACGCGATAATGAGGTTCTAGCAACTCTTGCGTCGAGTAGGCAGCGCAAGGTGCGCAGCAAATATGCAATAATAAACTAGGGCGACGACGACGCTCCCACCAATTAAAGAAAATAACCAGTACCAACATACTGGCCAGTAGCAGCGCTAGCAATAACAGCTTGCCTCGGCTCTGCAGAAACAAACCACTAAGCCCAAAAACAGCCGCAAAGATATAAAAAACTAAAACTGTCTGACGAGGAGACAATCCTAAATCCTGCAAACGGTGATGCAGGTGCTGTCTATCTGCGAAACGAAAGGGATTATGCCCTTTAAGGACACGACGCACAATTGTCCAGGCAACATCTAATATGGGCAAACCCATAATTAATAAAGCAATGGCTATTTTACCTCCGGAGATGATTGCTAAGACACCTAAAACATAACCGATTAATAGCGACCCTCCTTCACCCAAAAATATTTTAGCTGGATTAAAATTAAGAGTTAAAAAGCCCAGACAAGCAGCCGCAAAAGTCCAAGCAGCTAAAGCGATATCTGGCTGAAAATAACGAGTGGTAGAGGTAAACAAAAAAATAACTAGTGCACCGATTACACCCAAACCACTGACTAGACCATCAACGCCGTCCAAAAGTTTGGTAGTATACATCATGCCTAGTAGCCACAAGATAATCAAGACGGCACTGATTAAAGATGGCAAAACCAAAACACCGCCCAAAGGATTAGATAATTTTTCAATACCCACCCCACCAACAACAGGGGTTATGGCAGCCAGGATGGGAAAGATTATCTGTATGCGCGGCGATAAGTTATATTTATCATCCAAAAAACCACCTATCATCAACCAAGCAGCGCCCACCAAGAAACCCAACCAATGAGACAACTCTAAATCACCAGCCAGTAACTGCCCCCTAACCAAATAAAGACCGGAAAAAAATGCAATAAAAATAGCTAGCCCTCCTAGTAACGGTGTCGGGCGAGCATGCCTTTTCCGAGTATCATCAGGACAATCTAGTATACCCCAGCGTTTAGCTAATTTAATCACTCCGACTGTTAATAGCAGAGAAAAACCTAATATTAAAACAAAAAAAATATAATTAACTAACATAAATAATGACGATATATTGACATTATAGTATTTATGGGTTAGAATTAAGCCATTGTTCAATTAAAAAGCAGGCGTAATGAAGAAAAAAACCATGCAGAAGATCATCCCTTTTCTGCAAGCTAGTCCGAGTGCTCTCGGAAAAATGATCGATGGATTGACACCCCAAGAACTCGGGGAGACGCGCAATCTCTTAAAAATCAGGCTGCAAGAAATGCAACTTGAGTTCACTGAGATCGAGGAGAAAATTGAGAAATATTCTCAGGCATCCAAGGAATACCTCCTTGGGGTTGCTCGCGAGCGAATTACGAAGGTAGAAAACGTGGTCAAAATTTTTGACACAGTATTTACCGCTCGCAAAGAGCAGAAAGTCTTGTAGAAATAATTCCCCACAAAACTCACCCACACCGGTAGCAAATGCTGCCGGTTTTTTATTGGTAAGAACTAAAATCAAAGCTCTTTAGCTTTGAGCACGCCAATCTCCGCTTTAGGATCAATAATGACGGTATCTCGACGCTTGAGCTCACCTGCCAAAATCTTGTTAGCAATCTGATCCTCCACTTTTTCTTGCAATAAACGACGTAGAGGGCGGGCTCCAAATTTAGGATCATAACCAGCCTTAGCTAATTTAGCCACCCCTAAGCGATCGGCCTGCAGGTCAACACCTTTTTCGGCTAAACGTTTTTTAATGCCTTTAAGCATTAAAGTCGCGATACGGAAAATATTTTCTTCGGTTAGAGGCTTAAAGACAATGATGCCGTCAAAACGATTAATCAATTCCGGACGCATCAATTTATTTAATTGATTATCAATTAATTCCTGTTTAATTAAATTCAAATCAGTTTTAGCTTTAATTTGTTCCTGAATATACAGTGCTCCAATATTAGAAGTGGCGATAATGATAGACTCGGTAAAACTAATCGTGCGACCCTGTCCATCAGTTAAACGTCCATCATCAAGCAACTGTAAGAAGAGATTAAGAATATCTGGATGAGCCTTTTCAATTTCATCCAACAAGATTAAGGAAAATGGTTTTTTACGCACCGCCTCCGTTAAATAACCACGAGAACCGTCAATATCACCAATCATCTTACGAATACTGTCTGCGTGTTGATATTCACTCATATCTAAGCGCACCATATAATTCTCATCTCCGAAATAAACCTGGGATACCGTTTTAGCTAATTCAGTTTTACCGACACCAGTGGGACCAAGAAACAAAAAACTAGCAATCGGACGTTTTACATCTTTCATCTCCGCCCTGGCCCGACGTAAACTGGCGGCCACCGCAGCTACAGCTTCTTCCTGACCAACCATACGTTGATGAATATCAGACTCTAGAGACAATAGTTTTTGACCTTCGCTGGCAGTTAATTTCTGGGCAGGCACGCCAGTCATTTCGCTAATAGCCAAGGCAACGTGTTCCTTAGTACAGACAGCCTGACTTGGATCACGACGAAAAGCTTTGGCTGCAATAATGACAGCATTCTGCAGTAGCACAATTGCTTTTTCTGGTAGAAACTTATCATGCAAATAACGGGCAGACATTAATATTGCTTGTTCAATCGCATTATAAGTAATAAAAATTCGATATCGTCCTTCCAGTGCGGAAACCTTACTTTCCACCATTTGAATGGCCTGATTATGAGATGGCTCTTGAATACCAACAGTAGTCATCGCCTCACCTAAAGCAGTTTTTTCCACTGCTCGCGCATAATTATCAGTATTGATAGTAGCTAAACAGAATACTTGACGACGCCCAAGAGCTTCGGCTAAAACTTCTGACAAATCTAAGCCTTCTGTACCGCCGGCGCTAATACCAATTAAGTTTTCAATATTAGCAATATGCAAGACAATATTGCCAGCACGTCTAGTCTCACTAATACAGGCTAACAGACGTTCCTCCGCGACTGAAGGCGAAGCGCCACTAACCAAGCGGGATACATCTATTTCTACCAAACGTTTATCTTGTAAAAATTTAGGCACCCGCTCTTCTACCATTAATTGCGCTAGTCCGTTGACCACCGAGGTTTTACCGGTACCGCTAGCTCCGACCAGCAAGACGCCGCTCTGGCCACTAGCCATAATTTCAAGAATAGAATTAATTTCCGTCTGACGCCCAACACACAAGTCTAAGCGGCCATACTTAGCAGCTAGAGTTAAATCGTAGGAAAAATGATCTAAAGTCGGGGTGGCCACGGCCGTATAAGCACGATCCATACCGCCGCCAGGCTTTAAGGCAGCCGAACGACGATAAGCCTGATGACGACTAGAGAGTTGACGATTAATATGAAACCACTCGCAGACATTATCAATCTTATCGGCGTCTATCTCTAGGTCGTATAAAATTTCGGACAATAACTTATCTTGACGATAACAGAGAGACAAAACGTTAACTGGTTCGGTGCTTTGTTGACCACGACTAATAGCATCTATAGTAGCGGCGATGAAAATAGATTGCACCGCCTCACTAAACCCCGGACGACGTGTAGTTGCTGTCGATCCAGCCAAATGACGCTCCAGCTTAGCAATCAAAGAAGTGGCCTCCACACCTAAACGTATAAAGACATTTTGCACCTGCTGATCAGCTAGTAAAGCACGGAACAAATGCATCACCGATATCTCAGACTGTTTTAATTTAGCCGCTAAGAGAAAAGAAGAAAATAATACTTGTTCTAGATCTCTACCCTGAGTATTAGCTGCATTAAAGACCGCTTCATTATTTTTAGGTTCACGATGCCAATAGCGATAATTAATTTTTTTGGCTGAGAATGCATTCTCACTACGACGATAGATTAAAAATAAATCAAACCAAACAGATAACAAGAAAAATAAAATTAAAGGATGGATATTTTCCCAAAACAACAATATCCTAATTGGGTCAGATAGTAAGTGTGACTGATTCAAAAAAATCCACAACGCTAAAGATAGCCAGCCGGCTAAGGCCACTAAAAAAGCAACTATATCTAGGGCACGATCTACTCGTCGTTGTAATTTAAACAAAGCAATAGAAGAACGACTTAAAGATTTCTGCCAATAAATAAAACGATTACGCCACCAAGCACCATAACCGTGATCAGATCTGTTTTCAAATTCTAAACCAGCAACTTTTTCCATAGACTAAAACGCTAACAGTTGAAAAGCTGTAGCCAACATTAAGGCTAAAGGCAAGGTGAGCCAAATAACCATCAAAACTAGGCCGATTACTACCCAGAAAAGCATCATCAAGCCTCTAGCTAAAATCTGAACTACGCGCATCACAAAACTAATTAAGCGCCCAGCTAGTTCATTCTGACCATACATCGGCACAAAAATATTCCTTACCCAGACCATCAGGCCTAATGACCTCTGTTCGTCGCGCCAGAATAGTAATATCTTGGTAGCGAAGCGCACAAAACCAACGCTATACCACCACAAAGGGAAAAAAATAATATTTCCCAAAAAACGTGCTAAAACTTGTAAAGCAGAGATTAAAAAATGAGACTTAAGCATATAATTATTTTAATTATAGCATTAAAAAGCCATCAACGCCAAATAAAAAAGCCCCACCGAAACAAATCGAGGGGCTTTTAAAATTAATCCGCAGATAATGATATTGGCTACAAATTTACTTCATTTTATCCGCAAAAGTACCTACAGGAATCTTATTTAAATCTTCGTTACTAATACCCAAGCCTAAAGTTCTCATGATAGCCAGGGCTTCCAGTGGCCTACCTAAATAGAAGCGGCGCTGAGAAATGGGATAAACATACCAAGCCTCCCCATTCTGCTGCACTTGGATAAAAATGCGTCCGCTATTTTTCTTGGTAAAAACGGCGTCAGTCTTAGGTTTGCCCTTAGAAAGAGGGTCGTAACCACTGATAACTTCCAGATGGTCAGAGTGGCCATCACCATCGGTGTCAACTTTTTTCCAATCAGTACGTAAACCTTTTTCTAGCCGGTCAGGCAGACCGTCCTTATCGGTGTCTATATCCATTGTTAGACTGCCATCAATTATTCCAGCTGGAATGCGCTCAAGGTTGTTAGTGGCTATGCCGTCACCTAAAATACGCATCACCTGGAAAGCATTGGTAGGTCGGCCTAAATAATATTTCTTTCCGTCTTTTGGATTAATATACCAAGCCCGGCCACGATCCTCCACTTGTATAACGATGCGTCCAATAATGGAATTAACTAATGATTGATCTAGCTTAGTAAAGTCTTTTCTGGCATTTTCAATCACATCAACAGCTTCTGGGTCGAAAGGATATGACGAAGCTGGAGTCGTGGGTTCAGATGAAATGGGTTCTTCGGGTTCGGGTAAATCTGGAACAACGGTACAAGTTTGAGTAACTGCTAATTGTTGAGCCGTACTTAAAGTGCAGGACAAAGGCAAACGATTAATAACTAAACGAGTCTGAGAACCATTGACACAGCTACTCCAAGGACC
The DNA here is from genome assembly GCA_938003925.1 of uncultured bacterium. GTDB lineage: Bacteria > Patescibacteriota > Patescibacteriia > Patescibacteriales > UBA12465. The sequence continues at coordinate 39,161 of CALKWQ010000005.1, forward strand.
GTATTCAACTTGAGTGCAGTAGCTAACGTAACCACCGCCTCCTCCACCACCACCGCCTCCACCACCAGAAGAAATATACCAGGTAAAGTTAACGGTATCATTGGAGGTGTTTCCGGCTACATCTGAAACATCAACTCTGACTACATAATCACCTGATAGAGTCGCGGAAAAAGACGGATTCTCAATATTATTGCTGGGGGCAAAATTAACGGAGCCAGGACCAGAAACTTGAGTCCAAACAATAGAACTAATCCCGCCAGCATCAAGCACTGTCGCCCCTGAAACGGTAGCGGTGCTAATAGTGGACAGATTGTGATTAGCAATGGTAATGCTAGGAGCGGTGGTGTCCCAGGTCAACTGGAAGGATTCGGAGTTGTTGGTGAAACCGTCGCTGGCGGTTAGGGTAACGGTATAGACACCGTCGGCGTCAGCGGTAATAGTGGTGTCTTCGGCATTAGGAGTGCCAAAAGTGATAGTGCCGGTGCCAGTATAGGTCCAAGACCAGGACACAGCGCCGGTAGTGGTGGCGTTCTGAGAGAACTGAGCGTTCTCTGCTCTGTCGGCCATTGGGGTGATGGTGGGACCAGACAAATCAACGGTGAAAGAATCGGAAACTGAGCCATCAGAAGTATTGCCCAAAGTATCAATAGCACGGACATTAACGGTGTGAGTAGCCTCTGAGAGAGCCGGGACGATACAAGTATAGTTTTCATTAGTGGAATCAAAAGTACCGTCAGCCGCACTGCAGGCCAACCAAGAACCGCCGTCCAATTGATATTCAACCGCACTGATGTTGGTTAGAGAGTCGGTGGCATTGCCGGTTATATCAGGAGTGGAGTCGCCAGTGGGATCAGGGGTAACGGGATTAATGGTAATGCTAGGAGCGGTGGTGTCCCAGGTCAACTGGAAGGATTCGGAGTTG
>CALKWQ010000006.1 GCA_938003925.1 uncultured bacterium
CATTTCTGGCAGCCCCCGGTATAACATAGCGGGCTTGATCTTGAGGAATACCAGCCGCTTTTAGATCGACATACAACTCTGATGCTTGCTGCATTAAATCGTGATAGCGACCTTCTAGAGACTTGTTTTCTTGCAAGTCAGGGATAACGACATAAGGAAACCAGCTATGATCCTGATATTGCTGGCTTTGAGAAACGTATGTTGCTTGTCTATGCCGAGTTATCTGAGCAAGGAAAACACGGCTAGCATTTGAAATAATAAACCCAAACCTGACTGGTTCAAGTAGGCTGGTGTGTCCCATCGCTTTTATTGCTTTTAAAATAGATTCGCCGCGGTCTTTGTTTGCAAGCTTAAATTCAGATTTAAACTGCGTTAACCGCGCTAGGCCGCCAATTAACTCTCTAGGGTCTATTGTTGGCTCAATAAGAAGTTCTACTTTAATCTTGTTCATCGTTGCCCCCTTTTGAATTTTTATCTTCTACTTTCAATCCGTATGGAGGAATTCCATCCACTATTCTCTGCCAATGATCACGCTCGTAAGACGAGGCCGTAGGTCTGTTATTGAGCAATTCCTTAGCCCGGCCTTGAAGGTGCTTCCAAAGCCCGGCAGGAATCACTTTAAACTTGTACTCATTTTCAATAAATAGAATGTCTCTACCTTGAATAAGGCGGTACCACTCCGGCCAAGAACGATTCTTATTACTCATTGTGATATGCCTCCCAGTTTTTAGCGTTAACAAGATCTAAGCAACAGAATTTATACTTTTTACCCGAACCGCATGGGCAGGCTGCGTTGCGGCTAACAGGCTTGATGGGTAACTTATAGGGCGCGTTTTTCTTTCTAATATAGCGTAGAGCTAACAGCATAAGTTTTTCATCGTTTGATAACGTATACAGACTACCCTTAACGCGCTCTTCACACAGCGCAATTATTTCTTCTGCTGTTACCGTAGCTTTATCAAGAATCTTAATTGCTGCCCCAATGGCGATGACAGCTTGAGACTCTTCGACGCTACGAATGGTTTTTAATGCTAAAGCCGCCTCTGCTATTGCGCTTACTTCACTCATAGCTAATACTCCAATTCTATTATTTGATTGAGTTCAGGCCCTAAAATCAAAAAATGTACCCCCGTATCTTCTTCTTCATCTTGCGGAAAGACCACGCCAGCCAAGCCAAGATTCTTTAATACAGTATGGCATTTGTCACATGGCCGCTTGGTTACATAGAAAATTGCGTCTTCTAAAGCAGTACCAAATCTAGCCGCTGTAACAATGACATTTATCTCTGCATGCACAGCCGGGCATAAAGCGAAGTTTTTTGCTCCATTGTTTTCTTGTTTAAACTTATCAAGCGGGCAAGGATTACCACAGTGTGTAACGCCTGCGGCTGGACCGTTATAGCCAGATCGGAAGAGCGTCGTGTAGGGAAAGAGTGTAGATCTCGGTGGTC
>CALKWQ010000007.1 GCA_938003925.1 uncultured bacterium
TGATCTTCGCTATATAGCTCTCAACCTATGCTTGTTGATACTGTTATTTTGTTTTATTTTGCGGTTCGATACTTATCATACTGTTGTAGCTTTAATTATAACTGTGCAGTGCGGTTATAGCAGTGCGTCCATCTAATAACTATAATTATATCTAATGTAACAGCCAATGATTTAGCGGTCATAGCGGCGCTCCAATAGTGGTCGTGGATCGTAGTGCTGATTAAACCATGGTAGGTTGCGTCGTTCATAGTCTTGCAGCATTTGCTGATAGTATTGCTCCTGGTACGACTTACGTTGCTGATGTTGTGGTAATGGCTCATAACTTGGCAACGGTAAGTAATGCGGCATTGAGCAATCAGATGGATTCATATACAAGCCTGCACGCGGGTGAGTACATGCCAATGTTGCCGATGAAGCTAATGTTATAGCTATAGTTATTAGTGTGCGCATGGTGTGCTCCAATCTGGTTGTGTAGCATTAGTCCAACGCGGCGTACGACCTTTTAGTGCGTCAGTCTCCCACTTAGCTATCATAGTCTTGCGGTAGCTAGCTATGACATCCAAGCCAGATGTAGTACGCACGGGATAGTCACCAGCATACACAAAGCTAATGTCGTTGTCTACTGGTATGTCAAGCGGATTGTCGTAGACGTGAGTTAGTAGCGGCATCAACTTAGTATAGCTAAGGTGTAGCTTATGCGTGCGATCAGCCTTCTCGTCAACCAGGGCTATGAAGTGTCGTGCTAACCAGTCATAGTTATAGCGTGACTTACGAGCCCATACTGTGCACGGGTGATTCATATGCGTGGGCTTGTACGGCACCAAGCTATCTGGTATGTCAAAGTGCGGTGCGTTAGTGCAGAGCATCTGAGCTGTCTCGAGTATCATCTTATTCAGCCTAACGTCGTCCAGTGCACGAGCAGACTTAACCGGACAAGTATCAGTGACGAATATATTCATAGTTACCTCGCGTAGTTTATTAGTGACATCATATAGTCTGGTTCTAAGCTATAGTCATATAGCATAGCTTCTTCAACTGCGGTATAGCCTTCAGGTATAAGCTCAATGAGCTCATCTACTATGCGTTCAACATCATCTTCATGCCAGCCTCTAGCACGTAGTGCAACTTTAATGTCGTAGTCGCTCATTTTTAGCCTTCCAAAAGTTAAAAGTGTTACTGCGAAACTAAAGGGAACTTAATCCCTTTAGTGTAGTGCTTAAGCTAAATCAACGCCGTGCGACTCAAGGTAAGCAACAACTTCTTCTTTTGTTGCAAAGCCTAAGTCAGTGTGCGGAGTAGCCGTGCGAGCTGCTTCGATTTCTGCTTGACGAGCTTCGATGTCATGCGGAGCGACTTCACCTGCTGCAACTAATGTAAGCAAGTTTGCGTTAGCATTTTTAGCATCGCGTTGGCGCTTGGTCCAGTCACTGACACCAGCTTTCGACATCTGATTGTAACCGCTAGCGCTGCCAGCTTTTGTAGATCGGAAGAGCACACGTCTGAACTCCAGTCACGGCAAGTTATCT
>CALKWQ010000008.1 GCA_938003925.1 uncultured bacterium
AATTCCATTTTGCTCCAAATGGCGTAAAATACACCTTTATCGTCTTGCCGATGGTATCTGGCGCTACGTAGGAAGTAACATTCCTATTAATGAACCCAAGCTTGATGCATTATTTTTTGACTGGGTTAAAGCTAATTCAAGGAATCAGTAATGTGTAAAACCCAGTGAAAGGAGGTGAGACGCATTGTTCTTCGGCTTTGACTTATTTGACTGCCTGATAGTGTATTATAGTGAAACTAACTATGTAAAGTACGACCCAGGCCTGGCAGCCCCGCGCCAGAAAATTTTGCCGGAACAGAACAATTTAGGCGCCGCGTGCTGCAGGCAAGCTAAGCGCTAAGGTGGTTTAAATTTACTTTACAGTGTCTGCTTAGATTATTCCCCTATGGAAGGGAGGTGAATGTCATTATCTTTTTTCTATACTCATCAGCGGTGAATTTCGATTTGCTGTTAGCGTTAGGCCTACGCGAGCGTGCTTACACTTTTGCCAAAGTTTGTATTAGCAAAGAAGAGTTTGTTAATCTGCTACCGCTGGCGGTAGCAAGTAATAAGCAACGTGGCAGTTTGTTTTGGGCAGACTAAGCCACAATAAGAGCCAAATATTTACTAGCATACCGATGTAAGGCCGCTGCGCCTTAAGGCTTATTAGCCCGGTTATAAGGCCGGGATGACGAGGTCATCATCCCGGCCTTAACTAAAGAAAGCAAACTATAATGATACTCTCTAATGATAAGTTAGTAGCTCTAGAAGTGTTTGCAAAATGGGATATGTCCAAGCCGTTTATCCTGGGCGGGTATGCAGGCACGGGAAAAACCACCCTTATCAAACACATGCTACAACCCGGTGATATAGTAGCGGCCTTCACAAATAAAGCCGTTAGTGTGCTACAAAGTAAAGGTATCCCCGCCCTGACCATTCACAACTTACTTTATCAAAAAGTATGCGATGAGCCATTAACCTTTATTAAGAAACCCAGATTAATAGCTAATCGGATATTTATTGATGAATCTTCGATGCTGGGTGCATCTATAAGAGCTGACCTAGAGTCCTATAGAGTCCCAATAGTATATGTTGGAGACCCTTTCCAGCTTCCACCAGTAAATGATGGGGACTCTATAATTACCAACCCAACGTTTTGCTTAACAGAGATTAATAGACAAGCGGCAGATAGCCCGATCATCAGCTTAGCTAATAAGATAAGAACCACTGGAAAATGGCCACATACTGTTGACAGATATGAAGTAGATTATAGTAAATATGACATAGTTATTTGTTATAAAAATATAACTTGCTTTAATCTTAATAGAAAAATTAGAAAAGACGATGGCCCAGCTAAACCAGGAGATATTGTAAGTTTAATGAAAACCTGCTATCACACAGGCATAGCTGGCGGTGAAATTGGGACTATAACTAGTATGGAACGGCCGTATAGATTTACGGTTATGTTTGATCAAGGCTCACGTCGATTTAATAATGCTAAATTCATTAAAGCAAATCAAAGCCCGTATGCAAAAGAACTGACTGGAAAACAAGTATTTGATTTTGGGCACGTGATAACCTGTCACAAAGCTCAAGGCAGTCAATTTGACAAAGTACTTGTAATAGATGAGGGCTGTGATCCACGATGGATGTACACAGCCGTAACACGAGCTATTTCACACGTAGACATTGCGGGGTAGACTGTGAGCGCGAAGAAGAATTACTGGGAAGAGTGTATTGCTATTGCAGCTGAAGAGTGCGAGTTGGCTCTAACACCCTATCAGCTTGAGTACTTAGCTGGAGCTGTGGAAAACGGCCATGAACACTACGGTCAGGCATTTTACTCACCGCCGTCAAGTGATCGTATTAATGTCATTGAAAGATCGGAAGAGCACACGTCTGAACTCCAGTCACGGCAAGTTATC
>CALKWQ010000009.1 GCA_938003925.1 uncultured bacterium
GATTATACCACTTTTTAGCTCAAGTGTTTCCAAGCTATTGAACTATTGCGCTATTATTGACAAAATAATCTATTTATGATATAATAGTTGCATTCGTGGAAAAGGGTAACACGATAAATGCTATGCAAATAGCTAAGGGCTGTCCGGCCCCGAGATATACCCTATTTAGTTATTTACAATCAAAGTATTTTCATCATGAAAAAAATTGTTAAGTTTGCTTTGAGGACGATTGTCGTTCTGTTGGTGCCGGCCATTTTTACCGGTGTGTCTATTTTTGCTGTCAGTCAGTCTTTCTTGATTGGACTGATTGTACTTCTGAGTTCCTCTGCGATCCAGATCATTCTGGCCAAAAAGTTCAGCGAGCAGTTTGCTTGGGCGGAATATGATTACCTGGATTTTTCCAGTGAGAGGTATCTGCTGTTTGACCGTATGTCAGCCCGCTTGAATTTGCTGATGAACTTCGTGAAGGTGGGTACCATAGGTTCCATTTTTTACTTGTTGTTGCAGCATTTTCCCGCCAATTCCTTCGGCCGTATGGGCTGGATAGTGACACTGTCGCTGTCTGCTATTATTTTGGTCATATTTATGATCAAAAGAACTGACGGATCATATATAAAGCTACGTTTAGTAATGAGCGTAGTAGTGGCTATTGGCATTGTAGCTGGTTCCTATCTGTACTTTGGCACTCAAGCGATATGGTTGATATTGCTGCTGTCAATCGTATTTGGCCTGATGAACGGGTTTAAAGAATTGGGCGACATTATATCGGATGACATTCCGGCGATGTTCGCAGTTTTACTGTCAGCAGCTTTAACCTTAATTTCCATTGTCAGCACCATTTACCAATTTGGATATGCTATTAGTGACTTCAGTTATTATCTGTTTGTGGGTAATAATATAGATTTCACTATCGTGCTACAGGCAATTGGCTTAATTGCTGTCATAGCGGCCATCTTATTATCTGTCAAATATTACCGAAGGTGGAAAGTAAGAAAATTAAGGGAGCTAAACAGAAAACAGGAAGCAGAGGCTGCGGCTAAAGCTAAGGCGCAGAGGGAAGAACAGGAGCTGGCGATAACCAACAATTTGTTGAACATTATCGCCACCTTAGAAAGCGGAGATGTTCTGAGTAATGACAAGTTGGTTTATTTGGCTCAGAATCTTCGATCCTTAAATGGGCAAAAATTGGCTATTGAGCCTTTGACTAAAGTTGATTGGAGTGGATTTTTCACGATTTCCAATGTCAAAAAACAGATCGTTTGGGACCATAAAGTTGTCGAAGTTATTGCCTTGTTTAATAGTCTTTATAACAAAAGCTATAATGACAAGGAGCTAAGGGCAATTACCAGGTCGATAAACGCTCTCTGCCGGTTTATTGAAGGCTACAAAGCCTTTGCGGGCTATGAAGCTTTTAATGATGTCTTGGCTCGCGCCAAAGATATCAAAAGGGAGCTCTAAATTAGTATTTAGACCCCGGAACTACATCAGTTCCGGGGTTTTTTAATTAGCGCAACCGAGGCTGGTATCGTCTACCCTTAGTTACTATCGCTATGTCTTATTACCCGTATTTTTGCTACAATATGGATATATTTTGATGCTAAGTTTTGTTTTATATGCCTAATTTGGAAAACAACGAATTTATACCTAGGCCAGAGACCAACAAACCTCTATCTGAAGCTAAGGAGGCAAATCTGGTTGTTGGCGAGTCGGCAATAAGCCCTGAAGAGAAGAGGCAGCTGGAGTCACGGCTGTCGGATTCTTTTATTCGTAATTTGGAGGCCCAGATTGACTTGGAGGATCAAATTTCCGAGGACTTTGCCAAAACTGGCAGTTTGAATTTACAAGAATCTTGGCGGCAACTAAGGCGTTCAGGGGAGGAAGCTTTGCAAAAGATGTCGTCTGAACTAGTGACTTTATTCAACTCCAATAAGCTAGTGGTGAGACTACGGGATACCTATTTGGAAAAAAGAGCACTCAAGACCTATAAAGAATTAGTAGTTAAAGACAGGCTGGCTGAGGCAGAAGATTATGATTCTTTTCTAAGGTCTCTACGTTCTGATTTTTGGGGCACCTCCAAAAAAGGCGAGTCAGCGATTACTTGCGCTAGCTCAGCCTTAGAAGCCTTTGTTACCCGTTTCCCAGAAAAAGCTGAAGAGGTGCTAGATATCTGGCCAGAATTATTGAGAAAAAATGGGCTAAACTCTCGTTGTGTTAATGGCTTTCAAGGCAGTATCAGCGCTCTGGTTGAAGCCAAGTCGGTTGGACTCAACAGCTCTGAGAATCTTTTAGATTCTCTTAAAGTAAAGTTAGCGGATAGTAATGATTTTGTAGCCTTAGGCTTATTGAAAAAATATAGCGGTTATTCTACAGAACTGGGGGTCTTCTCGGTCGGAGAAATTGAGCGCCGGTTTGACGCCGTCTTAGTCCGATTATCTGGGGCCAGGGAATTACCAGGTGACATCAAAAATTTAGCTTTGGACTTTTTTACTGCTCACCCGGACAAGTTAATGGCCGATAGTCGGCGGGTGGAATTTATGTTTAATCTCTGGTTGGGTGATTTACAGGCCAATAGATTGGATTATCGCTTTAATGAATGTTTTCCTATGTTAGTCGGGCGGATACAGACCTGTTCCCCGGCTGAGAGTAAAGAGATTTTACGCTCCTTATCTTATCACTGGAGTCGCAATCACATTAGCCAGGATTTTAATTGGGTTTTAGATGTCTTACCTTTGGATAAGAAAGATTATGATAAGTTCTTGAAGTCTAAATTACAGCAAAGTGACAGTCTGATTGATCGGCATATTCTAGATTTAAAAAAGGAAAAGCTTAATGGCAGGCCTTTGAGCGATAATCACCTTTATAATTTAAAAGAATCGATGAGTTATGCTTCTAGCAGTCACGGCATGATTTGTTTGAGTAGCTTAATTGCTAATTATCCAGATAACGCTTATGGTCTCGATGAGGTCCAACTCGGAGAAATAATTGAATCAGCGGCAAAGCCGGGATCATTGACTGAAGATGGTCTGCGTTCTTTACTGTTATTGATGCATCGTCGTAATTGGCCTGATAATTTGCGAGCTAAAATCTTTGCTGCCCACAATATCCATGCCGGTCGGATTAAAAATATTTTAGAACAAGCTGAAAATCCGGAATATGCTTGGATTTTTGCCGAACCAGATTTACTCGCCCAGTTACACTTATCTTTTCACAAGTACGCCGAACTTAATGATCTCAGACACCATTTTTATGCCGTGTTAGAGGGGCAGCGTCAGAGCCATAATCTTGATGATCTTATTACTGCCTATAGTCGTGGCTCAGTGTCTTTTGACTTTGAAGAAATAAGGAACTTGTTTTTAAATAATCAGATAGACCGACGCTACATCAGCTTGTTTATAGAGAAGATTAAGATTGATGAATTAATTCAAGGATTAGATAATAATCTAGTGTCCCCAGCTGATAGTAATTGGTTGCTAGATGCCGCTATTAAACACGGACCAGCCGTGGATTTAGTCAGGGCTTTAGAAAGGCGCCTGCAATCCGCCAATGGCATGACGCCGTCTCAGCGTCAGGAATTGATTACTGAGATGTCGAGTAATGTTTTGGCTAAGGCTGATGCTGTTAATACCGATGATATTAATGAGTGCTCTGGTTTGAAAGAAGTCGCCAAAGATTTAATCTATTTCAATCATCATTTGGATAATTTCATGAGTGAGGAAGAGGCGGCTCATCTAGGACAGAGCTTAATGCAGGGCGCTCTTAATCTTAAAGCCCAGGCAGCGTCTTTATTGGTGTTAGAATATCCCGATAAGATTGCTCGTTTTTTTTCCAATGAAACAGAGCGTCATGAATATTATCAACTTTTGTTGACCAAGCTCTCAGCTGAGGGTGATAACCGTTACTATGTACGGGCAATGTCTTTTTATTTTGACTATTTAAGTGATGTTAACTTTGCTGACGAAGCTTTTCGCTCGCAACTTGAAAAAAAGTTTTTAGAGAGCCGGCTACCGGATAATACGGATGACTTTATTCGTGTCTTACCCTATTTAAACGAGCCACAAAAACAGGCTTTCATCCAAGCCTTCGAACATTTACCTTCTCTTAGTTCTAATAGCGCTAATCAGTTGTGCCGTGTTTTAGATAAAACAGACTTTTTTAGTGATCAGCCGACCTTTAAGAGAATCTTTATTAAATTATTTAACGATCCTGGTTTGAGCTCTGAGAACGCTAATTTATTGTACAAGGAGCATATTATTGATGGCGACCCAGAAGTTCGGGCGGTTTTTTTAGATAAATTAGTTAATTGGCCTCAAATAGACGGCACTAAAATTCTAGCCTCGGCAGCAGAGAACAGGCGAGTTGGCAGTGGTTTGATGTTAGAATTAGACGAGATTAAGCGGATCAGTTCCGCGGTTATGCATAATCGCGGCTTGTCGCCTAAATTCTGGCAAGGTTATATAGCCTCTGATCCAGCGGCGCCAGACTTTTATTTAGATGCTGATTTATTTGCTGTCGGTCTTAATAATTTAAGCAACGATTGTTATCAGGAGAGCGGTGGTTCTATTATCGCCTTTTTAAAGTCGGTAGAAACCAGTTCTTTTGCCATTAAAGATGAAGATATCGAAAAGATAGTGAGTAAGTCCTTGCAATATTCCAAGAATGAAGCCAAATTGTCTAATTTTTATGATTATAAGCCAGCTTTAGTGGAGAACCTGATGTTAAAGGAAAAATATTACGTTAATGATTTAAAATTGTTATTTGATGCTGGCATTAACTATTCTTCTGACTTTATCCAAAATATAAGCGAATCCTTATTGTCTGGTAGTTTTAACCGAAACAAAACTGATTTATTATTAACCTATCTGCAATCTCATCATTACGATAATTTATTGGCTCAAGCCAAATTGAAACTTTTTAATTTAAATGACAAGAATCAGCTTATAACCGCTAGAATGCTGTTATTGCATCACGATTTATTGGACGTTGATGAGTGCCGCTCTTTTTATCAGGAAATTACCACTTCTTCTAAAGATAACGCTCGTCAACAAATTCTAAATTCCATTGATGTTATCGGTTCTATGTTGAGCAATAAGATGAATATTGATCAACTAGAGCGTTTTTTTCAGGATCCGCGTCCGGAGGACGTTAGTAATTTACGAGATATTTCCTTATTTATGGATAAATATAGTAAGGAAAGTAAGGGTCGTAGTATTGTAGTAATGTTATTTGCTAGAGAATATTTGCCAGACCGCCCCCTGCCGGAAGTGATTGATAAGGTTGCTTATAACCTGAGAAAATACGAGCAAATTATTGAAAAGTATTCATATAAAAATATTCCTGAAGGCTTGCGCGCTTCCATTGGTATGGAGTATGAGATTACTAGTTCTACCGACAATGGCTATCAGCAGCTGACTGGGCAGAGTAGTTTGAAAACTGATATTGCTCGCTTAACTCAAGCCGCCAGAATTGGTTCAGGTAAAGACGCTGTTTATGAGATTGCTACTCGGCCGACCGACAATCCTTATTTAATGCTTTTGGAAATGAAATTGTTGCATGATATAGAATATATTGATTTTAACTTCAATCGTTCTCCTGAGTATAGCAAGGGGGCTCGCGGTTTCCATCTAACCATTGGCGGAGAAAAAGGCATCGCTGTTAGTCAGCAGAGCAGCTTTTTGCAGAACGCTATTTTAGCCGCTTCTTGGGGAGGGGTGCAATCGGGTGAGACGGGACATAAGGTTAATGGCGGTCGTGGCGTGTCTCTTAGAAACAGATCAGTTGGTGATAGTAATAATGTAGCTTTTTTTGATAAGCCCAGTAATTCGGTGGAACTACGTTCTTTGTCTATAGACAAACAAGAGACTTTGCAGAGGTCAGTAATCACCGCTTTTCACGGTGCTATTGCTATTCAAGCTTTTGAACAATGTTTTCCAGAAGGCTCACTTAAAGTTTTGTCCTGGCTGGACAATGAAGATGGTCGCCGCTTGGTGGCCGATAGATTATCAGCTCAAGATAAAAGAGTTGGAGAGGTTGCTCGTTTATGGATAGATTTAATTACTAACATCAGCGGCAGCGCAAAAGACCACAATACTGCTTTTATTAACCGAGAAACCTTGGGTTATATGGACAAAAACGATGTATGGGTAGACGCTGCTGATTTTGGCGGTGAGTATAACAAAAAAAGATTTCAAGAAATAATTACTAACTTAGATCCAACTCTCAGTCTGGAAGAATATGCTCACACCACCAACATTAGTCAAGAGGAGTTGTTTAATAGCTTTAGTCTAGGTTTATCTGATAAATTGATTAAAATTAATAATTTATATCTAAAACCAGGAACAGTTTCTCAGGGTGTTGATAAAACAACTGAGAGTGTGTTTAAGGGTGATAACGCCAATGCGATTGCCATGTTGCAGACGACGAAGCTAGATGACGGTAGTGCAGAGTTTTATGATGATGAATTTTTAGAAAAAACACCTTTTGATTTAGCTGGTGAACAGAGAAGGGGCTATTACTATCTCCAAGGTGGCAGTAAATTGATGCTGACCCACGCCGTGCAGCGAGCTCTGTTAGACTTTAACTCTAAGATGGAGCAATTGGTAAATTAAACTTTTAAATATGATTTTTAGAAAAAACAAAAAACATTGGCATATTTTTATACGCAGCTTGATGAAAGTGTTTAGCATCGTTTTGATTTGGCGCGGAGTTTGGTATATCTTTGATTTAATTGACGTGAAACTGTTTGGTGACAGCTACGTTGGCACGGCCATAGCTAGTATTTTACTCGGTTTACTCTTGCTATATATCATTGACGAAGATTTAGAGGAGGTGAGTTAAGCTGCGTAATATTTATAATTTTATTTATATGTCTAATCGAGTTGTTAAAAAAGTATTGCCGGAATATTTCCAAGATATTTTGGAAGGCAAAAAGAAATACGAATTAAGATTATATGATTTTGAAATTGCCGTGGGCGACACTTTAGTGTTGGAAGAATGGACTTCAGCTGATCCGGCTAATCGTCGGGCTACTGGTCGAGTCTTAGAAAAGACTGTTTCTTATCTGCATCGTTTCAAGCTGCAAGATTTATGGTTTAGTGAAGCCGATTTAAAATCTAAAGGACTGCAAATTATTTCTCTGGCTGATAAGCAATATCCCCGAGTAGGCATTGGTGTGATGATTCAAAATGAGCGCGGGGAAGTCCTGATGGGTTTGCGTAAGGGCTCACATGGTGCCGGTGAATGGTCTTTTCCCGGCGGCCACTTAGAAATGGGAGAAACGATTTTAGAGACCGCTCAACGCGAAACTCGCGAAGAAACCGGTTTAGAGATTAATAAGTTGGAATTGATTTCCGTGGCCGACGAATTACGCTATCTCGCCAGTGATGGCAAGCACTATCTTAATATTGGTGTAAAAGGTGAGTATGCGGGCGGGGAGCCGGTAGTGATGGAGCCGGATAAGTGTGAGCGTTGGGCCTGGTTTAGTCTAGACGCTTTACCTGATAATTTATTTGAAGGTACGGAGTTAGTGATTAATAATTTTATTGACGGTCTTATTTATCATCCGGCTAGATAATTTAGCGTACAAACAGAGTATGAATTATTTAAACCTAATAACTACTCCCGGCTTAGCCGTAGATATTGATGAGACCTTGTCTTGGACGATTGGCTTTTGGGTAGAGTCAATGCAAGCAAAGTTTGGCAATCCGGAGCAACTGACCGTTAAAGAGATGGTGGAAAAATATCGTTACACCCAGAATGTCCCTTATTGGCAGCATGCAGAGGCTTTAGCTTGGATAGACGAGAAAATTAACTCTAATGCCACCCAGGAAGATATCCCATTAATTGAAGGTTCCAGCGCCTATTTGAACCGGATTAATCAAATTGTACCGGTGGCGGCTTATATCACCGCTCGGCCGGTTAGGGTCGCCAGTGGTACCAAAAATTGGTTGCAGAAACATAATTTCCCCGACGCTCCTTTGATTTGTCGTCCTGATGAGATTATGCATAGTAACGGCAATGAGTGGAAGGCAGGGGTGTTGCAAGAGTTATATCCTAGCGTGCTAGGTATTATTGATGATAACGCTAAATTACTACAATACTTAGGGCCAGATTATTCGGGGAGAGTGTTTTTATATGATCATCATGACAATTTAGGCTATCCTTATGTTGTAGCCTGTAAAGATTGGTTGCAGGTTTATACGGCGGTGCAAGTCTTAGCGCGGCAGCTTAATTATGAGTCTCATGAGTAGTGATTAGATTTTAATGCCGGGTATAAAGCGAAGGCTTATGATAAAGCCCCCTCAGGTAAGGGGGGCTTTTACTTTTTTTCTAGCTTGCTGCTATTAGGCTCGGTTTAACACTAATCCCACCGCCGCTTCTTTGTCTAAGTAGATTTTGAAGCCTGATCTTTTAATCCAGAGACCGCCGATTGGTTCGGGGTCTCTGCCTGCGCCGCAGAAGAAGACCAGCCGGTAAATCATTTTACCTTGGCCGTCTCTGTTGGTAGAGTTTAGGGGTAGGTAGAAGGGCTGAAGATAGAGCTCTGACTCTGCGTAGATGAAATTAATAATATTACCCCTGGTGGAGAGACTGCGGTCGTAGCCGAAGTGGCGCCTTAAGGGGTGCCATATTTTGGTCACACCGCTGGCGTTTTTTACACAGAAAGGCTCGTCCCAGTTGATTTTTTGTTCATAGTCAGTGGTGGAAATTTTTTGCCACAAACCTAGTTCTACGCCTAAGTTTAAATTGGTTTTAAACTCGGTGTGTTGTGATAGCAAAATCTGTCGGCCCAACCAAAAGAGGTCTGATCCTAAGAAGGAAGCGCCCAGCTCTTTGATGAGAAGAGCTGATGTTAAGCCGTTGCCGTAGTTAAAGGGGTTGAGCTGTCCGTTGGGCACGCAATCAATAGACAGAAAGACGCTGTTGTCGGGTTTGGGGCATAATGAGCATGCTAGTCTTTGGGCTTGATTGGCCAAATTAGGATTGATTTCCAAAATCTCCCTGGATAGGGTGTAGTTTTTCTTTTTCATGTTGCAGGAATTAAGCGTTAAACAAAATTTATTTAGTTGTAAAAAACAAAAGACCGGATTTTTGATCCGGCCAGCTCTTATTAATATTTTTTTGAATTACTATCTTCTAGTTTAAAATAGTTTGATCAATATTAATAAAAGCCGGCCGGGTAAACATCCAGCTAGTAATAATAATATTGTTCTGATTGTTGGTTGCTATTTTAAACATGTTGATTATTATAGCAAATACCTAAGACTTGGCAAGAGCGTTGTCTACTTTATAAAAAAGCCCGTTATTTGTATAACGGGCTCGGAGTGTGTCGCTAAATGTTGGACTAATCCAGATATTTGCTTGGTGTTACGTAGGGGCACCTTTTATTAAAGAAGTCCCAGAGGTCCTTCAAGGTGCCGAAAAACTGGCTGATTTTTTCCCACGACCAGCTTGCAGCCTGGGCGATTTTAAGGAAAGGAATAGTCATCTTTCTTAATATAGCCATCGCTTCATCTGTTCTTTTTTCGGCCATGCTGAGACGGTCTTGGATAATTTCCAGGCCTTCTGAAATGGAGTGACCATCCATAACCAACTGAATTAAATCCAGTCTTTTTCTGCTGCCAATTTTTATCACAATGTCATGGCTGTAAACAGTCAAAAAATCTAGGTTTTTTAGACTGCCTTTTTGGATGATTAAATCCAGGAAGCGCACTCTTTTCTCAGGATCTCCATCAAAAAAGAGGAAGGCCAGATGTTGGATGCGTTCAATGATCAGCCATTTTTCCATGGTGTCAGTAGGTAACCATTTGCTTTCCATAATTTTAGTGACATAGACTTTGTAGGTGAGGCCGCCAATCTTTTCGTCCATTTTAGATAAGAATTTAGAGGCCATTAATCTTTCATCAATGTTGTCCTGATTAACTTGGTCTAACATGACGAACGAGAAGCCTACCACCAGAAACATAGCTGATAAGATGAGCCCTGGTGCTAAGCCAAAGAATAGAAAATCTACAGTCCCATGTTTTAGTAGCAGTATTACCATAACGATGATACTGATAGTCATAAAGCCTCTGGTTAGCCAGGTGAAAGTCCGACGTAATCCGACGAATCTTTTCTCATCTCTGAGAAATAAGTCGTAAAAATAGACGAACAGGGCAAAGAAGGGAATGCTGAAGATTATCCAGTTGGATAGCCATAGGTCGCTGGTGTACCAGTCCCAAAATATGGTTGCGATTTTAACGATAAAATTAACTACCGGCATAACCACAAATTTATCCAACAGTACGACAGTAGTTGCTCCGACGCTTAAATGCAGTAAGAAGCGCACAAAGGCCGGGATGTCTGAATATTCAAACAGAGGGTCATATTCCCTGACACAGGTAACCAGAAAAAACAGATAAAAGACAGCAGCTAAAACAGTCATCACTGATAGCAGGGGTCCTATGGCTGTAGCCAGTGCTCCAATGATATATCCCAAAAACCAGATTACCCCAGTGGCTACGGTAATGATAATGGCGATGGCGAGCAAGGCTAGTACGATAATGCTGGTGGTTTTTAAGGCTTTATTATCCTTGATATATCCCCAGATTAACTTCCAGAGGTAATAACCGGCCGTTCTCAAGAGGGCTACAATTGCCCAAATAATCATGGGAGTAGCAAAAGCAGCTGTAATCCAGGTGGCGGTGCCAAAACCGTAGTTAAGAGTGATGATTGCGGAACTGAATAAGGCTATGGGTGATACCAGCCAAAAGAGCGTGTGTATGATTAAGGTCATCCAAAATCCCGGGCAAACGTGTTTTTTCATCTCCACCTTTTTGTGTGGATAGAAAGCCCAATTGGAGCGGGCAGTCTTGTAGAGCCACCAGTATTTGCCGTCTTCTTTGTTTACCACAAAGTCATCAATGTGCTCCTTGACCGAGAAGAAGCGGGTGTACTTTTGGTTGGTGATTTTCCGATCGTTGTTTTGGCCTCCAGGATATAGGCTGAAACCGAAATCAAGGCCCAGTAAGCTAAAGGCGTAAGCCCCTTTACTCATGTTTCTTTTTCGGTCCTGATAATCCTCCGTCAACAATTTGTAGTTGGTGGTAAGGCCGAAAAATAACTTAACCCGGTCGCGCCAAGATTTTTTTAAGACGCGTGGAGTTTGAGGTTTCCCGGCAAACAAATCATCGTAGTTATCGGCGATTGCCTGGCATTGTTCGGGGTTTAAGCGGCGCAGACAGGCTTCGTAGCTGCTGAAGTCAAGGTTTTCCCGCCACAGCAGTTTTCGCCAGATAGTGTCAGGCAGAGCTTCGATTTTGGCTACGATGGTGACTAGTTCGTACTCCTGAGCCATAGGATGACTCATGATAAACTCGGCAATCCACTGACGCTTAGCAGCGACCGTTAAGCCGGGATTATTTTGCAGAAGTTTACGCAGAAATTTCCACACCATCAGAGCGTGAGCGATTTCCTGTTGTTGGGCACGGTCCTGACTTAAATCGGGATCGTAGGGGTAGGTGGTCCAGTCTAACTTAGAATACTGTTTCATGAATTGGTCAAACTGCTCAGCAATTGACTTGAGATTTTTTTTCATGTCTACTTTTTTATTTTAGTTAATAATCCATTAATTTACGGGATTATCCCTGTTTTTATCAAAAAACAAAGATAATCCCGCTAATTTTAGAGATTTTTAGCTAAAGGTTGTCAATGGACAATAACCATAAAAAATATCATATTAATAATTATAAGTCAATACCAAGGATGATATTGGCCATCTTTACAAAAAATAAAACTTATGATAATTTTTACTGTTAATTCGTTAACTAAATACATTGTTTCATTAAAACTAAATTTATCATGAAAGCACTAAAAGGTTATTTTTTGTTCTTTAGCAAACACCCTATTTGGTACGGCTTCTGTATCTGGCTGATTTCCCTGGGAGCTATGTACGCCACAGACTATACCTTGGGCACAAATGTCCTAACTAGTCGGTCTGCTTGGGTGCTTAGCGCCGCTGTCATTGTCCATACGGTTGTTGTTTACGGAGTCATCGGACGCTATATCTTGCGACCAGAGCAGTACGGCTTTTTATTTGATGACGATTCTTATTTTTGTCAGGGAGTTGTCTTCAAAGATTCGCGTCGGCCAGAAATTTTACACAAGCCGATTTGGGCGGACGGTACAGTAGTTAATGTTGCCCCCATTCCTGGTTATTATGGTCACTCCTCATTATTGAGCTTTAACCTATCCTGTGGTGGTAAATTTCGTAATACGATGATTACTATTCCAGTAGAAATAGAGTTACAGTTACATGGTAGTTTTAGCTACGAGTTATTTCACACCCTGTTGAATAACGCCCAGGAGAATGGTGATGATTTGGACAATGCCCTGTATTTGGAAAATTATGTAAAAAGGGTGTTTCAGAAATTCAATCAACCCCAACAACCCTTAATTGACGACCTGATTCAGCGTTATGCCCAACAGAGCATATCAACCGCAGCTTTGCTTGACGAAGTGATCAGTATCTTGGTTTTTCCAGAAAGATTATTCGCAAACATCAGTGACGCCAAAATCTGCTTAAGTGATCCAACTGTATCTTCTTGCAAAGGCATGGCTTGTTCTGCCTAGCATCTTGATTGCACGCTATTTAAAACCGCTTGACTTGTCCGGCGGTTTTTTTCTTGGCGGTTAACTTAGCTTTTAAAGCAAAAATGTGCTATATTAAAAGCATATTAATTTTAACAATATGCAAAAGAAAAAAGCAGTAAAAAAATCTAATTTAGGTCAGTTGGGTGCGGTCGGTGCTGGTTTGGCCGGCTTGGCAGCCACCGCTTATTTTTTCTTCGGACCAGATGGGAAAAAGAATAAACAACAGGCTAAGGCCTGGGCTTTAAAGATGAAAGCCGAAGTAGTGGAGAAATTAGAAAAAGCGCGCGAGGTCAGTGAGCCGTCCTATCGGGCAATGATTGACACCGTGGCAGCTAAGTATGAAAAGCAATTACAGTCGAGTCCGGCAGAGGTTCAAAAATTGGCGCAGGATTTAAAAAATCATTGGCAGACACTGGTTAAGCCTAAAGCGGCAGCTAAGCAGTCAGTGGTTAAGAAGAAGGTGGTAGCGAAGAAAAAACCGATGGCATCAGCCAAAAAAGCGCCAGTTAAGGGTAAAAAGTAAAGATCGATGGATTTAAAAAAGACTGCTGAAGCAGTCTTTTTGATGTCGTCGTTAGCATCTGGGCTTGACGAGCAGAAGAGCTCTATAGAATAAGTTTTTTTCTTTATTTGACAGCGGTTGCACATACTCTATAGTGTTAATTTCTTGGAAATAGCCATGGCCGTGATCAGTGGTTTTATCGTCATTTTCTTTGTCTGCTTCGGCGTAGACGGCGCAGGCGTTAATGAGGTGTGTTTGATCAAAGATAAAATGTATACTATATTTTTTGTTCAGCATCGTTTTGCTTTCTAAGGCGCTAAAATATTTTACGATTAGATTACTAATCTGTTCAATGAATTCGTAGTTTTTAAATTTAGCTTGGTAATCAGTGGTAAATAATCTCTGATCTTCGTCTCGCATACTGATAGCTTTTCCGGTAGAATTTACTACTTTAAAAACATAGATTTTTTTATCGTTCATGACTGTTTATTTTTTTAAGAGAACCATTATTTGTGTTGCTAATACTTTAGCATCTTGATGGGCGTAAAATTATCACATTAATGCCCATAGTGTCAATATCGTTAATATTGTTTAAGTTTAGCCTGTTAAATCTGGATATTATTTATGTTATAATATCAGGGTAATTATAATAATTAAAAATCTATGTCCATACTACTTAAATGGTTGTTGTCAGCGCTGGCCATTATTATCGCCGCCTATATTTTACCGGGCGTAGCCGTGGCTGGCCTATGGAGCGCTTTAGTTTTAGCCCTGGTTTTAGGACTGCTTAATGCACTGATTAAGCCTCTATTAATAATCTTAACACTGCCAGTTAATATTTTAACCTTAGGCTTATTCACTTTTGTGATCAATGCGCTCATGGTCCTGTTGGCTGCTAGCATCGTCAAAGGCTTTGTTATCGGCGGCTTCTTTAATGCCTTGCTATTTAGCTTAGTCTTAACATTATTACAAGAATTATTAGAGTTAATTCGACGGCGTAAATCTTAACCAATTGGCGTGTCTATACTAATAGCGCTCGACTTTCCGGTTGAGCGCTTTGTTAATTTAGTCTTAGTCCATATGCTGAGCACGGGCAAGGGTATAGGCTGGTTTTTTCCCGGTTACAACTAAACCCCACTGCACATATTTTTTATTGTTGGCATCTTTATCGTGCCAGCGCTCCAGCAGTTCAGCTTTGCTTAAAAAAGTTCGGTATATATTAGCTGGGTCGGCAAAATAAATATTTTTGTTGTCATAACCAATGGCGACTACATAATGCCCCTCAGACCAGGCTTGTGACCAATCAAGGTGCTTTTTTTTGGTCCAAGCTTGCAGTAGTAAGATGACGGGGGTTTTTCTGCGGAGATGAAAAATGATATCAGTTATCTCCATGGCGCCATCTTGGCAGTTGAGTTGATATTTTTTTAGCACCTTTTTTAAACCAGCGATGGGTGTGCCGATACGAGAATTAGTACCGGCGCGCTTAATAATCTCTTCGGCGCGCACATCAAAACCGTAGTAGGCTAAAACTGACTGCAGGGCGCTAGCGCCACAGTCCCAGTCGTATGTTTGTCGAAAAGCGGGGAAATTTAGAGTTTTCATACTGGTTAGTATTTAGTCGTGATTGGTTTATTTATATCATTATTTTACACCATAACTATTATAATGCCAAAGAAAAAAACTCTCGGTGAGGAGAGTTTTATAGTGGGCGGCTGGTTTTTATTTATCTCTAAATTTGAAATAAGAACCAAGTAAGATTAGCCAGAGCGTCAGGCCGATAGAGTTAATAATTTTAAGCGGCCAGATGTTTACTATCAAGGCGTAGCTGAGCCAGAAGAGACTGGAAAAAATGCTGACGACTGCTTGTCCGGGATGAACTGAGCCGGAGCTTTTGTTTTTCCAAATTTCTAGAATTTGCGCTGAAATAGTCAAGATGACTATTATTCCGAAAACGAGAAAGAGTGTATCTTTTTGTGGCACTACAATGATTAGGGGAATGACTATGGCTGCACCGAGGCCTAACAGTCGCTCGAGTCCGCTAATGTTTTTAAAGCGGAGTAGGTTGATGATGATGGCTAAAGCGATAAAACCCAGCAAGCCATTAATACTGAGCGCTAGACTGTGTTTATACCAGCCGTAAATAGACACTGCTAAGGCAGAGAAGGCGTAATAGCTGAAGAAGACAAACGAGGTTGACTTGCCAGAGCGATGCTGTAGTATTTTGCGGTTTTGCTGGTACAGAGCATATCCTTGGGCGACGGTAAAGGCCAGCGTGGCCAAAAAACTAGCCGTTATCAAGTTCCAGCCAAAATTCTGAATTTCAGTAAATGCTGTCATGGCGTTTTCTGTTTTTAAAAGTACGGTTAATACTAAAGGACTAATAGGTTAAACTACCACATGTTAGTGATTGTGTCAAAAAGACTATCATCTATAAAAAGAGGCCGCGGAGCAGCCTCGTAGCAGTTATACTACTGCTAAAGTATGAGAGTTCAATTTTTTCTGAGCCAGACCGTTGAGGGTAAGGCTAAGAATTTCTTCATACCAAGCTATTTCTTGAAATTTCATTTTTTGTTCCAGCGAACGCCTGGTGTCGTGAGTAGAGATAATGATGTCTTTGTGGGCAAGATAGCGATATCCATCCTCAGTTAGTAAATGGGCATTAAGCTCACAGTGTTTAATCTCTTTACGACTGAAGGCGGCCAATATTTCTCGATACATCTTAGCGCCACCCAAATTACCGAATCTGTTTGGCGGGCCGGGATGCAGACGGATGACTGGTTTTTGATTGAAGGCGCTGCGGGGCTTCATGCTTATCAGTGGTAAATGCCAGTCAATGAGAATAAATATATCCGCTTGTGACGAGACTGAGACTGATTGGTAATCGCTAGTCTCGGCATCGGTTGGTAAGTGGAAGAACATCAGGCCTATTTTTTCGGCAATTTTTTGCACGGCGCCGTTTTCATAGTTAGAGACGACGCCAATGATTTCGGCCGGTATCGGACTTTGCTTAGCGACTTGAATCAGCTGTTTTAACCTGTCGCTACCACCATGTTGGTATCCAGAATTAAATACAAGAATTTTTTTCATGACATGGGTCTTTAAATTGTACGGTACTACTGTTAACTATGTTGATGTTATAATTTTTGTTTCTTAGTGTCAACTTGATTTTTGTCTATAAAAAAGCCCTTTCGTTAGAAAGGGCGGAGGATCAGATTCTCTGTTGTTAATTGAGGAGATCGGCAAAGTGGGCGGCGACTTTTTCAGTCCAGATAGTTTCTCTGAAACCTGGTAATTTTTCAGCTAATGTTTCAAGCTGTTGGATGTGATTACCAGTTACTTGGTGTAAGATGACCGGGTCTCTGTTCTCACGATCTTGTTCCATCGCGTAGAGGAGATAATCCCAAATTTCAATGGCGCCGAAAGTAAGTGCCTCAAAATATTTGTATTTTTTGAGTTCGCTCATGACGCTTGCTGCCTGTTCGGGGAAATCACTTCTGTCTTTAAGACAGTGTTGGAGTAAATAAGCCCTTTCCAAACTGCTAAAGACATTGGTGTCTAATTGTTCGTACCTGGTCCTGAAGGCCAGATATTCTTTGACATCTTCGTGGTCGGCCTTGTCGCCGTAACAGATGTCACGTTTAAGTTCTCCTTCGCCATGATCATGGACCAGGAAGGCGCTTAAGATAAGCTCCTTGTCTAATCCTGGGTGATAAGGGCTAATCATTTCCATCATGACTTTCGCCAGGATGGTTACTGAATAGCTATGCTGCAGGTCGTTTTGCAGTCTTATAGGACTGTGGTTATATCTGCTCCAACGGTAGACGTCGGTGAGAATAGTTTGGGTGGTGAGCCAGATATCGCTGACACCAGGCCAAAAAGAGTCGGTAGTACGGTGTATCTCCTTCATTGTACTGTGTTTTAAGTTTAAGTTTTGATTGAACTGAGTTTATATTGCTATATAAATAATATTTTGTCAATAAAAAAGCCTCAGGTAATAACCAGAGGCTGGTTTTAATTAATCAATTATTGAGCTTTTTCTTTGAGAATATCTCTAATTTCAGTTAATAATTTAAGTTCAGGTGCTGGTTCGGTGGGTTTTTCTTGGGGCTTTTCTGCTTCTAGTTTAAACTTACTCTTGATGCGTAACAGAATCTTAATCATCAAGAAAACCGAGGCGGAAATAATTAGAAAATCTACCACATTCTGCACAAAAATCCCGGCATTGAGGCTTAGGGCAGCTTGATTGATAGTGCCGTCTTCCGCTAGGCTAGCTGAGCGGAGGATAATTTTCCAGCCGCTAAAATCGTTCCCACCGGTGAGCAGGCCCACCAGAGGCATAATAACGTCTGCCACCAGAGAAGAAACGATTTTACCAAAGGCTCCGCCGATAATGACCGCTGTAGCCAAGTCGATAACATTACCCTTAACCGCAAACTCTTTAAATTCTTTCAGTAAACGCATAAGTTTAAAATTATAATTGTTTATATTTTAACATAAACTCAGATTTTAGAAAAATTAAACCGGTTTTTTTAGTCTTGACATAATTGCATTTTTTTTGTTAACATAATCTATCGGTCTACAATTATCTGTTTCATTAAAACTGAATTATCATGGAAAAAGTTAATGTTTTGCGCCCAGTAGATGAACTCTATCTGCTCGGTATGACTCACAGAGAGGAATTTAGTCCGGTTAACGGATTGGTTGCTATTCTGTGTTTTTTGTACGTTCGCGGGCTGCTCAGTGCCAGCAATGGTAAATTAAGCTTGACTGAACAAGGAGCTATTTTTCTCAATCGCCAGGAAGCTAGTCTTCACAGCTATGAACTCCAGATTTTAGAGGCTATCAAAAATGATAGCTATTTAAGTTTAACGGAAGCTTATGACGTTATTTTATCTCGCCGTCAGCTAAATGATTTGGGCTATCTTTGTCGCTTGCCTTATTTTCGCGGGTTTTGGTCTTTTTTGCCTCTGGCCAAATATTGCTGCTATACAGTTGTCTCTGCGGTCGGCGAAAAAAAAGGCAGGTCATTGATGCATGAAAGATATTTTCTATCGTCAATGCGGCGCTCCGAACAGTTGACCAGATTGGATAGACTTGCGGTTTTTCCTTCGTTGTTAAATCTTAGACCTGAAAATGATGTTGGTCCAGATATCTTGGACATCATTGTTAATTATGTGCGTGAAGCGGTGATTGCTGCCGCACAAATATTTCTGTACGATGAGCGCACAGTGTTGCCCTCATTACCAATGGATAGAATATCCGACACGATTTCCTAACCTTTGTTCTTCTTTGTAACCGTTTTTTGTCTTAATCAGGCAGAAAACGGTTTTTTTATTTGGTATTTAGGTCTTATCTTGTTATAATTAAAGATATTTATTTAAATTTTTAAGTATTAAATATGGCTTTAAAAAAATTTCCTTTACCACCGCGTCTGCGACAAATGTTAGGACCGAGTTTTATTATTTTAGCTTTGGGTTTGGGCTCAGGAGAAATTATTCTCTGGCCATATTTGGTGGCGAATTACGGTCTGGGGGTAGCTTGGGGGGCGATCCTGGGTATTAGTTTCCAGTTTTTTATTAATATGGAAATTGAACGCTACGCCTTGGTGAAAGGAGAGAGCGTCTTTGTCGGTATCGCTCGCTTCTTGCCGGTAGCGACTTATTGGTTTATTCTTTCTACTTTTATCGGTTTTGGTTTGCCGGGGATTGTAGCTGCTTCAGCTCAAGTCTTGGCCCAAGTTTTCGGTTTGGCTGATTTCAAGTGGTTGGCCATAGGTCTGTTGTTGCTAATCGGCTTTATTTTAACGGTTGGGCGCAGTATCTATAGCTTGATGGAGCGCATTACTAAAATCATTATATTTTTAGGCGTGCCTTTTATTTTTGTATTGGCCGTCTATTTGGGCACGCCAGCTAGTTGGTCGGCTTTAGGCCAGGGTTTAATCGGACACGGTGAAGGTTTTTGGTTATTTGCTCCCGGGATTGCTATCGCCACCTTTTTAGGCGCTTTTGCTTATTCTGGTGCTGGCGGCAATTTGAATCTTACTCAATCAATTTATGTAAAAGAGAAGGGTTATGGTATGGGTGCTTACGCCCAGAAAATTACCGGTTTATTCTCTCAACGTGGCCGACAACAAGAGATTAAATTGGAGGGAGAGGAGTTTGCGGTCACACCGGCCAGTATCAGCACTTTTAAAAAGTGGTGGCGTTTAGTTAATTTGGAGCATCTGATCGTGTTTTGGTTTATTGGCAGTCTGTCCATGCTCATGCTGATGTTCTTAGCCTATAACACTGCCTACGGTTTACCGGGCAATGCCCAAGGTATTAATTTTGTGTTAAGCGAGGGGGCGCAAATTAGCCATTTAGCGCACCCTCTGGTCGGTTTATTATTCTTAATAGTGGTTGGTGTGATGTTGTTTCAGACACAGCTGGGTATTATGGATTCTACCAGTCGCATCATGTCGGAAAATGTGGCGATTAATAAATTGAGGCGTCGCGGTGATAATCGTATCGCTTTGTCTAGGATCTATTATTTGTTCGTATGGGCACAAATCGCTTTTGGCGTTACTCTATTTTTATTTAATTTCTATGAGCCTAAGAGCTTGATTGTGCTGGGGGCAGTAATTAATGCTTTTGCCATGTTGATACATGTTATTTTGGTAACTATTTTGAACCAAAGGGCGTTAGACCCAGCCTTTAGACCCAAATGGTGGCGAAAAATTATCTTATATATCATTATTTTGTTTTTTACTGGTTTCAGCGCTATTGTGGCCAAAAGCCAGCTCTTTTAGGATTAGTTGTTACTTTTTGTCTTTAGATACGTCTATATTAAATAAAGGTTATAATTAATTTTTAACATTATGAAAAAAGGACAAATCTTTCTAGTAGCGCTAGGTATTCTAGCGCTTAGCGGCGTGGCCGCTACCGCCATTGTGATGGCTAATCGTAGCGACGTTCAGGATCGTTTTTCTGTGAACGGTTCCGGCACGGTCTACGCTAAGGCCGATATCGCTAAT
Organism: uncultured bacterium; assembly: GCA_938003925.1. Taxonomy (GTDB): domain Bacteria; phylum Patescibacteriota; class Patescibacteriia; order Patescibacteriales; family UBA12465. The sequence goes on from CALKWQ010000009.1 coordinate 20,142, forward strand.
ATCACTGTGGGTTTAAAGACGGGGCCCAAGCCAACCGCCGCTGAAGCTACCAGTGAGAGTACGGTCAAGATGAATGCTATTATCAAGAGTTTGCGCGACCTTGATATTGAAGAAAAAGATATCAAAACCACAGACTATAATTTAAATCCCGTGTATAATTGGCTAGAAAACCGAGGCCAAGTATTACAAGGTTATGAGGTGACACAAAACGTGAGTGTAAAGGTGCGCGATTTGGATAAAATTGGCGAAGTGATTGCGAAGACGACTGAACAGGGGGCTAACCAAATCGGTAATGTTAGCTTTACTATTGATGACGAATATGAATTGAAAAACCAGGCTCGCGAATTAGCTATTCAGAAGGCCAAGGATAAGGCTGAGCTGATGGCTGAACAGGCCGGGATGAAATTAGGTAAGGTCAAGAGTGTCTATGAGAGTGCTGATAATTATTCTCCAGTGCCCATGTATGCTAACGCCAAGTTAGAGATGGCTGATCAGGCTGGCGGCGCCATGAGCGCACCCGCGATTCAAACTGGACAGAATGAAATTAGAGTAGAAGTGACCTTGGTCTATGAGGTTAAATAAGTAAATCTATCTTTAGATAGTTGAGTAAAGACGGCCTGAGGGCCGTCTTTTACTAAACGCTAGGGGTTTGACGATTTGCGCTGTACGTAGTAAAATTCAGCTATAATCTTAATATCTTAAAGGAAAACAGCTGTATGAATACACAATTAGATAAAATTAAGGCCATTTTAGAACGTGGTGTCATTACCCAGGTATTGCCGTCTAAAGATGACTTCATTGCCGCTTTGACTGAGAGGAAGCTGCGTTTTTATATTGGTGCTGACCCTACTTCTACTGCCTTACATTTAAGCCATGCCAAAAATTACATGTTACTGGAAGAATTTCGGCAACTAGGTCACGAGGTAATTGTCTTAATTGGCGATTTTACCGCTCGTATTGGTGACCCCAGTGAGCGGAGCGTAGCGCGCAAACAGTTGAGTCGGGAAGAGGTGCAAGCTAACGTGGCTAGTTGGCTAGAGCAGATTAAGCCGCTGATGGATTTTGAAGCTACTGAGAATCCGCCCCAAATTAAGTATAATCACGATTGGTTAGCTAGCCTTACTATGGAGGATGTAGTGAACTTAGCTTCTAACGTCACAGTGCAGCAGTTATTGGAACGAGACATGTTTCAAAAACGGGTAGCGGAAGATAAGCCTATTTTCTTGCACGAGTTTATGTACCCCTTGATGCAGGGCTATGACAGTGTGGCCATGGAAGTGGATGTAGAGCTGTGTGGCACCGATCAAATCTTTAATGCCCTAATGGGTCGCACGTTGTTAAAGAAATTGAAGAATAAAGACAAATTTGTTGTAGCGGTAAATTTAATGGAAAATCCCAAGACTAAGGAATTAATGTCTAAGAGTCGAGGCACTGGTATTTTCTTGAATTTTTCGGCCGAAGATATGTTCGCTGGCATCATGTCTCAGCCAGACGAGATGATTAGAGTGTTCTTAGTTAATAATACTCGCCTACCCTTAAGTGAGATTGATGCTATTATGGCTGCGGAGAATCCTCGGGACGCGAAAATGCGGGCTGCTTTGGAGGTGACGCAGATTTTTCACGGTTTAGCATCAGCTCAAGCAGCGCAAGCGGCTTTTGTGCAGAAATTTCAGAAGCGGGAAACGCCTGATGATTTAGTATCTGTCGCGCTGGGGGCTGAGTCCTTATCCTTATTAGATATTTTGCAGCAATGCTTGCCTAGTAGCAGCAAAGGGGAATTGAAGCGTTTGCTGATACAGGGTGGGGTAAAGTTAGATCAAGAGACTCAAACCGCTCCTGATACTATAATTACCATTCCCGAAAATGGTCTGGTATTAAAAGCGGGTAAACGCCAGTGGTTTAAGCTGGTTCGTTAGAAAGATAAGTAGATTGGTATAAAGGGTCGGAGCTATCCGGCCTTTTTATTTTGCCAAGCTTGTCGGAAAGAGGTAAAATTAGCTTATAAATATTTTTATTATTATCCACTATGGCTTGGCAAGAATTTGCATCTTTAGATGTAGTTGATGTGTGTAAAAAAATGGGCAGCACCTGTGAACAAGGCTTAAGTCAGGCTGAGGCTAAACAGCGCTTAAGCCAGCATGGTCGCAATCTCATTAACTCTAATCACACCAGCGCGGCGCGTATTTTCTTGCGGCAATTAACCTCGCCCTTCATCTATCTTTTACTGGTGGCTGCCTTATTGTCTTTTGCTTTGCAGAATTGGGCTGAAGGTGCGATGGTGATAATTTTCATTGCCATTAATGCCGTCTTAGGTTTTTTTCAGGAATACCGCTCAGAAAAAACTGCGCAAATGTTGTCCAGACTGATTACCTGGCAATCAAGAGTGATCAGGGAGGGTCGGGAACAATTAATTGCTACTGAGGAGTTGGTTCCTGGTGATATTTTGGTGCTAGCTACTGGCGATAAGGTGGGCGCCGATGCACGCTTAGTCTCGGTGCAGAATTTTAGTGTAGATGAGTCGGCTCTAACCGGCGAGTCGGTGGCGGTATCTAAACAGAGTGAGCGCCTAATCAAACCTAAAGATGAATTGAATGCTGCTCATAATTTGGTCTTTGCTGGTACGGCGGTAGTGGGAGGCAAAGCCTTGGCAATGGTTATTGCTAGTGGTCGCAATACGGAATTTGGCCAAATTGCTGGCTTAGTAGAGAAGACTCGGCGGGTAAGTAGCTTTGAAGTTGGTATTAGTAAATTTTCTACCTTCATCTTAAAGCTGGTATTAGTGACTCTGGCGTTTGTATTACTTCTAAATTTTTTAATTAAGGGCGGTAGTTTAGATTGGGTGGAATTATTAATTTTTGCTATCGCTTTAGCTATCGGCGTCATTCCTGAGGCTCTGCCTTTAGTGATGACTTTTTCTTTTTCCAAAGGAGCTGCGCAGCTAGCTAAGAAAAAAGTTGTAGTTAAGCGTCTGTCGGCAGTAGAGGACTTAGGTAATATTGAAATTCTATGTTCTGATAAAACTGGCACTTTGACTGAGAATCGTTTATCGGTCGCTGATCGTTTTGCCAGCACGGCCGGGCAGGAAGAAGAGGTATTACTATTATCACTGTTAGCGGCTACTCCAGAAACAGAAGGGAGGGATCCTTTTGATGAGGCTATTCGTCTAGCGGCCGGTAAGAGCGGGCGCCAGTGGCTGGATAATTTTAAGATTTTGTTTGACTCACCTTTTGATCCTAAATATCTGCGCAATAACGTGCTGGCTTCCAGAGATGACAAGATGTTATTTATGGTACGTGGAGCGTTAGAAGTTATTGCTCCTATGTGCAAACGGGGAGAGTTGCAAGCAGCTAGCGCTTGGGCTCAGGCTCAGGGACACTTAGGTCGCCGGGTGCTAGCTATTGCCAGTAAACCGGTGAAGAAATTGGACTTTGATAATTTTTGTGCTCACTTTCGAGATGAAGAAAAAGGTCTGACTTTAAACGGTTTGATTTCTTTTGCTGATCCGGTGAAAACTAGCACGATTTCAGCTGTGCGCAAAGCTCAGTCACTGGGAGTTGATATCAAAATTATCACCGGTGATAGTGCAGATGTAGCCGGAGCAGTGGGCGTGGAAGTTGGCCTATGCGCTAATTTAAATGAGGTAATGACGGCAGCGGAGTTTAATTTACTTGATGAAGCCGGCAAGCAGGAGGCGCTGCGTCGTTATCATATTTTTGCTCGCGTAGCCCCACATCAGAAATATGAACTGATCAAGCGCTTACAGGAGACACATAGCGTTGGTTATCTTGGTGATGGTATTAATGACGCTCCGGCTTTGAAGGTGGCTGGAGTTTCTCTAGCGGTTAATAATGCTTCCGATATCGCTCGTGAAGCGGCTGACATCATCTTATTGGAAAATGATTTAAATATTATCATTGACGGCGTGCGGGCTGGTCGAGCCATTTTTGCCAATAGTATTAAGTATATTAAGGCGACCTTGGCTTCTAATTTTGGTAATTTCTACGCCGTGGCGGTGGCCTCCTTATTGATTGACTATCTACCCATGTTGCCACTGCAGATCTTACTGCTTAATCTGGTATCTGATTTTCCAATGATAGCTATTGCCGGCGATAACGTGGACGACGAAGAATTACTTTCACCTCGTAAATACGAAGTTAAAGACATTATTATTGCCGCTTTGTCTTTAGGAGTGATTAGTACTATTTTTGACTTTGTGTTTTTCGCTCTATTTAGTCGGATTTCACCAGCCGTGTTGCAGACTAATTGGTTTATTGCCAGCACCTTAACCGAACTGGTTTTTATCTTTTCTATCCGCAGTCGTCTCTTTTTCCTGCGAGCGCGTCGTCCTGGTCGGGCTTTATTCTGGCTGACGATACCGGCCGCAGCCGTTGCTTTAATTATTCCTTATACACATTTTGGCCAGGAATTTTTTCACTTTGCACCGCCGCAACCACAACATTTACTCTGGATTGTGGGCGTCGCCGCTTTATACCTGGCTTCAACGGAAGTGTTTAAATTGTTGTATTATCGACAGAAAGCCGAGAATGGTCGTCACTTATGGTCGGTAGCTAAATAGTTACATCAAAAAACAGGGATTTAATCCCTGTTTTTTTAGTGCTAAGACTTTATTGTAAATAGGTTAGAATATTTTGGCTAATACGATCTAGTCGGTGGCGGTTGTCGTCTAGTTTGCGGGCGCGCCCCAGCAAGAAGCCCTTAGTTTGCATGCCACAGAAAGCTAGGACGTGTTTTAACACGGCTTTCAGGGTAGCGTTGCCGGTAAAAAGATTAGTGTAGAATATCGGTCCGCCACAGGAAGTGAAAGCGGCGGCTTTTTTGCCTTTGAGTAGTCCCACGGGTAAGCCGTGCTTATAAACGAAACCGAAGCCGCCGGTAAAGACGCGATCTAAGAAGCCCTTAAGAATAGCGGGAACATTTTGCCACCAAGTGGGATAGATGAAGAGTAGGCGGTCTGCCTCTTTTATCTTGGCTTGAAATTCTAAATTTTGAGTACTGATATCTTTTTGTCCAGAGCTGTAGAGCTCGGTATTTTTAAGTATGGGGTCGTAGCCCAGCGCGTAGAGATCTATAATTTCAAAATCGGCTTGTTGTTTTTCCAGTTGGTTTTTAACTTGTTGTAAGAGATAACCACAATGGCCATCGTGATGGGGATGGGCATAAACAATGAGATATTTAGACATATGATTATATTGTCGTCTTGCCATTACTGGGCAGGGCGGTGGAGATATTTATAATTATTTTTTACGTTGCTGGCTGTGAGCATAACCCCATTCAGCCGCTTTGACTAGTACCGGTTTGAGGCTTTCGCCATAAGCGGTAATCCAATACTCTACTTTGGGCGGCACTTGTCGATAAACTTCGCGATGGACGATGCCGTCTTGTTCTAAAGAGCGTAATTCGCTGGCGAGCATTTTTTGGGAAATGCCGCCGAGACTTTTTTGTAGCTCGTTGAAACGCATTTTCTTTTCCAATAAATGCCAAAGAATCAAGGGTTTCCATTTGCCGCCAATCACCGCTAAAGTGGCCTGAACGGCTCCGTGGCACTTAAATTTGTTGTGCTTTTCCATATAGTTACTTTTATTACTGTATTATACATCATCGTATGTACTTGCGTCAATATCTGTACGATGTTATAATAGGGAAACTTATAAATTAAGCAGTAAAAAATAATATGAAAAAAGCATGGTTAGTAGTTTTTTTAGGGTTGGGCTTGGTCGCCTTATCCGCTTGTACCTCTAACTGGTCAATGCGATCAGAGGGTGAGGATAAGGAACAAGCTGGCATGAATATTGCACCAACTGTATCTACAGAAGTCGAAGTTGAAGCTGGAAACGCAGAGACTCAAGCTATTGCGTTGGTAGACGGCTCCTACCAAGTAGACGTAGCTAATTCCAAATTGACTTGGCAGGCTGCCAAGATTGTTGGCAGCGGCCACGCCGGCACCGCCCCTATTAAGAGCGGTTTCTTGCGGGTTGCAGGCGGAAGTTTGGTTGGTGGTGAATTTGTCTTAGATGTCAGCGCTTTAGAGAGCGACGAAGACATTGACGGCCTGGAAAAACACTTGAAGAGTGCCGACTTTTTTGACGTTGAAACTTATCCAGAGGCCAAGTTAGTAATAACCTCGGTTCAGGCTGATGGTGCTACTGGTAAGTATAATGTGACCGCCGATCTTACCATTAAAGGTATAACCGCTCCGATTAATTTCCAAGCCGAGCTTAGTCAGACTGATACCCAGTTGCTGGCCGCAACCGCTTTCAGTGTTGATCGCACTATCTGGGGTTTGCAGTATAACTCCGGTAAATTTTTCCAGGACTTAGGCGATAAGGCTATTAAGGACGACATCACTTTTGGTGTGAGTTTGAGTGCTAACCGCTAAACCAGAATTTAATTTATTGAATCAACAAAAGAGGCGACGGAATCCGCCTCTTTTGTTTTGCTCTTACTCTCTAGCTTTTTTTAGGTTTTTCTGTTAATCTAAGGGGGAATTATTAAGTTTTAGCAAATTATATTATGGCAGAAGAAGTGATTTTAAGGTTTGACGAGGTTACCTTTGAATATCTCGCTAAAAAACCGGTCTTGAAAGAGGCTAGTTTTAGCGTGCGTCGTGGCGCCAAAATTACCTTAATGGGTCAAAACGGTGCTGGTAAAAGTACAATTTTTTCCTTGATTAAGGGCGAGGTCAGTCCGAAAAGCGGTCAGATTTCTATGACCAATCACCCTAGCATCGGGGCTGCCAGTCAGACCATGGCGCGTGAACATTTACCTTTGAGCGTGGAGGCATATTTCGCCACCGCTTTTACCGATAAGCCCGCTAATTTGCGCAGTCGGATAAGCAAAGTATTGGAAGCCGTTAATTTAGAGGCAGGTTTTGAGCAGATTGTGGGCGAACTATCTGGCGGTCAACAGGCTCGTTTGTTGCTGGCTTATGCTTTAATCCAAGATCCCGACATTTTACTCTTAGACGAGCCGACGAATAATTTGGATAAAGAGGGTATTGACCACTTATTAACCTTTTTAATCATGTACGACAAAACTGTTTTGGTTATTTCTCATGATGCCGATTTTCTCAACTGTTTTACCGAAGGCGTTATCTATTTAGACGTCTTCACGCATCAGACCGAAATGTATGTTGGTGATTACTATTCTGTGGTGGAGGAAATCAGCCGTCGAGTGGAAAGGGAAATTAAAAAGAATGCCCAGTTGGAAAAGAAGATTATTGATCGCAAGGAGAAAGTCAATTTTTTTGCCCACAAGGGTGGCAAGATGCGTAAACTGGCTCAAAAGATGAAGGAGGAGACAGAGGAGTTGGAGGAAAATATGGTTGATGTGCGTCGGGAAGACAAGACTATTCGCACCTTTAGTATCCCGGTGCAAGAAGATTTAAGTGGCGAAATTGTGCGCTTAGACCGGGTACGGGTGATTCAGCAGCACCAGCCGGTGTTTCATGATTTACATAAAATTCTAACTCGTCGTAGTCGTTTATTGGTTACTGGTCCCAATGGTATTGGTAAGAGCACCTTGTTGCGCGCTTTGGTCCATGGCACTCAGGAGGGTTTAAGTATTACTCCCAAGGTTAAGGTCGGTTATTATAGCCAGGATTTTTCTAACCTGCCTTATGATCAAACAGCCTATAAGGTGTTGGAGGCTGATTTAATGGATGGTTTAGGAGAGCACGAATTACGCTCCACTGCCGCTGGCTTCTTGTTAACCGGGGAAGTGCTGGCTTTACCCGTGGCTGCTTTATCAGAGGGCCAGAAGGGTTTATTGGCTTTTGCGCGTTTAGCTTTGATGAAGCCAGGCTTGCTGATTTTAGATGAGCCGACTAATCATATTAACTTCCGCCATTTACCGGTGATTGCCGAAGCAATCAATAATTACGAGGGAGCTATTATGATGGTTAGTCACATGCCGGAGTTTGTCAGTCAAGTACGTTTGGATGAAGAACTTGATCTGGGCAAATTAGCGGTTAAATAAGATTTATTCTATTTTAAGAAAAAAAGCTCGTGACCATTAGTTGGTGACGAGCTTTTATTTAACCACGTAGCTGATGCCTAAAAAGGCTAGATAAGATAGACCACTGATTATTAGGCCGAAGAGCAGGCCAAAAGCGGCTAGGCCCACTAGAAGGCCGAGGGTTAAGGACATTAAAACGGCTGTCCAGTCACCAAATACTAAACCGCAGACGGCGGTAAAGAGAGCGCCTGCGTAGATTGATAGTATGCCTGAGCCGAAGCAATAGGCCAGTATCAGGATAATTAGCATCGTTAGGCCTAGAATCCAGGGATTGGCTTCAGCCAGGGTGCGGCGACCGGAATGAATTATAATGCCCACAAAAAATGGCAAGATGACTATATCCCAGAAGCGGGAATAGGGGCGGGGTAAGTGGAAAAATTCGGGTGAGCCGAAAGCGTAGTCTATTTGTTGATACATTCTTACGCTCTCAATCTCGGGAATTATAATCCAACCTTGTTCTTTGAGCCAGTATAGGCTAATTAAAATTAAAGTAGCTAGACCGGCGATAATCGCCAGCCACCGCTTATTGTTTAGCAGTTTCATGACGATTTGTTTTTGTTAAAGAATATAGTATTATAGTATAAAGAGCCGAGCTTGTAAAGAACAATAATTTTAAATATGAAAAGAGTAATTGTCGCTTCTTTAAACCCAGTTAAGTTAGAAGCTGCTCGTTTGAGTTTTACCCAGGTTTGGCCGGAACAGGAGTTTGACTTTTTAGGTGTAGCGGCTAATTCCGGCATTTCCAGCCAACCCTTAAGTGATGCGGAGACTCTGCAGGGAGCGCTGAACCGATTGCAATCAGCGCGAACTTTGCAACCGGAGGCCGATTACTACATCGCCTTTGAGGGTGGAGTAGAGGATAAAGACGGGAATCTAGAAGAATTTGCTTGGGTAGCGGTCGCAAATTCAGCAGGAATCATTGGTCGCGGTAAAAGCGCCACCTTTATTGCTCCGCCGGGCATTCGCAACTTGGTGATTGAACAAAGAATGGAGAGCGGCTTAGCGACCGACTTGATCTTTAAGCAGCAAAATTCTAAGCAAAAAATGGGTTTAGTGGGAGCGTTAACTAATCATTTAATTACGCGCACGGATTTTTATGTCCAGCCTGGTATTTTGGCGCTGCTACCTTTTAGTAATCCCGATTTATATTAATTATTAATTTATGATGTTTATTTCCTTGGCGGCTTTTTTATTTTTGGTGATTGTTGGTCATTATTTTGCTTGGCGCCTGGTGCGCGCCCTCGGTCAGTGGTGGGAGTCTAAACGAAAATTGATTTTAGTTGTTTTTATCGGAGTAACCTTAATTTTTCTTGGTTCTTTCATGTGGTTACAGCGCAGCGAAAGCGTCTGGTTGGCTGGTTTATATGTAGCAGCGGCTTTGCTCTTTGGCTTATTATCACAATTAATGCTGCTGGGTCTGATTTTTTGGCTGACGCAATTAAGCGCACATTTGCCGCTGGCTACTTGGTCTAAATTGGTCTCATCTCGGCGCTCTCTGCTGGCTCGTAGTTTGACTGGCCTGGCTTTACTCTTATTTTTATTGGGCACTTACAATGCTTTTTTTCCACGCGTTAAGACTATTGTTTTGAGCGGTTGGCCCGAGTCGGTGCGCGGACGCAGTTTTGTACAGTTATCCGATTTACACTTAGGCGCTGTCTACCGACCAGTTTGGTTAGAGCGTATCGCCACTCAAGTTAATGGCTTGGCGCCGGATTTTATTATCATTAGCGGCGACTTGTTTGATGGCAGTGATGAAACTTTGTCTGAGTTTATACCGGCACTACAGTCTTTTCAAGCTCCGACTATCTTGGTTCCCGGTAATCATGATTATTATGTGCCAGGCGCTGCTGTAGCTGAAGCTACTGCTAGCGGCGATATTATTACCCTCAGTGATGCGGCGGCTGAGTTTAGCGGAATAGAAGTGGTTGGTTTAAATTATGTCGGTCGCGATCACAGTCATTTGCGCCGAGAAATTACTGATTTGCAGACTACGGCTAACGCCAGAATAGCGGTTAATCATGTACCGGTAGATCAAGCCGAAGCCAAGTCTTTATCGGCGCGCTTAATGCTCTCTGGTCACGCCCACCGTGGTCAAATCTTTCCTTTCTCCATAGTCACTAGCTGGCTTTATGGATCCTTTGCCTACGGTTTAGAAGATTACGAGGGTATGCTTACTTATACCAGTGCCGGTACCGGTACCTGGGGGCCACCGCTTAGAACTTTATGGCCGGGTGAGATTATTCGTTTTGTAATTGAATAGTTTTGGAAGTTTGGAGATAAGAAAAAAACCGTCAACGCAATTGCGTTTGACGGTTTTGTAAGTTTGAGAGACAGCCCCTATTCTTTAGGCAGGGTCAGAGTTAGTATGACCTGGTTGTTTTCACAAGCAATACTGGCTTGACCACCATGGGCTTCGGTGATGAGCTTGATGGCTCTAGTGCCGAGACCGTTGCCACCTTTGGTGGAAAAAGTCTCGTGGAAGATACGTTGGAGATTTTCCGGGGCAATATTGCCAGGATTAATGATTTTTATCTCTACCAACTCGCCGTTAATTTTTGCTTCAATGGTCACTTTTTTCTCGGCTTCCACCGCATTTTTTAGGGCGTTGACCAATGCGTTTTTCAGCATAGTTTTATCCACAAACGCGTTTGTGTTTGCGGGTATGTCATTGATTATTTCAACGCTGTGGCCCTGGTCGTAAAGACTGGAAAAACTGGCCAAAATCAAATTAGCTGCTTCATCAGCCACTTCTTTCAGATCGGTGGTGGATTTTAAAATCAAGTTGCTGCCATCACCTTTCTCCAGTTTTGATACCAACAAGTGCGAGTCCACACTTTGTGACATGTCTTTAGCTATCCTGATAGATTCTTTGAGAAACTTTTCCGCTTCCTCTAGATCTTCGTGTAGTTTCTCATAAGACAAGTCGGCGAAGCCAATGATACCATTGACGTGAGTCTTGATATCATGGACTATTTGGTTGATATTTTTCTTGGCTACTTCTTCCATTTCCGGAATAATGCCGTTGTTACCATCCAGAAAGCGGATGTTTACCAAATAGTGGTTATTGTCCAAAGGGGTTACAGTATACTCTATAACTCCTTGAGACAGCTTACGACGTACTGGTTGGCTGGTGATTGGCGGCCAGGTAAATTCTGAACCAATAACTGCATTTAGGTTTTTGCCTTGTATGTCAGGCATTTCTTTAGTTACTCTGGGGTTGGCCCAGATGATCATTGCTTCAGCGTTCAGGATAATGATTCCTTCGGCTGAATGCTGGTAAATTTTTTTAATTACTCTGGCGTTAAGCCACCAGAGTAATAGGCAGGCTAAATTTTTCATCAATTCGGGGTTTTTATTCGTTATTACTACTTTATTCTATTGTGCAAGGTACTTATTTAATCAGATTTTATAATATCATATTTATTAAAATAAGTCAATAGTAACGCAATAGTTCAATAGCTTGGAAACACTTGAGCTAAAAAGTGGTATAATCCGG
>CALKWQ010000010.1 GCA_938003925.1 uncultured bacterium
TGTTTCTCCTTTAAAGAGGGTTATTGTTAGGCAGTTTAATGTCGTGCCTAGGACAAGAAGTTATTCAGCGTCTAATTTTTCAATTAGTAATTCAGTTTTTGTAATCAGGTCTAGCATTGCAGCTCTGTCAACAGTGTGTTTCATGAACGGGATTGCCACACGAAGAGCTGTTCCAATAACTTCTAATTCTTCTCTAGTGTATTCCATAGCTAATTCCTTTCAAATAGGCTAGACGTGAAGTTCTTCTCGTTCAGTAAAGATTTCCCACTCAGGATAGCGTTGCTTGTAGCCTAGTAAAATGATGTCAATGAAGTCACGGTCTTTTTCATCTACGCCATTTTTCAGGCAAATAAGCTCGCCGGTTTCTTGAATCGCCATAATCCGTACTGTACCAAGGTAGCGTAACTCAGCTCTTGCTTTTGCTACCTCTAGGTTATGGTCGTCAAGCTCATCTAGAGGCGGCAAGTCTATAACAAAGCCGCAATCGCATTCGTACTCATCGTAGTCCATGTCTTTGGCTGTAAGGTAGTTAGTCTTACCGCAGTAGCACTTGATTTTGCCTATAATTTTGTCACTCATGGCTAGTCTCCTTTGTTTAGCGGTTATTGAATTCTTGCAGCGCTTGTTCCATAGTCTCGCAATACTGCCCGTTTGAAAACCCACCAGTTATGATGTTAAAAGTATGGACAACAAATGGCGAATACAACATGTTAGCGGTATGTATTACTGTGAACAGGTAGTTGTCTGCTGGATGATCGCTGTACGGCTTTATTGCAAGTACGATGTGAGTTTTGTTTTTGTTATCTGTTATAGTGATCGTGCCGTTTTTAATGCAAGCCATGGTAGCCTACTTTCTCTGCGTGATTCGTATGCGCAGCCCACAGTGGGTTAGCGGAGTCGGTCAAGCAACGCTATAAGCTCTTCTTCAGTTTCGCACTCACCTACGTTACTAAGCCAGTTACCGATATAGTTATCTGGAGTTATTGAAACGCTGTGCAGTGAAAACCTATACTCCATATCGCTCTCTCGGTCTATTTCTTTATCTGCGGCTATAAATAACTCTAGGCCAAGTTCACAATTGAGAAAACGTGGGCAGACATCGTTATGCCAAGAGATGTCTTCCCAGTCTGGCGATTCAGCTATGAAAGCTGGAATAGAATACTTAGCAGGGTCAAATTCAAGTTTCCATAAGGAGTAGTTTTCAACAAAGTCTTTATACTCATTAACATATATGGCTTCAGCTACTTCTGTTATTACTGCGCTTGCACCGAGCTCTGGATTAATTTCACCGCTGTCTGCTAAGCATCCTATCATATGACTAATTCTGGCTTGAAGAACATAAAGCTTAGCGATACGCTTTTCAATTTCGTTGCCATCCTTCATGTCGAAGCAGCCGCCGGGATTAGTATGCAGGGTGTTTTTAGCGATCCGAATTGTTGTCATGGTAATCTCCTTTGTGGTTAGGTAGCAAGCTAGCATATTATCTATTGGGCATCAGAGTATTCACTTAGAATAGCTGATTCTGCCTGCTAGCTTACTTGTTAGCATTTAGTGTTGTTTGATGTGAGTAAGCAATATTTCTTGCGGTGATCTTTGCTGTGCAATTTCTCTTACTCGTTTCAGTGGCAGGT
>CALKWQ010000011.1 GCA_938003925.1 uncultured bacterium
AGCACCGCAAGCACCGCAAGCACCGCAAGCACCGCAAGCACCGCAAGCACCGCAAGCACCGCAATTAACATTCGATAAAGAAAAGTTTAAAGAATTCAAACTAGTTAAACTCCGGCTACGTACTGCAGGCACTATTCAGTATGATCCAAGTTATCCAGAATTGAAGCTTAACACTGCTGCTGAAGAAGGCATGATTCTACCTCTTACACCGTTTTTTCTAAGCAAACTAGGCTCTACAGTAGAGCTAATTTTGGAGTAAGTATTAAGGTGGCACGAATTCAGTTAGTATTAAAATATATATATACCACTGCATTCGTGCTATCTTTTCTATCTTTCTACTTTGATTATGCCTTAGCGGAAGATAGAAAAGGTATTGCTGCAGCGGGCACACCGGGAGTCAGTTTTTTAGCTACTAACCCAGAAATAGGTTATATAATAATTATAGGCTTATTCGGGTTAGTAGTTTTTCTTATAAAAGATAGAGACAAATTAAAGGATAAGGCCTATACTGGGGCTGTAGCAAGCCTAGCTAAAGATCAAAATGATTTTTTTAAAACTTTTGAAGAGGCTTTAGATAAACTCGAGCTAAAAATAGGTAACCTAGATTCTAAATTTGAAAGAACCATGGTAGAAGCGTTTAGAAAAATCGATACCAACGCCAACGAGCTAGCTTTCTTAAAAGGCGAACACAAAGCCCGAAAAGGGTACTGCTTTACTACTCAAGAGGAGAAATAATGCTAGCTATATCTGCGGGACACAACGCTAAGGCTAGAGGCGCAACAAATAACAGCGGGTTTTCTGAATTTCCTGAGACCCTTAAATGGGCAACAAAGATAATGACAGAGTATAGTTTAAACTATGGGGACTGTTTTCTAGTACCCTCTGGTACTCTAGGCTCTAAGATTAAGTATATTAAAGAATTAACAAAACAGCAGAAAATTAAGCTAGCTGTAGAAATTCACTTTAATTCCAGTCCATCTGGAAAAGGCAAAGGCTGTGAAACGCTTTACTACCCTGGCTCAAAAAAGGGTCTTACCGCAGCTTTAGAAGTGCAGAATGCAATGTCTTCAATTTTACCACCTAATCGGGGTATAAAAGAAGGCTGGTATAAAATGGACATTCCTGGGCAAATTGATTATAAAGGGGACGTCCATGGAGATGAAAAAGTTGACGCGTTCCTTGCCATACCTGGAGTAACCTGTCTGATTATAGAACCAGAATTTGTTCAAAACGAACACGTAATACAAAGCACTGTAGACATTGCTTGCGAAATTATTGCAGCAGCTTGTCATACCGCAATTAACAGCATTAGATAACAATTATAAGGAGTAACAACATGGCTACTATAGGCGGAACTTGGATTTTCTTTAACGAGTTTAAACTCCGGCTAGGCCGCAAGGCTATTGACCTACTAAGTGATACTTTTAAAGTGGCACTAATGCCGTCTACTTACGTGCCAGACATAGACGCTCAGAATGTGTGGGCCGACATCAGTGAGCAAGAGATTTCTGGTAATGGCTACGCGCAGCAGGAATTAGCGAGTAAAACCTGGGCTCGTGTAGACGAAAGTGATGCCGTAGCTTGGGGCGCTGCGGCTGTTAGTTTTGGCCCTGCTGACGGTGGCCCTATTACAGCTCGCCGGGCTGTAATCTATAACGACACTACAGTTGATAAGTGTTTAGTGGCGCATTGCTTATTAGATGCCACTGACGTCGATATGACGGCTCCTGACGGCGTAAGTCTAGGGGTTTCGTTACCTCTAGGTCTAGCTTCAGTAGTGTAGTATGGCAGAGTTTACTAACCAAACAGCTTTAAGAGAGCAAATAATAATTGCTCTTGCGCCTATGATTCCCGAAATGGAAAAGTGGCGAGCTACATGGGAAAAGTTGGACGATCAAAAAAAGATCGACTGGTTGATTGAAGGTAAGTCGATGTTCATGTCTGCTTCCGGTGGAATATTTATCTACTTGCTCCCTTTCTTCGACTCTTTGAGTGATGAAATTCGCCGGGGCGAGATTGTATTGAACCTGCAAGACATGACGATTCGGAGGCCTACTGATGGCTAATTACTCAGGCGCACGAATTGTTAATTGCCAAGCTGTTAGTGGAGATACTCTTAAAGGCCATAACTTCGCTCAGGAGTCTCCGGGCACGAAAATCCTTATAGGATTGACTGGACTTACTTTCGTTGACTGTAATTTGGTCAACTGTTCCCCTCCCTCCGACTCGGTGGTGGAAAACTGCAACCTCGTGCAGGTCAGTCGGCACACTGAGGCTTGCCCTGTTGATTGTGAGCATCTTGTCAGCAGCGAGGATATCATCGTAGACGGCGTGGTAGTCGATACCCTGCGCCAGTACGAAGATAAGGTGGTGGGCTTATGGCCAGTTACTTTGTAGACCCTGTAAATGGCAACGATACAAATGGCGGTACAAACCAGTTATCCGCCTTCCTGACTTTCCAGAAAGCCCTTAACACCGCAGTAGCCGGAGATATGGTTTATCTCCGACACCTGAATGCTATCGATGAAACCTTATCCGCTGGCTTGACTACTGCTAACGCAGGGTCATCTTCTGGCGGAGAGATACGATTCTACGGTGTAGATTCTAACTGGGATATTTCTGGCGAGAGATATAGTGTAGCCGGTCCAGGTTCGATAGCAAAACTGCTTAACATCGGGCACAACTACATAAAATTTAAAAACATAAAGTTTAATGGTGGCGGAGAAGCAGTTGGGTCGACCACATCTGCTGATCACCATTTTGATAATGTAATTTTTTCTGGTGCCACTGGTTACGGATTTAATGGT
>CALKWQ010000012.1 GCA_938003925.1 uncultured bacterium
AGATAACTTGCCGTGACTGGAGTTCAGACGTGTGCTCTTCCGATCTTCCAAAAATGAACAGTAGCGGGAACTGCCTTGTTATTTCAAAAATACGCTCTTTAAAAAAGGCTGCACAAAACCAGCCTATCAACGGTACTGTTATCTCTATAGCATTAAACTTAAACAAGACATTGACTATTTTTTGCATTTCATAATAGTCCGGTTCTACTGTGGACAATATAGAAGTAGGCAAATAATAGTCATTTTCTAGCAGTAATTCATTTGTTACACCATTAGCACTTAGTGAGCCTTCTTTAGAAACAAAGTGCCACTGATCTTTAACCTTGTGTAAACCGATTACTTTTACACCAGTTTTTGTTGGTATTTCTAATTGTGATACTATCTTAAATAAGCGTTGCACATCAGTATCCCCTCCCAGGTAGGCAAAATCGGGATGCGGTAGTTTCTTTATTAGCGCGGATTTACTAGCCCAATCAGGCTGTGTAAACACAACATCTGCAACTCGTTTATTGTCTGAAATTAGAGTTGTGTAAATCGTATATTCAGTGTCATTTCTTGTGTCTTGAAATTCAATTACTGAATTAGGTATAATTACAAAAGTTGATAACTGAGTTTTGCTAGATTCTGACCTACGGAAGTAGCAGTTATGTACTACTTCAATACCTAGAGAAGGGTCGTAGTCTTCCTCACTAAGCTCTTTTTGAACAGGACAATTAGGACATAGCGTTGTAGCCACATTAACAGTCCTGCGTATGTTATCACAGCAAAACTGGTATGACTCCAACGAAGCCATGTACTTAAATATGCTTCGTACATGGCGCTGCTTATCTTTAAGAGATTTGTATACAGACGACGGATATTCTTCAAGAATTTTTGTTACCGCGTCTTCTAAAAAATCTTGGGACCAGCCTCTGCCTTTAGCATACGATGCCGCAGCCATTATAACATGATTAAATCGTCTGCCTTCAGCTATATCTTCTAGAGCTAAAAGCTTTTTAATACATGCAGGGTCCTTATCAAGTTTTTTTAGCTTCTCATCTGGAACTGCGACTATCTTTGTCGGCTTAAATTCGCACCGTTTAAAAAGAGCTGCTAGCTCGGCTGAGTACTCTACAGCTCCAAATTTAAACGGAGTAACCGCGCCGGGTAAATAAGTTAGCTCTTTAATTTTATCAAACGACAAGCAGAAAATTTGCGCTGCCGTTAAACGAACTTTATAGCGTCCGTTTTCTCGTTTGATATTTTCCAGCCGCCACATTCTGCCTTTACCTGCAGAATAGATGCCGTAGTCTAAATGGACTAGGTTAAACTCTAGAACCATTTTTTTGTAGGTATACGGTAGAAATTTGTGAGCTTTATCCGTACCAAAAACTTTTGGTGGTACTAAAACATGGAAGCCTTTTCCACCAGTGCAGTGAATAACTAGATCATTTAAGTTAACGCCATATCTTGAATATAGAGTTAATAATAACTTTCTACAATCAATTAAGCTTTCATCTTCGTCTTCAGAGTCTATATCAAAATAGAGAGGACCTTTATAAGCTATCTTAGCTTCAGTATCATCGTTATCTACGTCTTTATCTATAGACAAAACAGTAGTAAAGTGAGCTCCAGAAGCTATAGCGGACTTTATTCCAGCTTCACTATTTTCAACTAGACGCCAGACATCTTTACCTGGCCCTTTTACATAACGAAACATTCAATGCGGTCTCCCGTTCGGCAGTCATTATA
>CALKWQ010000013.1 GCA_938003925.1 uncultured bacterium
GTGTCTAGCCAAGCCTTACGATCTTCAAACCGCAAGGCTGAGCAGGTCCTCTTGGCTCATTTTGAATTTTTCACGGGTAACGATGTTCCATTCGTCTTTCCGCTTGCTGGCGTAACTGGCAATGGATTTGGACGTGGTTTTGGCTTCGGGCAAAGCTGCCTGTACCAGGGTCGCGATCTGCTCGTAGGTAAGCAGGGCGCAGTCCGGGTTTTCCAGGAGGGCTTTGGCGATGTCCTCAACCTTGACGGTCTTGTCTGCTTTCGGCTTTTCGAGGGTAAGAATTTTTTCGATCAGTTCGGCCTTGGTGAGGGACTGAAGTTCAGCCCGCCGAGCTTCGAGGACATCCGGTTGCTCGATGGCTTTGAAGCTGTCGATGATGGATTGGGCGGTAGTCATTGCGGTTTTCAGTTGATTGATGGTCGTCATGGCGACACCTCCGTTGAGTACGTAGATAGATTAATTTCTATCTACAGGTTAATTTTATCATAGTTGATTTCGTTAGTACGCAAAATAATGAGCAGGTTGTATTAATTTTAACCTGCTCACTATTTGAATACTAGCCGTTCAACTGTGGCAAGCCTTCGAAGATACGAGTAGCGCCGTCGATTTTGCAGGTGTGACAGTAATGACCATACTTGTAACTGATTGTCTGCGCATTGGCAAAGTAAGCAGTCATCAGCATGAGTGTTGCATCAACCAGCTCGTCTTGAGCTTCGATAGCCTCATCTTCATCGGTGTAGTTGCTGTACTTGAAGCCAGGAATCAGTACCTGCTCCAGTTCAGTGTAACAGCCCTGGATTATGCCGGGGGTCCCCAAGCTGTCCAGCACTTCGATGGCTTTTGCTGCGGCCTCTCCAGTTACGTGTTTGAATCCAATTGCCTGTGCCATTGCTAGTTACCCTTTCTGTGGTAGTATAGATAGACTTATTTCTATCTATAAATATTATATCATAGAATGATATAAAAATATACAAGATTTATTGCAGGTTTATTATTTTTTAATCTGTCTAGTTATATTATAGATAGATGTTGTTCTATCTATTTAATATTATATCATAGGAGAATTTAAAAATATACAAAATTTTTTGCTAGATAAAATTTTCTTTCTAGCACCAATTCAGGGTCCCCGTTTACTGGATTTGAGCGGACCCCGGCCCGGCCCCTAGGGAACAAAGCCCCAGTGCGCCAGTTGCGGTTACTACCCGCGGAAATATTTTAGTGAACTACAGGCTAGTGTAGTTACGCCTCAACTTAGCCTCAGCTAAGGAGGACTTTTAGTACTCCATAGTATCCTCGAACCGTAGCTCGAGGATACTAGCAATACTAGTCTATGAACAGATCAGGACGTTCCTTACGTAGTAGCGTTTCACAAGCAGCTCGTTCCAGTTCATTCTCTGCGAGGAGCTCGTTCAGGTCAACGCGATGAACTATTTCTACAACTTTTAGCAGATATTCACAGTCTGAGATAAGACCTTCAATGCGTTGATTGTTAATAACTTTGAGTTCTAAAACTGCGTGGTTTAAGTTGTCGTTTTTCATGGCGGTTCTCCTTTACAGAGGTTATTGTTAGGCAGTTTAATGTCATGCCTAGGACAATATTTGGTTAGATCTCTATGTTGGTAATAGAGTAGCTGCCACCACCGCAATTACACGGATTAGTTCCAATGTGATTATGGTCTAGGCAGCAATAACCGCTATCATTATTGATGGCTATGCACATCAGTAACAAGATTCTAGCTAGGAGCAATTCCTCGTGTATTTCTTCGCCTACAGGACTACTGACGAGGATATGTATGTTGTTATCAGTTTGCAATAAGCAGTTATTTACTACATCATGGGGTACGTCATGCATAATACCTACTGTACCTTCATTAAAGAAAAGTGCGATACAGTCGTTGATGCCTTCTACAGTGATGTGTTTAAAACCGGTAATCTTCGTCATGATGTTTCTCCTTTAAAGAGG
>CALKWQ010000014.1 GCA_938003925.1 uncultured bacterium
CAATAGTTGCCAATACGACCAGTAATTGCACCAAGCTGGTCGATCAAGCCAAGCTCACGCGCCAGGTCCATAGTCGACCAGGACTTGTGCAGATTAGCGTTTCGATAGACCTGCTTAGCACCACTGAGTTTAGCAGGGGTTGCCAAATCGGTCGGATCGTCAGTTACATAATCAGGCTCATCGTGGGTCAAACCGTAAAAGAACGGAATTTCACCAATAGTGCCAGGACCAGATGCCATATTATCAATGACAGGATCGCTTACCATAATGCCAGAACGCAGAAAAGCATTTTGCTCTACGGCAGCTTCCTGTACACCAGCATTAAAGATAGTCGGTTCGTAGATGTCAGCAAGTTGTACTACAGCCATTTAATTGTCCTCAAGATTGTAAGTTTATTTGCTAGCACAACTAGCTATACATTAATTTAACTATTAGCTGCTTGCGCTTCTGCGTACAGCTTATCAGCTAACTGGGGGTCGGTACGCCGCAACTGCGCTTGAGCAGTTACATTGTAATCTTTACTTCCTTTTACGAAAGGATTCGCAATTCTACTATTACCACCTGCACCGCCTGCGGCACCGCCGCTACGACTTACTGGCCAATAATGTGGAGCACTTTCTTTGAGACTTTCAACAAACAAATTTGCATCTAGAGCTTTGCTACCCACAGTCAGCAAATTACCGTTTTTATCCCTAGCTTCAATAGTGTCGTTGTCAGTTACAGAGAAAACACCTTTCGCACGTGCGAGCACATCGTCGATAGCTGACGGTAAAACACCAGCTTTTTCTGCGGCCACACGCAGATGGCGATCAACGATAGCAGAATTATACTTATTTTGCCAGGTAGCTTTTTCTTCGTCGAGTCGTTTATTCGTGTTAGACAGCTCTTCTAACTTACTTTGAATATCAAGAATTTTACGCTCGGACCGTTTTGCTACTACATCATCAATTTTACCTTCTGCCAACAAACGAGCTTCTTCAGAAGACTCAAGCTGTTTAAGCATAGTGGTAAATTTTTCAGGATCGACATCACCAAATTTGTCTAAAGCACTCTTCAGTGTTTTCTTTTCGTCAAGTAATTTTTTACTGTGACTGCGTAGGCGATCTAATTCGGCGGCGCTTTCTTGCAATTGAGCTTGCAAAGCGGCTAAATCATCAGACGAGGCTCCACCGGTAGCACCGTTGCCCTCGCCTTCACAAAAGGCGTGCTTTAGCTTAAACATTTAGTAATATCTCCTATCAACTAACAGCCGGATTGGCTTGACTACCCTCAGGTAAATTCAGACTACCATCTGAATTTGCACCACGAGG
>CALKWQ010000015.1 GCA_938003925.1 uncultured bacterium
CCCCAGCTGAAATGTTGGCATAGTGTTTCCAAGCTATTGATTAGAAAACGGAATATAAAAACAGGACTGATGAGCGGTCCATTTTTTATATTATCTTTAGTTAGAGTAGTTTTCTGCTACGGAAGATAAGCAAGAGTAGGCCAATCAAGCCCATAACGACCCCTAGAATGCCCCAGAAGACGTAAGGCGAGCCAGAAAAGGGTAATCCGACGTTCATGCCGTAAAAGCTAGTTACCATCGTCGGTAGGGCTAAAATGACTGTCATCGCAGTTAGTAATTTCATGGTCCTATTTAGGCGGTTGGTAGAAATAACTTCATAAGCTTGGCGCAGATTAATAGAATTGGTTAAATTGCTTTTACAGCGCTCAATTAGCTGGTCGTTGTGTAAACGCAGGTCTTCCAACATTTCTTCGTCGTCATGGTAGAAATTTAAGGTTTTTCCGCTAGAAGTATTGCTGAGAATATGACGGATAGGTACTAGGGCGCTTAAAAATTCATTCAAAATGATTTCAAAATTAACAAAGTTAGCAATATCTTGATCACTAATCTTGCCAGTATTTAAAGAAAAGTAATTAATTTTCTTATTAATCCTGGTTAAGGCTTGGTGGTAATCAGCTTGTATCTCACCGAATATTTGTAAAAAGCACTTAGTGCGTTGAGTGGTGAAAAAATCGGCACGCTTACGTAAATCTTTAAACAAAAAATCTAAATCTTTTTGTGCTACCAACATTAAAAAACCAGCACTAACGATGAGTAATAAAGGTAGGGTTGAGGTCCGACGGCCGTCTTCACTGGGAATACGTACAAAAGCATAAACGGCGTTGTTTTCAATTTCCATGCGTGGCACTTCGTAAGGATCTAAAGCATCGGACAATAAATCCCTTTCTAGTTTAAATTCATCAGCCAACTCATTTAGCTCCAATTCGCTGGGGCTACTAACTAAAATCAGGCTGCCGGGCTGATAGACCTGTAAATCTTTAATTTTGCTATCTTTAATACTGCGCTGGTAATAGTTAATCATAAAAAATTAAACTTATTTAAAAGGAAATTCTTCAGCCAATTCTCCTGAATAGTAGAACTCATAGGCCAAGGAGCCAAAAAAATATTTTTCCCCATTAATATCCAGCGTAGAGCCACCCACGCTGGGGTTAGCTTTGGGCTGAGAATGATTAAAGCCGATATTAAAAAGAGTGGCAATAATTTCTGGTCGGTACTGTAAATCATAACCGGCTCGCCGCCACTGTTCTTGCAGTTGTTTGATAATCACTGCTCCGTAGAGATAGGAGTAATAATGATCTTTTTCGTCGGTTAAGCGACGGTAACGCTCCTTGGCTTCATCGGTGTTTTTATCAAATTTTAATAAATCAGCGTAAGGGTCGCCTGGATAAAAGAGTGAGTCGCGATTAATCGATTGTTGTTCTGTTTGTATGGCCATTTTTTCTTTAATCGACATTACGCCCCAGGCCATTTTGTTGGCATTAGCTAAAATCTTCAGTGGTTTAAAAAATTTTTCATAAAATTCTCTTTGAGTATAGTATAGGCGTAGTTGTTCTACTATAGCGACAGAGACTAACAGGCGTGGTTGTACTCCAGTGGCATTAGCCGCTCGCTCAATCTTATCTTGATCCTTGATAATTGCCTCTTTAATTATTTGCCAGTGTTCGCTGTTTTGCCAGGTGTAGGCACTGTTGGTTGTCGTTTGATTTAGAACTTCTACCAATCTAACTTCATTCCACTCTCCGACTTCATTGCGACAGTTACTTAGTGCAACACTAAAAGCACTACCCTGCCCTAAACGTAATTCTAGAGCTAGCAGCATTCGTTTTAATAACTCTTCCGACTTGGAGAAGAGATAAGCCTGCAGCATACCGGCAGCATCATAAGGAGAAGCTTCGGCAGCCGCGCCCAGCCGGCACCAGTTTAATTGCTCGTGCTCGCCATAGATAGATAGATTTTCAGGTAATCCGGGTGAAATAAATTCCGCTACTGGCGCTGTTACCGCAATTTCGTTATAGGCGGCTGAATTAAAATCTTCTTCCCCGGCTACATTAGTCCAGCCCCAGCGCACAGCAAAGAAGCCGGCCGCTAATAGTAATAGTACAGCGAATAGTAAAATTAATATTGATTTGTAGAGATAGCGTAATACGGATTTCATACCGAACTTAATTATACTAGATAAACCAGACAAAATAAAGAAAAGATTAACAAAAAGACTGCTTCTAACTGCAGTCTAATTGTTATTTTAAAGTGATTGTTTTATTGCAAATCTTTTTCGGCTGTTCTTAATTTTTCGGCTGAACGTTGGAGTAATCTTTTTTCTTCAGCGGAAATATCCATGTCTACTTTGCGAATAATACCTTTAGCTCCGATTACCATTGGTAGGCTCAAAGAAACTCCTTTAATCCCCAATTCTCCGTTTAAAGTATGAGATACGGTATAAACCGTTTTTTTGTCATACAAGACAGCCTTGGTTAATTTGACGATACCGGCCGCAATAGCGTAGTAAGTGGCTTGCTTACCCTCAATAATAGCATAGGCAGCATTCTTAGCGTGTTCAAAAATACGTTTTTTATCTCGGTTAGATATTTTAGAGAAGCGATTAATAGGAGTGTTGCCTACTGTAGCAGTGCTCCACAGTGGCACTTCGCTGTCTCCATGTTCGCCCACAATATAAGCGTGAATGCTTTTAGGATTAACACTCATCTTTTCTCCGAGCAGAAAGCGGAATCTGGCTGTGTCTAAGATGGTGCCGGAACCAAAAATTTGATTTTTTTTACTTGGGAACATCTTAATCGCAATGTTAGTCAGAATATCTACCGGGTTAGTAACCATAATCACCACCGCATTAGGGTTACGCTTGAATATTTCCGGCATAATACTCTTAATGATGCCGGAATTCTTCTTTAACAGATCTAAGCGAGTCTCTCCAGGTTTTTGGGCAGCCCCGCAAGTGATTACTACTACATGACTATCTTTGATATCGCTATAATCACCAGCCTTTACCTCTGTATAACCCCAGAAAGGCACAGAGTGCTGCAAATCCATCGCTTGCGACACGGCTAATTTTTTATTGAGGTCAATTAAAGCAATCTCTTCTGTGATGTTGGCGGCGATAAGGCCGTAAGCAGCCGTACTGCCGACTAAACCGGCGCCGATGATAGTGACTTTATTTTTACCCATAGAGCGTTGATGCTTAGACAAAATTAAAAAATTTAATTTTGCCATAAACCGATATTGATATTATTAGTTAGAGGAGTAACGTAAAAATCATGAGTTTCACCAACATTAACCCCTGCCCCGATAGCTGGCGAATTGGCCTGCAAGCGAAAATCTCCAGCACTGGGATTAATAAAGAGAGGATCGGCAATAATATTAGTGGTTGAACTACCAGCGCCTCTAAAGTTAGGATAGTAGAGATTGTGCTCAGTGATGACGGTGTATGTTGATGAATTCTGCAGTCCGTAGGCGGTATCGTTAGTAAAAAAGAAAATATTATTACGCAAATCCAGATTATCACGCCACATAGAAACAGAATATAAATCTACAGCTGTATCGTAGAAGACGTTGTTGTAAACCACATAACTAGAGTTAGGCTCACCAAAAGAAGCGCGAGAATTTAGAAATAAGTTGTAGGAAACATTTAAATCGGTGGCGTGGGTAAAGACGCCTCGACCGTCCTTAAAGGTATTATACCTTATTTTTATCCCTACAGCACCCCTCTCTACATAAAACCCTTGAGTGCCAAGACCCATTTTACAATAATTATGTTCTAATAGGCCGTTGGTATTAGTGGGGCTAGATAGTAGACCCACTAGGACACAGAATTTGTTACCGGTATCTGATCGGTCCATGATATTGTGATGGATATTAAAACCGAAAGCAGTACCATTTAATTGAATGCTATCACCAGGAGATTCATTCTCGGTTTTACCATTATACCAGTAGCTATTTTCATTCCATTTTTGATTGACGTGGTGGATATAATTATGAGCAATCTCCATGTTATTATGATTCTGGTTATAGTGACCATCATCACCAATATAAGCTATTTCTGAATTTATAATTTTAGTGCCATCACCACTAATCATAGTTCGTAAACCCCATTCGCTGTTTTGTAGGCGACAGTTGTCTATTGTTGTATCTGTGCTTGCTCCTATGTAGATACTGCTAGTAGAAAGCTGGGCGTCAATATCAAGGTCGCGAATAGTAGTATTATTACCACCAATACCGATAGCACCGTTGTTACTGCCGGTAAGATTGTGGGCAATTATTACTGGTCTATCATCATGGCTGCCATAGGCACCAAGTAGTATATTGTTAGCGAAGATACTGATGCGCGCGTTGATGGTAGCCTGGGTACCGCGTTTCTGTAGATAATTTTTACCAGCCGCTATAGACACATCACTCCAGTTTTTATAAGGGTTTTCTCTACTACCATTACCGCTCACCGCTACACTGGGGTCGATAAAATAAGTGTCAGCGGCGGGCAATATTTTGACGTTAATCTGAGCGGTTTCGTAGATTTGTTGTGCCTGATTTTGCGCCTGAACATTGATGATAATATTATTCTGTCCATTTAAGGCTGTATTATCAATCAAAGTGATTTGGCCCTCACTATCAATACTAAAAGCACTACCCTGACCTACTAGGGTGTAGCTAACTGTAGCGCCGTCCCAAGTTGGCCAAAAGTTATTAATTTTTCCAACCACATCGCCATTGATGGCATTGCTGGGTATGGCTAATGTTTGATTATGAATTAAGCGTTGTTGGTAGGCTAAATCTAAATTACTACCGCTAGCCACACAGGCGTTACCATTAGGTTGATAGCCGTTATTACAGGAAACTAAAGCACAAGCGTTCCAGTCTGACCAAGTGCCTAAAGTACAGGTTCTAGTTTGTGTGCCAAGACCATTGTCGATACTACAACTTTGGCTAGAGCTACCGCTGCAAGTCATGGCCGCGCAAGAGTTATCAGTAATTTGATAGCCATTATCACAGGCACTGACAGTGCAATTATTCCAATTAGACCAGACTCCTAAAGTACA
This sequence comes from uncultured bacterium, assembly GCA_938003925.1. Classification (GTDB taxonomy): domain Bacteria; phylum Patescibacteriota; class Patescibacteriia; order Patescibacteriales; family UBA12465. The sequence continues at coordinate 5,046 of CALKWQ010000015.1, forward strand.
GGTACGAGTTTGGAAGCCTTGTCCGTTGCTGACAGCGCATACTTGCGTGTCGACGCCAGTACAAGTAGTTGCGGAACCGCCACCACCACCAGAACTGCCCCCTCCTCCTCCACCACCAATAACAATTGGGGTGCTACTAGAATTAGCGCCGATGTTTACAGAACCATTGACGCTATTTGATCTAACTCTCTCTTTAATTAAAGCTAACAGCACCTGGTCACCATTTTGCAAGGGTTCACCGTTATTAGTTATGCTCTGATTAGACTCCAAAATGTAATTTGTATAAAAACGGTTAGCCCGAAAAGCTTCTGCACTAGTAATTTTTCTAAAAGTAGCACCATCGTAGTAATAATAGGCGTTTTCCGTGTTAGCTTTAATTAGTGAGCCCGCAGGAAATTGATTATCCGCTAAGATAGGGCCGAGACTGTAATCATTAAAAAAAGCATCTGGTACATCACTGACTCGTTGAGCCCAGCTATCACCATACAGCCGTCTAGCCTGGTTTTCGTCTTTAATCTTTCTAAGTAGCCCCCCGGGCTCGACGGCATAAACAGCCTGATCAGTGGTAATTTTTATCAACTTGGTGCCCGCCCTCATGACAATGTTGCCGCCCAAAGGATAGCTTTGTAGAGTGGTGGCTGGAATAGTAAGAACATCTTTGAAATCTTGATACCAGGAAAAATACACGCTTTCAGAGGGAAAGACATACCTTTTGTTATCGTCACCTAAATAGTAGACCGAGGAAATACCATCCATTTTAATTAAAGAACCAGTGCCGGTTGCTTGAGCTGCTCTAGCTTTTAACCAGTATCCGCCGCTACCTAAAGTATTTAAAACCCTTATTACATTAAATGAATATAAGCCTAGAAATAATATCGCCAACACCCCCAGCTTTAGAATTATTTTGTTTTTATTTATCATAAAAATATTTATATTATAAACACTATAATTTTAGCATAAAATTAAGCAGATGACCAAATAAAAAAGGCCATTATTTGTGTTAAATAATGGCCTTAGCAGTGGAATAATACTTTCTTACTCTGTCTAGGATATAACCGTAGAGCCAACCTAACAGCAAGTTATCTGCTACGTAAAGACTGGAGCTAATCAGTATGCTTGCAATCGGAACACCCATCAAAATAGCACTCAAGCAATAGATGGGTAGCTGGTAGACAGACAGAGCCAAGAAATCAGCTATAGCTTTGGCTAGCAGGTATTTACGTTTTGACAGTAGTTGGCGAAACCAGTCTATTAAATAGCCTAGCATGAAAGCGCCGCTAAAACGTATAATGGTGTAGATTATTCTTACCCCTAGCCACTGCTCCGTGCTAGCACCAGCTAGTAGCACTTCGTAGATAAGAGTTAATCCGCCGGCTATTAGATTATAGACCAGCATAGCCACGATATCGTTGCGATATCGTTGCCAAAATTGACGCTTTTTCATGGTTACTAACTTAGAAATGAAAAGATCTGATGAAAGTCACTCTATATTCCCATAAAAGACGATAAAAGTCAAAATTGAACGGCATCACAAAAACAACCCGCTTAGCAGGGGTCGTTTTTAAGAGTCAGCTGTTTTTATTCTTACTTAGTCTTACCTCTCTTTAAAGCTTTAGCTGCCTTTTCTTCCAGCATGACGCGTTTGATTTCTAAACGCTTCTTAGTCTTGTGGGAATGGGATTTCTTGCCCTTTCCTACTCCAGTGCTTCTTTTGGCCATATTAGTATGAATTAAGATAATAATTTAAAGGTTAAATGATTTTATTAATAAAATCAAGTTTATATCCGACCAGCATATATCTCAAAAGCCATTCTTAAAATGGCTATAGTAAAAATGATAATACCCTCTTTGCGACTTATCTTCCAACCAGTTCTCATAAAAATCAATAACATAATCAAAGTCACTATCAAAATTAATACGGAAAATAAAGAATCCGCTAGTCCTAAAATTTGGGTCTTAGATTGCAGGATTACAGGCGTAATCACACTGCTGATACCAATAATGCCGAAGGTGTTAAAAATATCCGAACCAATAACGTTGCCGATGGACAGCCCGAACTTTTTCTTAATGGTAGCAATCACGGAAGTGGCCACTTCGGGTAAGCTGGTACCAGCAGCTACAATGGTGGCGCCAATGGCCCAAGCAGAAACTTTGAAATACTCTGCAATATAAACCGCTGCTGAAACTGTAAAATCTGACGACTTTACCAAAATCACTAGACTGACTATAAAAATTAGGTAATCTTTCCAGTTGCCCACTTCTCCCTTTTGCTCCTCTTCGGTAGGGACGTCTTTCTTAGCCCACAACAAGCCCAAATAAGAGACTAGGGAGGCTAATAATATTAAGCCTTCCCAGAATACTATTTTCAAATCAAACATGAATAAGAAAATCATGACCGTTGATGCTAATAGAACCATTCCATCCCGACGCACCATTTTTTTAGGCACTATTTGTGGAGCAATAATTGCTACTAAACCTAAAATAAAGCCCAAGTTGAAAATATTAGAACCAATAACATTGCCAACGGATAAATCTCCCTGACCCTTTAAAGCCGCGAAGACTGATACCGCAATTTCGGGGGCTGAGGTACCCATGGCCACAATGGTTAGACCAATGAATAGTTCCGACACCTTCCATTTACGGGCAATTTTGATACTGGAATTAACTAGGTAGTTGGCCGCAAAACCTAGCACCACCAAAGAAGCGATTAAAATAAACACCTGGATGAGCATAATTTTGTATTTAATTATTTTATATTAGCGATTATAACATTATTCTTAAAACTTGAAAACTAAGCAGCTCCTTATCAGATTGACATGCTTGATTTTTTAAAATACCATGAATAAGTAATTAAATTAAATATTTATGGTCAAAGATTGTGATTATTCTCAAAAACACGGACGTTTCATGTGCTGGCTGCACGATATCATCATTATTTCTATTAAGGCCTTAGCCATCTTAACGGTTTTGGTGATTATTTTGGGCACCATCAGCTCCCTACTAGTTATCTATCAGGTCCTACGTGACACTGGTTTCATCCTTGACACCAAGGGTTTTTTCCAAATATTCAGTGAGATTATGCTGGTTTTGATAGCTGTAGAGATTTTCCAAAATATTGCCATGTATATACGTACCGATGTTATTCCTATTAAATTGGTTTTAGCTACTGCCCTAATCGCAGTGGCACGTAAATTCATCATTATAGACGCCAGTAAAGACAGTTATTGGCATATTATCGCCTTAGCGTTAGCGGTGGTAGCGATCGGATTCTCTTATTGGCTGGTTAATCGACATCATCAAAAACAACTATAAACAATTCTATTTAAACAATATCAATCAAAAAACCGCTAATTAGAAGCGGTTTTTTTGTGTAATACCGAATTAGTTAATTCTTAAACCAGATTTTTACTTTAAACCAAAAGTAGCTTTTACTGTAACCATCACTTCTTTTTCAATACTGGAAGTGTCGTAAGAGCCATAATCTGATATTTCAATAGCTCCTACCGGCATAACTTGCACCACCCCCATGCTAACTGATTTAACCGTGCCAACTCGTTGCCCACTGCTAGCAGCAATTGCTTCGGCTCGCGCCGCTGCATCTTTAATTGCCTCTGGTAAAAGTGAAATCCTGACAGCTGGCAGCTGATTATAATAGTATTCTACGGGACTAGCTGAAAAAATAATCCCCTGCTCTACTAACTTTTCTACACTCTTAGCTAATTCTTTCATGGCCTGCACGTCATCAGACTTAACTTCTAAATTTTGTGTTAACGTATATTCTTTAGGAGCATTTTGGTCGTTTTTGTAAATTTCATACATAAAAACTGGTGAAATTTCAAATTTACCACTTAGGCCGCGAGCAGATAAAAAGGCGTTAACGGCCTTTTCGTCAGCCTTCATCTGAGCATAACCTTCTTTAAGACGAGAAGCTTCTGCTACGCGAGTAAAATTGCCCGTCCAACGAGCCGCATCAGCGGTAACTGCCTGTTTAGCTGAGCCCGAGACTGAGAGCGAGTCATCTAATTTTCTGATGTTCAAAAAAGTTCCAGCAATAATTAAAGCTGCTAACACCAGACTAACACCTAAAATCGCGCCCATCGTTACCAATTTATTTTTTTCCATATATTTATTTTTAAATCTTTATATTATAAAAATACTACTAAAGACAGCTTTTGTCTATGGTGAAGTTAATAAAAAAGCCTATTCTTGTTTAAGAACAGGCTAAATCTTGCCAACGAAGAGCTAGACTAGGCCAAGCTCTCTCACTATTTTGGTAATTTCTTCCAGGGTATTATCACCACCTGAACTTTTGCGGAAAAATCCGTCCAGATATTCCGCTGATAGAGGCTGACAGCTGGAGAAGGCATAAACACGGGCTCGCGGGTTAATTTTCTTAATCTCTTGGGCTAAGCGACCGCTGTTTTTTTCTTCGCGTCTAAAGAGTATGTCTTCTTTGTCGTGAAAAAAATCACTAGTGATAACTACTAAGTCTTGCGTTTTTGGTACCACTTCCAAGGATTTTTCAAACTCACTTTCGTATAGTACCTGCCCGTTTAATTGCGGGAAAGCAATATTTAACTCTTCCCTAACCAATTCTAGGACATAAGGTATCGACTGTATTACTAACATTTTCATGGCAATTAGTTTTAAATGAAACAATAAAAGACTGGACTAAGCAATATAACAGAATCAAGTCACATTGTCAATAATTTGACCACTTGATAAACATCAAATCATTTTTTATAACCCGCCACTAAATATAAAATTCCCGGAAATAAGGGGGCAAGTAAATTAATACTTAGGTTAGCTGACGTTAGCCAGCCTATTGTCCAGCTTAAAATAACAGCGATTACTATCAATAGGCCACCTATTTTCTCATTTTTCCAACCCCAAGCTAAGCCAAAGAAAATTATAGGCATCATAGTGAGCGTTAGGTTTTCCCACCAGGAATAATCTGGATTAATAAAGGGCAAAGGATTGCCGTAGCCAAAATAAAACGGCAGAGTAAAAATTAACAGCCCCAGGGCGCTAATCCTGGCTACCCATTTGATAATCATATTTTTAATTTTAAAATTACGAACTTAAAAATAAAAGCTAGTGACTGCAGTAATAGCTATAATATTATAGTAGTGGCGGGAAAGTGGTCTCTAAATATTGATCACTGCTACTGTCTAAGGCCGTGATTTTAAAGCCTAGTCCCTCATGTTCCATTAAAGCTTTTATTTGCTCTTTTGCCCAATCCCTGCAAACTTCCTTGGTCATGGTTTTGCGCCACCATTTTTTAGTCTTATATCTCTGATATAAAGTATCAAAATCAACGGACAAAAAAATAATCTCGTGCTCGTCATTAATTAGCAATTTCTTAGTTTTGTTAAGCGTGTCATAATCCAGATCTAAATCTTGACCTTTAATCACAATAACGGCTTCCCTATTACTTTGTGCGTAAGCTTCAATAATTTTACTTAAATCCTGACGCCGCAATTCATTGCCGTCATCGTCTGCCTGAACTACCCAATCTAAGCTTTCCTGGCAAACAACAATTTGTTTCTCCAACCAACCTAGTCTAGCTAACAGCGCTGGTGACTGATTATTCTTTACGTATCTAATAAAGGTTTCTTTGCCCACAGCACTGGGTCCAAAAATCCAAACAATTTTAGCGCTCATAATTTAAGATTAGTTGATAATTAGAGGTTTCTCCTGATATCAGTCTACCCTATCAAGATAATTATTTACTGTTACTCATCATTAAAATAGTTTCCTTAAGTTTGTTCTCGGTTGCACACTTTTTTTCTAGTGCATTATTTAAGGCTAATTCGGGGATATAGGTTGAATATTTACCGATTAAATTTTCTGTAAAGTACATTTTTATTAAACTATTTTCTACTCGCGGCTCTGCGGATACTTGCACTTTTGTTGAATCAAAACAGTCCTTCTCCGCTTCTACAGCTAGTTGATTATAGAAATCAAAGTAGTAACTAATAGTCAGATTTTTCTTGAAATAAAATTTATTCTTTATTAAAATTTTTGAGACTAATCCAAATTGATTATTATCGTCCCTTTCTAGATTATTCCAGGCCTGTTTAGAAATAAGGTATTCAGTTACAAAAGGTGTTGCATTACCTATTGCTTGATAATTTGCTAATTTTAATTTATATTCTTCTAAAACTGAAGAATCTCTCGGAATCATGGCAATAACTTTTTGCAAAGTGTCCAAACCAGTATCTTTAATCCCGATGCCAACCAGATAAGTAATCAATAATCCCTGTGAATTCTCTATGGCATTACCAATAGCAATTGACTTGAGAGCTTCATCAAGCGCCACCTTATCTTCACCATTGCGAGCTAACCAGATTGCCTTTATACTGCTTAAACAACTTGCTTCCCGCCAATTATTTAACGGGGTAACAGGCATATCTCTAGATATCTTAGCGGGATGGTTGGCATCTGGTAGTTGAAATTTACTCTTAGTAGCAGCGTCTGTAAAATATTGTAAAGCTTTGTCATTGTCATCTAAAAGCTTTTTAACTACTGCCTGGTCCCACTCGTCGCTTTTTAAATAGTCAGTGGCAAGATTCTTCCCCTTAGGTATGTTATTTATATTAATCAAATCTCTCGTTTTATCTAAATCATAAAAAGCGTTGTCTGCGTCCGGAATATTAATTACCTGGAGTTGTAATTTGGAATCATCGACGGGCGGGATATCTTTTCCTTTAATCACGCTCAAAAAGAAAGGAATAATAACAATTATAATTACAAGAAAAAAAGTTGTTATTGCTAGAAATTTTAAACCACCACTAATAGTTTGGGCAATTATCGTCTGATTTTTTTGCATAACTTTAATTATTAATTATATAACTAATTATAGCAAAAAAATCGCATTGATGACAAAATTAGGCTATTGTGGATAATTTATACTTAATTATTTCCTCTCTCCTGACTTGAATTTAAAATATCATTAATTTCCTCTTGAGATAAATATTGAGCTGAATAAGTCTCACCCTGCTTTGCTAGTTGCTTAGAGAATGATCTTAAATGATTGCGGGAGCCCCTGCTTAAATTAGCGTAGATTTCTAAGATATCTTGATTATCAACTTTTAAAGATAGTTCTTTTAAGTCTTTAATATCCAAATCTTCAATAGTGGCACCAACAATTAGGGCTGAAATCAGAGATTCCTCCCCCTTATTTACTAATTCGTTATACAAATCAGAGAACACTTGACTTGAGAAAACTCCAACGGTATTTTCTTGAACTGGATCCGCAATACCATATTTTTCCAATAAGTATCTAACGGATTCAGTGTGAGTTAACTCGCTTTTTGCTATATTATTAAAAGCGTTAATACCCCATTTTTCATATAAAGTGATATAAACATCATGGGCCAACTTTTCTTCTTCCCTCATCATTATTAAGCCATCTCTTTCTTCCGTGCTTAAATTTTCCATTGGTAAATTAGCTATTTGCTGGTGAGCGACAATATAATCATCGCTATCTACAACATTGATATTGTCTTCTTTGTTATTTGTTATCACACTCTCGTCTGCGCCTCGGATAATAGTTTTACCGCCTTGCATAACTACTGCGGTAGCAACAAAAATTACTATCACAACTACCGCGAGAACTATGATTTTATTTTTTTTCATAAGTATTTTTTTTATTATTTATATTTTATTTGATTATAGTGGTTGAGTTGTCGCCCTTCTCCGCTACCATTACCGAAATTGATACCATTTTCTTGCTTATATATTTTATTCATATAGCCACGTTGGTAAAAAATTTCGTTTAAACCAGTAGTATCAAGTAGGTAGCCGGCAACAGCTAGAACGGCAATAAACCAAAAAATTACCAATTTAAAATTTAGCTTATAAGAAAAATTATAACGACGCACTAGCCAAAGGCCAATCGCTAACCCCAAAATCGCTAATATTAAAATCCACCAAGGAAAACTTTCTACTATCTGAGCAAGCCTATATTCCCCCATTGGCCCGTGCGTTCGCAAAGAGAATCTCAATAGACCAATTAAAAAAACTGAACTTAAAATAGATGACACTAAACCAATAAATGTTAAAATTGATCCAGCAATGAAATATATTTTAGGGCGCATTTTTAACCTACCTAAGCGTATCTCATTCATGACATTGCCAGAGATGCTGTTTAATTCTTTTGACATATGTGTTTTATTAATATTTTTCCACGACTAATCCTAGTCGCCACTGTGCCCATTGGTAATCTCAAGATGTCGCTTATTTCTTCATAGGATTTTTCGTCAATATAATACAAACGTAGCGGTTCGGCGTATAACAAGGGTATTTTTTCAAAACATTTTTCAACCTGATCAATAATTTCTTGACGCTCAAAATCCTTTTCTAAATTTTCACTACTCTGAAAATCCACATTATCTAAGATGGGTATTTCTTTTCTATATTTTTTAGCTGCATTTATTGCTTCGTTATGAACAATGCGATAAATCCAACTAGAAAACTTCTTTTTGGTGTTAAATCCATTGAGGTTAATAAAGGCCTTAATGAATGATTCTTGAACGACATCAGCTGAATTTTGCTCATCTTTAACTAAGCTAAAAGCATAGCGCAAAAGCTTATCCTGGTATCTAGTCATTATGACGGCATAAAGTTCCTGATCTTTAGACCTAACAAGCTCAATAATTTCTTCGTCAGAATATGTATCTTTTTCATTCATATGCTTATTATAGCAAAATATGGTTAACGACACACCAAGCTCGGTCTTTACCGAGCTTGGTGTGTATCTAGATGTTATTGGTAATAAATTTAAATTTAGCGATTTAATCCCCGGCCCTGTCTATTGGTGTTAACACCGGAGTGATTTCCTGTGTGTTGACTAGCTCCTGATCCATTACGTAAACCCAACCCCAAATCTTTACGTAGTTGTTGAGCCTCAATAGTTTTTCCTTCAGCGGATAGTTTGTGAGCTTCAGCAAATTTGGAGAAATTATCCTGATTTACTACTTGTAAAAACCTACCGTTACCACTCATCAAACTCTTCCAAGCATTGTAATCATTATTTGCAAAAGCCTGTTCCATAGCGGTATGACGATCGGCTGAATAATTTGGACCCTTAACTGTAGAGTCACCCTGATAAGCTAAAGCTGAGCTAGCGAATATACTGGTTGCACCAATGGTTAAAGCCAGGGCACCCAAACTTAATGTAATTTTTTTCATATTTTTATATGTTAATTTTAATTATTTATAATTCACTTACTCGACCTTTGCCTCTAATACAAAGCTTAACTAGATTTTTTTTCATTAGTTTGTTTAATACACCTCCTATTAACTTAAATATATCTAATATTAAAACAAAAAACAGGTATTAAAAACCTGTTTTTGTGTTCTGACCTGTAGAGTAAATAGGATTATGATCGCAATTATGGTTATCAAATTAGTTTTACGCCTAACCAGATTTTATTACCATCCAAGGCCACTTCTCTCTTATCGTCAATCGCCGATACATCATCGGTTATGATTAATTCATCACATAGAGTATCTTTTTTGATGGCTTCCCCAATAATATTAAGTAAGGCTTGTAAATCAGCGTTAGCGCCACTAATATAAATCTGAGCACGATCGTTAACCGAAAGATTTGAGTCTTTGCGCAACATGTTAATAAAGCGCACTAAATCACGTTTTGAACCCTCTTGCTTCAACTCTGGGGTTATCTCTAAATCAAGCTCAACGGACAGATTATCATCACCACCAATCTGCCACTTCACTTCTTTAACATTTAACTCATCCGCAATTAAGTTTAGATATTCTTGACCACTGATATTTTTAGAGTCTGGACCCTTAACAATGGCCCGATTAAGCATCTGTCTAACTTTAATTTTAGCTTCATCTCTCTTCGCTAAACCCAACTCTACCACCTGGCGAACCAAATACATCTTTTCTAAGATTTCTTTCGACTGAATATCCTCATCAGCCTTGATCCAAGACTGAAGGTGAACTGATTTTTCGCCATCCTGGAAATTATATCCAGTCACTTTTTGCCACAAGTTTTCAGCCATAAATGGCATAAAAGGAGCAATTACTACTGATAATCTGCCTAGCACATAACTAATGGTGCTTAAAGCCTGGACTCTATCCGCCCCAGCTTCATCCTTGAAACGATCACGCGAACGACGGAGATACCAAGTTGAAAGCTCGTTAATAAATTCGGTAATTGGTCGCATAGCTTTAACCAGATTATAGCCTTCCATTGCCTGCATCACCTCGGCTACCAATAAATTGAGTTTAGCTGTAATCCAAATATCCAAAACATTGTTAGAATTTGGTTGTGCCATTACAGCATTACTATCTCTTTCTTCAGCATACATTTCGTAGAATTTATAAACATTCCACAACAACATCACATTTTTGCGTAAAGACTCTTCAACTCCTTTCTCTGAAAAATTCAAATTTTCAGAAAGCATTACCGGTGACGCTAATAAATATGAGCGCAGAGCATCAGCTCCATATTTTTCCAAGACAAACATTGGATCAGGATAGTTCTTTAATTTTTTGGCCATCTTCTTGCCATCTTCGGCTAAAACAATTCCATTAGCAATAACATTATTGAAGGCGCGAATATCCTTAATTCCACTAGCAATAGCATGGAGATAATAAAACCAAGCCCGCGTTTGGTCTATGCCTTCGGCAATAAATTGGGCTGGAAAATTATTATCAAATTTTTCCTTATTTTCATAGGGATAATGTAGTTGGGCGTAAGGCATGGAGCCTGATTCAAACCAGCAATCTAAAACATCAGGAATTCTTTCCATTAATTGACCGCATTTCTGACATTTGAATTTTATCTTATCCACTTTATCTTTATGGATGTCAGTAATCTTTTCGCCGGACAATTCTTCTAATTCCTTAACTCCTCCAACCACTAGACGTTCTCCGCAACTGCATTCCCAGATTGGAATAGCGCTAGCCCAAAATCTTTGGCGAGAAATAGACCAATCACGGGCGCCCTCCAACCAATTGCCGAAACGACCTTCCTTTAAATAATCTGGGGACCAATTAATCTCTTTGGCGGTTTCTAACAATTTGGCCTTAATTTTAGTGATGGCCACAAACCAAGAGGAAGTAGCGTAATTGATAAGAGGAGTGTCGCAACGCCAGCAATGAGGGTAGCTATGTTCATATTTAGCCTTAGAGAACAATAGACCACGTCCGGCTAAATATTTAATTATCTCAATGTCAGTAGAGGTGTGATCGTCTGCCGGCTTAACGTGAAGGCCCTGAAAATCTTTAACTTCTGCTTTAAAAATACCATCTAAACCAACGTGTTGAACAAAGGGCAGATTATTATCCCGACCAAGCTTCATATCATCTTCACCGAAAGCAGGAGCAATGTGGACAATACCGACACCGTCAGTAGTAGTAACGAAATCGGCTGGATATATCTGCCAACCGTTAGCAACATTATTTAGAGTTGAATCGCTAGCGTAATAGTCAAATAACGGTTGATACTTCTTGCCCACCAAAGCGGCACCATCCATTTCTTCAATCACCCGATACTCCTTATCTTTAAAATTTTCAGACACTCTTTCCTGGGCCAGTATATACTTAACACCTTCGCTTTCTACTTTGACGTACTTAATGCTACTACCAACCGCTAAAGCCACATTCCCAACCAAAGTCCAGGGAGTGGTTGTCCAGGCCAAGACAAAAACTCCCGGTTCATCCACTAGCTCAAATTTGGCAGTGCAAGATAAATCTTTAATGTCTTTATAGCCCTCGGTCACCTCCGATTGAGATAAAGTGGTTTCGCAGCGCGGACAGATATGCATGGAGCGATAATCTTTGTAAATCAAGCCTTTATCCCATAATTCTTTAAAGACCCACCAGACAGACTCCATAAAGTCAATATCCATCGTTTTGTACGGGTTGCTCATATCTACCCAGCGTCCCAACTTATTGGCCATTTCATACCAGGCTGGAGCATAGGTTAATACTTTTTCTCGGCAGTAGTTGTTAAATTTCTCAATGCCTAAATTTTCAATATCTTTCTTGCTGCCCATCCCTAATTCTTTTTCAACAATATTCTCAATGGGCAGGCCGTGGCAATCCCAGCCCCATTTTCTTTCCACGCGATAACCGTGCATTGTATAATAACGCGGAACCACATCTTTCATTATTTGACCCACAATATGTCCGTAGTGTGGCGTGCCGGTAGCGAAAGGTGGACCATCATAAAAAACATAATCCCCTTGAGGCGCTTCACGTTCTACTGATTTTAGGAAAATCTTGTTTTCTTCCCAAAAATTTAAAATTTCCGCCTCCATTTGCGGAAAAGATGTTGGCTTTAATTCGTTTTTTTCTGTATTCATATAAAAAATTTAAAAACTTTCAAACACAGAAGTATTATACAAAATTTAATCATATTTTACCAGTAATTCAGAGCTTTTGACTTAAATTAAGTTTTATGGCAAAAGTAAGCACTCCAGTGAAGTAAATATTGAACTATTTTATAAGTAAACTAACAAAAACGAGCTAAAATGCTCGTTTGTGTACATATAAATCTAAAAGCCAAGCGCTAGAGCTTAAATAGCTAATTAAAAAAATCAAAACTTACTATCTTGTGGCATTTTTGATTAATTTCTTGAAAGTGTGATAATTGTCTTCTACTTCTTGTTGGCAGATATCTAAAGATATAATATTATACTTTTCCTCTACTTTATTATCTAAATTACTTAAAACTTCATTAAAATTTGTAGTTCTATTACCAAATATCATCAGACCATGAAAAAATCCCTCAGGACTTAAAAATCGATAGCAATCAGAGTTAGCACAAATTTCTGCCTCCAAACAATAATAATTTTCTACTCCGTGGTGCGACTCAATACAACTAACTATTTTTTTAAAAACTTCATCATCTAAATCAAATTGTTTCAAAAATTCTTGAGCAGCTAAAGAACTGTCTTTGACGTGTTCTGCTAGCCGCCCCTCTTGTATGCACTGCCCTATCTTTAAATCCATTAACATAGTGCCAAGCAAGACTATGTCTTTATCTGCACCGAGAGCTTTAGCTAACTGTTGGCCTTTTTCATTAGCCAAAACAAAGTGTTCCTTTTTGGGGACGCCGTACTTATTAATTTCACTAATAGCCAACTCTCTGGCTAAATCTATAATTGCTTGCATATTTTCAGAGCTTAATTAATTAACAAACTTGTCTAGAAATATTTTCATATCTGCGCTAATAAGGTCTGGATATTCCTCTTTATAAGTCTCATATAATTCTCTCCAAGTGAACACGGGGTGCAAATTTACTCCTAACTGAGCTAAATTCTCTCGAGCAGATTTTTCAATATCTAAAACAGTGATAACATCGTTAATTTGTAAGTTACTGGCTTGTAATTTATTAACAAATTCAATTACAGTCTTGGCGGTCACGGTAGCATCTTCAATCATTAAAACCCTATCTCCTGCCTGATATTCACCGAGTAATTCGCCCTGAGTGCTATAATTCTTATAACCCTCTTTCCTAATGCTTAGACCCGGAACTCTTAACATGCTGGTGACACCGTAACTAAATGGCAACCCACCATAAGGAATACCGATTATCTGGTCAAAAATAATAGATTTATCTTCAATTATCTCGATAATGAGACGATTCACTTGCTCTAATAGGTCTGGAAAAGAAATAAATTTTGAAGTATCTAAAAAGATTGGGGTACGGCTGTTATTTTTCAACAAAATCCAATCCTTCTCATCAATATTAGGTGAAATATATAAAAGTTTATGATCAATTATAGCTTTTATAACATCTTTTTTCATATCTGGTTTTAAAAAAATCATTGTAATTATGAATAATAACTTAAACAACCTGTTCTTTAAGTAATTTTATCACTTCTTTAAATGCCTTTACCCCAGAAACCTCATCTGTAATTTCCAAAAAATAATCAGCTTCCTTTTTATTTGGGGCTTCAAAACGCTGTTTCTGCTTATTAACAAGTAAATCAATAAAGTCTTTAGAGTGATAGAGGCATTTTTGCGAACGCTGAGATGCTTTAATGCGACCTACCAATAAGGTTTCTGGCAAATTAAAATAAACCATAATTACTTTTCTGCCAGATTTTTTTGCCAAACGTCTAACTTCAGTTCTTATTTTTTTAGTTGAATTCGCACTAGTTGAAATGATTGGTAATTTTGTTTTTAAAGCTTGTCGGTAAACATCTAATACAACCATTCGTTTTAGGTGGTATCCAGAAGCTAATTCGTTAGAACCTTTAACAAAGTCCTTATCATATAAGTCTGGGTATTTATCCCTTAAGAACTCGGCTATTTCATCAGAATCTAACAGGCAAACGTGCTTCAATTTCTTGGCTATCTCCTTGCCGAAAGTAGTTTTGCCTGAGTGAGTCTTGCCAACCGTCATGATAACAAATGACATATTATTAATGATATTAAATCAATATTTATATTATACCGAATAATTGATATTTTAAGAATACTAAGATAATTAGAACAATTTATTCCTATATACTTAAAATTTATTAATTACCTTTAGGGCCCTTAACCTAAGAAAAAAGAGCCTTTCGGCTCAATTTTGATGTTTTGCTCGGGGTCGCGGACAAAGTTCGAACCAAAGTCATTCAATATACCCATTATAAGAGACTGGGCTTAATTCCTAGACTCATCTTCCCTGCCGATCTCTTCACAAACTTCTAGTCCTATGTTTTTAAGTGAAGCTTCTAGATCTTTATCATTAATTACTCTAGCTTCATTGTGTTTAGTAAATATTCCTCTATTTTTAGTGGTAAAGCCATCTTTTGGTAAATTAACAGCTGTAGATGTCTTATCGCCTAACAGAGTTAATCTTCCTCTCTTAATATATGATTTAACTAACTTAATCACTGCTTTATCATTATAGTTCTCTAGAATTGTACTCATGGCTCTCTTAACACTGTCAAAATCACCCTTAGAACGTCTAAATTCTTCTGATCCAATACTCATAATAAAGTCTAGAATATCAGTAGCTTTCTTTTCTTTTTCACCAATCTTTTTATCTTTGTTAAAAACAATATCAGGCATATTTAAAACTGGCTCACTAACTTCACCATCTTCATGATTCTTAAAGATAATATCTCCAGCAAGAACTTCTCCCACTCCACCGTGTTCATCATGTATTTTTCTTAGATATTTACCTGATTCAGCTAAAGCTTGAAATCTATCAAAACCTTCTACTTTATCACTATTTATTAAATCAGAACGATAAAGGTCCTGTAAGGGTAAACCTTTTAGGTAAAGACCCTTATCTTTGATCTCAATACCCTTCTCATGAATATCATAGGCATATTCCAATCCTAATCTTTTTATATTCTCAAAAATCTCTTCCTTGCCACCCCTATATCTTTTTGTGCCCGGAGCTAAAAACTTAAAAAATAGCTTTGGATGACGGCTAAAAAGCTCACTTAAATCTTTAACAACATGTTCATCATAAGTTCTCAGTATAGCATCACCAAATTTATCTATTTTAGAAACAATTCCTTTATTATTCCAAATCAGCTTGCCATCATCTTCTATCTCCATTTTTCCACCATAAACACCCACAGTGCTTTCAAAGTCCTCAGTTGGAACTCTTGATTCATTAACTTGTTCATTAACAGAGTCTCTAATCTTATTTAACGGATTAAAATTTTCAAATTTAAACATATTTTTATATTATAATAACTAAATTATATCATCTTTAAAAAGAGCCAACAATAAAAAAAGAGGATGTTTTTACATTCCTCTTTAATCCAAGCATATTATTTTAGGAAAAAATCTTCAATATTTATTTATACATATCTCGAGTTGCACGCTCAGTAAAATGCCAAATTAAGGGGTGAAATAGAGAAGTTATCCCTATCATCACGCCGGCAAATAATTTGGCCATTAATTTTAATGTTCTGTGTTTTTTTCATTTCTATCTATTTTTTAAGATTAAAAAAACTATTTTTTACTAACAAAAAAGCATGCCACACGGTATATTTTTTGACAGAACTCGGATTCGAACTAACAATCCCCTTTATTTTCAGCTCTTTTTACACATTTGACGTAAACAAAAAACATGACCTAAATCATGTTTCTTTGTATTTTGGCTAATGTTTAATACCTTGTACCGGTCTTAAACACCAAAACGTTGTTGGCTCGGGGTCGTGGACGAAGTTCGAACCAGTGTGGCTAAGATTAAATAAGAATTAAGGGGATCATCTTAATGCGCTAAAGTTCAACTGAGGAATTTAATTATTTTCTACATGGCCTGGATTTCTATTATCAAGTCTCCTTTTTCCAGGGAGGTGCTAAACACTTCATAAGCCAGAAACACTTATTTTAATAATATCATTTTTTTGATATAATTAAATATATATAATAATATTTAATAATATTTAGTATGATAAATTTTTACAAAAAATTATTTTTTGTTTTAATGATTTTTATAGGGCTCCATTTCGCATCATCAGCTAAAGCGTCAGAATCATTTACCGTCCTTACTCCAGTTGATGGAGTATCAGCTTCTATTGGTGATAATTTAAATATTTCTTGGTCAACCACTATCAATCAAAGCGATATTATTATGCAGAAAATTTCTTTTCAAGATGCTTATGGTCAATCTTATACAAACGCCTTACCCGATAATCATCATTTTACCATGGTTCCCGCCGGGACCAATAACTATAATTGGAAAATTCCTTCTGACGCAAATGGACTAATGGAAATTGAGCTATATAGCAGCTATTATGATTCTGAACAAAATGTAGCTATTTATTCTAAAAAAGTAAAAATTAATGTAAGTCAGAATGCAAGCATTACCTTCCAGGAACCTAAATCTGGAGCTATTTATAATTTTAATGACAACATTCCTGTTAACTATGAATATAGTGGCTCAGGCAATGATGCTACTTTGCCAAAGAAATTTTATTTATACCGTGGAGACGATCTAATGGAAGATGATATATATATATCTGGCTCTAATAAATTCTGGATCCAAAAAAGTCATTTAAGCGGAGATAATTACCGAATTAAAGTCCGCATCGGCTCTACCGAAGCTTTCAGTCCTTATTTTACAATAAAATATCCGGCTATTGATGAAGTTAATGTTAATCTAGACAATACTAAATCATACATAATCGGTAGTAATTATGATATTACCTGGAGTTCCAACTGCAAGGGCGGAGTGGCTACGATTTGGTTTTCAACTACACCTGAAGCATCTACTGAGGGCCAAATTATCTTTCCTCTAAGCAACTTTCAGAGTGCTAAAAATTTATTGGGAACAGATGCTTTTTACACTTATCAGAACGCCTTTATGTTCAACACTCTTGCCAACACAATGTTAAGCCCTAATCTCGAAAAAATAAATTGGTCAGTTCCAGAACAAATGAGTTTTTCAAATTATTCTTTTAACAATCAACTTACTAATTCATATTACATTTTTCGTCGCCCAAACAATGAATATGTAATTGCAGAAAAATCAAAAAACCCAGTCATTCTCACTGTCACCCCTGGACAATATGTAGTCCGTGTTGATATTAAGGGTGCTAATGGCTGTTTTGCTACTGGACAGAGCCAAATAATTAATGTTGCTGCTAAAGGCTCGCAAGATGCTCCTAAAATCGTAATACCTACTAAAATCACCACACCAATCAAATCTGACGTTGATAAAAACTCTTATGATTATTCTTTTTCAAAAAAACAGGCCGGAAAAATCTTACTGCAAGTTGAGTCTCGAGGAGAAGCTTGGTATGTAAATCCTAAAGATGGACGAAGACAATACATGGCTGATGGCGCTACAGCTTATAGTATTTTGAGAAGTTATGGCGTTGGCATTACCAATAAAGATTTAAATAAGATTCTGGTAGCCACTGATTTTATTGATAATCTTGCAAACCTAGACTCAGATAATGATGGTTATAACGATAAACAAGAATTGCAGAACGGTTATAATCCATATGCTAGCGGAAAACTAGTGATAGATAAAAGTTTTTCTAACATACATAAGGGAAAAATATTTTTACAAGTTGAGTCTCATGGCGAAGCTTGGTATATAAATCCGATTGATGGTTTAAGATATTATTTAGGGGGGGCAAGTGATGCCTTTAACGTCATGAGAAGTTTGGGGCTAGGCATTACAAATACCAACTTAAATAAAATACCAATTAACAATTAAACCGTATAACGTTACCTTTAAAATTCGGATTAATTAAATATTTAAAAAAACGAGCATTTCTGCTCGTTTTTATATCAATGCTCCCGCAGTAATATTCGAACCGGAGTCGGTCTTAAAACATGAATATCCACTGCCGTATATAACGTTAGCTAAGTTTAAGACCTAACACTAATTACTATTAACATTTAACTTAATAACTCCTTCTTTATCCTAGCTGAACATTCTTCACAAATACTTTGGCAAAATATTTGTATTAAAATTACAATATGGAGTTTAAATCAAAATCATTAAATTTTTCTGGCAAGCGGCCGACACTTTTTAAAAAAGGAATACCGACTCGCAAAAAATTTTTTTGTATATCCATATAACCATTTTTTCTAAGAT
Source organism: uncultured bacterium (assembly GCA_938003925.1). GTDB lineage: Bacteria > Patescibacteriota > Patescibacteriia > Patescibacteriales > UBA12465. The sequence continues at coordinate 23,596 of CALKWQ010000015.1, forward strand.
TTTCGTTGTTTTCATTTATAGTATCAATTGCCTCGCTCAAATAACTTTCGATTTCTTCATCTGACATTATTTCATATTGGGATTTACCAAAATTACCTTCTAATTCTTCATCTGGCGTACTTCCTAAAGCTTTGTGATCTTCGCTAGTTAAAGAAAAAAATCCTTGTTCTTTTGATTTCTTAGCAGCTTGTTCAAATGCAGATATCTTTTGTTTTTCAAAATTTTCCATACTATTAAAAAAATTACATATCCCTTGGTAATACCATACCACTATACGATTCATTTAGCCTGGTATATCTTTCCGGCTTTTAAATTGCGAATCATAAGTTCTGTTCCTTCGAAAATTTTATCAGGCAAATCATCTATGCTAAACCACCTCCATTCCCCCCATTTATCTGGCTCTTCAACATTTGGCACCCCGCCTTTATAAACACCTTCAGTTCCTATGTTTAAATAGTGTTTACCATCTGTTTCTATGTATCTCATTTCATCTGCAACTGATATTAATTTGAACTCATCAATATCCAAGCCAGTTTCTTCTTTAACTTCTCGCTTTGCTGTTTCAAATATAGTCTCGCCGAACTCCAGATGACCCCCAGGAAATGACCATTCTCCAGCTCCATGAGATCCTTTTCTTAACCCTAATAAAACTTCTCCCTTATCATTTTTTATCATTACCCCGATGCCAACTTTAGGATATTTTTTTTCTAAATTATTCATATTTATTATCTGATGCTTTAATTATAGCATAAATATTAATTGGACAGGAGTGGGATTCGAACCAAAAACCCCTTTATTTACAGACCTTTCCGCTTATTTGACTAAAACAAAAGAACTCAGCACAAACTGAGTTCTTTCGATTTTTTTGGTAATATTAGACCTCTCCTGTCGGTCTTAAACACCAAAATGTTGTTGGCTCGGAGACTGGGATAAAATTGGAACTTTTTTGTAATAAATTACTTAATTTTCTCTAATAATTGTCGGTTTAAAAAATCTTTCCTGGAATTCAACCAAAGACAGAATTTGCTCATCAGAATAACTAACTCCATCTGGCACAACTATTAATTTATCATCGTCATCATCTAATCTATGAATTATGGCAATACATTTTCCAGTAAATTCTTCTTTTGGTTCAAATACTCCTAAAATATAAGCATCAACTCCTTCACCATCAGGAGCTAATTCATTTTCAATATAACCGTAATTAAAAGAATAATAGATATCGTATTTAGGGTGCTTAGACCCCAAAGCTCTATCTACTTTAACATTAACAATTTTATTTAAAAATTTAGTGGCATAATTATTCATGAAATAATTATAACATATAGTTCTAAAGCTATAAACTCCCTACTAAAAATAGCCCCTAAAATAGGGCTATTTAAAAGTGCTCGGGGTCGTGGACGAAGTTCGAACTAATGTGACTAATATTTAAGAAAAACTAGAAGTATAATCCTACTTAGAATCTTGAAAATCAATAAGATACTTATAAATGCCTTCAAAACCCTCTAAACTAGGGGCCCAATCATTAGAATCATTTTTAATTCCCTCTACTATATCTTGCGCTGGCAACCACTTCACTTCTTGAACCTCATTATCAGCAAATTTTAAACTACTAATATCCTCTAATCCTGGATAATAATAAACATAAGTAAATTCATTGTTTGGCAAATCATCTCTTTTTAAAATTGGCCCGGGAATAAATTTATTAATATCAGCCCTTAATCCAATTTCTTCTTCTAACTCAGATATAAGTGTTTGTTTTACATCCTGACCTGATTTTAAATGGCCACCAAAACGTGTGTCCCACATGTTTGGGCACAAATCTTTTGCTTTAGACCTGAGATGAACGAGAAAATAATATTCATTATTCTTCTTCATAAAATAATAAATATGAACCGTTCTGTGCCAAGAGCCGTCTTTGTGAATTAGAGATCTCAATTTCTTTTCTCCCGTAATATTATTATTTTCATCAACAATATCTAAATATTCTTCCATAGTAATTAAGATAAGAGCTTTTTTAATGTTCTAGTTCCTCTTTAATTAGTGGAACGATTTGCTTGCGCATGATTAAATTTGGCCTTTTGGCAACAGCCTCATTAAATTTAATATTTAAAACTTTTTCCAATAGTTTCTGTGTTTTTAGATCTGGACTGATAAAATAATTACATTCTAACTCTAACTCGATAGTATTTTGAAAAATATAATCTAGTCCCATATCTTGCCTTATTTTCTCAAGTACCTTAATAATTTCTTCAATTCTTTCTTTGATAAGCATCTCAGCTCCGACAATTTCAATTTGAGCAATGCCAACTTTTTTATCAGCAAAAGTAAACCACGCAAAATCGCCTTCAATTCTTTCACTCAACTTGCTTCCTGATAAATCTGACTTGGCCATAAAAAGATCTTTCCAGAAATTATCTGGCAAGAGTGCTATTTTATCAAGATACTCTACGGCCTTTTTATCTCTGTCTGTTGTAACTCCACCCTTAAAATTAAGAGTATTGGATATAATGGCTCCACAAAGTAAAATTGCTGACTCTTTGGAAATATTAATATTATTTTCAATAAACTTTTCTGCTATTAAAGTAGCAGCTGAGCCGACTAATTCAATTTGCACCCTAGCATTAGGAAATTTATCAGCTTCATTAATTTTTCTGTGATCAATAATCTCAACTACTTTTTCCGGCGCAATATTTCCCTCAAGACCATTTAAATCGCTGGCGTCAACCAGGACGACCTCATCAAAATTATCAGCATTAATTATTTTCTGGGGATATGGAATATTATAACGATCTAAAATATATTTAGCTTCGTCGTGCGGCTCTCCGATAATACCAACAATAGATTCTCTGCCCGTCTTCTGTAAAAATTCACCATAGGCAAAGGCTCCAGCCACCCCATCTAAGTCTGGATTTACATAACATGTGATAAGTGTTGGTTTCATATATCACTATTATAACCTAAAAATTAAAATATAAAAACCAAAAACACAGGACGTGGATTCGAACCAATATTGACCAATGAAATCAAGGTTTTTATATAAATTACTGTAGATTATCTAAAATATCCCAAAAATATTCGAACCGCTTTGGAACTTAAAATGTATCTAATATTAAAACAAAAAAAGAGCCTTTCGGCTCAATTTTGTTGTTTTGCTCGCCTGGAGAGACAGCTTCCGAACTTGGATGGCTAATAATAAATAATATTTTGACCCCTAATTCTTCATTCGCCTAACTTCCAAATCTACTAAATTATCTAGATTAAAATTTTCTCTTTCCGTTTCACATTCTTTTCTCTCTTTATCCGGATAGTTACTGCAGTTGGGATAACGGGCTACAAATTGCACCAAATAAACATTATTTTCTATTACTGTTGTATAAGCATATTGCGTATAGACAGATCCCGCCGCGCCCTCGCTAGAAGCACCTATGCAATATTTCTGGCCGTTTATTTCCTTTTTACTTATTCGAAGAGGTAAGCTAGATTCTAGAGGGGTTTCATTACACTCTATTTCACCATTTTCTATCCAAGATTCTAACTTGGGGTATTCTTCGGCTTTAAATATGTTCGAACTATAATTTTGAAATGAAATATAACTAGCCTTAAAACTATCTGGTAAATTTGATTCTATATTCCCTTCTTCGGTATATAAATATTTAACCCCTATCACCTTGATTGTGCCTAAAGTTTTATAAATATCGCTTTCTTCGTTAACCAGCTCGCCGCTAATTTCTATTTTTTGCCCCTTTCTTATCTTATTAACTATATTATTTTTATCATCACTGGGCGCTTGCAAGCGATAATAATCACTATTACTATTCTTAATACCAAATACACACAAATCATTATGCGATATATTCTCATCTTTTAGAGGCAGGCAAACAAACTCTCCAGAAACAACAAATAAATTATCATCTCCGCTCATCCCCTTATATTCGCTTAAAAAATGAAAAGACTCCGATATTTTTTGATCAAAGCAATTATCATAAAAGAACCCCAGGCCAATCTGACATTCTTGTCCCGTACTCCAAAAAGCGACTCTTTTTTGAACCGGACTATAAATTATATAATTTGTATAATTGACCGGACATAAAGTCGACCCCAAATCTTTACCATCTCCATCTATTTCTACGCGATAATTTCCACTGAATTGAGTCGGTATTTTGGCCTTATAACTACAACCAGAGCCAAGTTTTTGTTTAATAATTTTGTCTAAATCATCTTCATTTTCAACATTTAAAATCACGAAATGCCAAGACAAGGGATACTTAGAAGTATTATCATATTCAGGAATAAAAGTATTTTCTGTCTTCACCGATTCTCCGGTTTGCCAATCAAATGATATATCGTATTTTTGATGGAGATAAAAATTGTTATTTTTACTTAATACTTGGTTAGGGAGTAAAACGTCTAAGCCTTCCGGTAAATTAGTCCAAAGTTTACTATCAATAGACAATGACGGGTAACGAAACATAAAACCATATTCTTCATTTTTATAGTCAATCCATTCAATCGATTCTCTGGCATTTTTGATTATAATAAGACTCCAAATAGAGTAAAAACGAGAATAATGGCGATGCGTAGCCAATAGCGCATTATCATTTTTATCTTTAAAAAAATAACCAGAACCCATCTGGCTGATAAATTCGTAGCCTTGATCTTTCAATAAACTAACTAAAACTTCTTGACCATTTTTGCCTTTAGTTAAATATTTATCTCCACCTATGTCTAATTTAACAATTTTATTGCTAGCGAAATTTAATTGTATTATCCCTTTTAGTAGAGGGGTCGGGTTGCCTTCCTGAAAAATTACTGGCCGATATAACAAAAAAGCTAAAATAAAAATAATAATTAAGCCGCCAAAAAAAATTGATACTACCTTTTTATTTATTTTTAGCATAGTTTTTTATTAATAAATTAGCACCTCTAATAACAATTCCTACCAGTCCGCCAAAAATGATTATGGCAGCAAAGAATAGAGTCGTATATAAAGCTTCTGGAATATAAAAATTTTCGCCAGAGTTGTAGACAATTATTTGCCAGATAACTACGAATACAAAACTAGTTATAATTGAGCCAATAATCAGTTTGGGCAAAAAACAATAACTTTTATGTTCATTTTGCACCAAAACCATTAAAACTCCGGCGACCAAAGGCAATAATATTATTTGCCAACCCCAAAAAAATGTAAACCAATCTGGTTTAAGGGTAAACATAAAGCTAACTATTACTGTCAGCGCAGAAATAAAATAAATTTTTTTCATATAATAATTATATCCTATAACTGTTACTTTAAAAACAGCGATACAAATTATACTTTTTTACTTAAATAAAAAATAGGCTATTATTAGCCTATTTATTTTTTTACGTTCTCCTGCAAAATCTTATCTCTTAGCTTATCTCCCCCTATTTCATAGGCGGCTTTAACTACAGATTCTTGGGTATTATCAACATTTTTAATAATCCGCAATACCTCGGGCATTTCTTGTTTTACAAGCTCAAGGAAATCATTGGATCCATCGAAATAAGACTTAAAAAAGGGCCAGATGAATTTTTCACTTTTGTTGAGAAAAACCTCCTCAATTAAATGCACATGCAACGCATAGGCAAATTCATAAAAAATCCGACCCTTCTCTTCTTTACTAAATAAATTATCAAAAGCTCCGACTCTTTCCATTTCTCGTAATACAACTTTAGACCAAAGATCTGTGGCGGCTTCATTTAATCCAAAGCATGGACTATTTCCTTTTTCGCTTAAAGAATGAAAGCCTAGTTGATAAAAATCAATAGATCTACATTCCTTATTTTCTTTAACAGAAACAGAATAAAATGAAAAAAGGTGGGAGATTTCATGAGCAATATCAATTACAAAATGACACCTATCTTTATTCTTCCTAAGGAAAATGTAACCAAACGAGCAGTTGCCGCCCTCATTTTCTGACATTTTAACATTTTTCTCATAAACTTCGTCATCTAAAATAATGATTTGATTATCAAATATTCTCATTGGCTTAAAACCATTAACTTTAAGAAGATTATTTCCCGCCTTTATAGCCGCAGCAATAATATGCTTCTCAAAGGTGGTCCAAATGAAAGACGAGACTTGGTGCACATTCATAACACGAGCAATTAAAAAATCATTTTTTGTTTCCTCGCTTACGGGCCCAATAAACTTTGGGGCATAGTTCCATTTTTCCTTCCAATAACCATTTCCAATATCTTTCGCACTCATTTGTACAAATTTTTAAGGTTCAACAATCATTTTAATTATCAAAAAAGTATACTATACGTATGCCTTTTTGTCAATGCTCGGGGTCGTGGACGAAGTTAGAACTAGTGTGGCTAAAATTAAGGAAGAATTCAAGGGTTAATCTTTTATTTATATCTAAGTTACTAGAAAAATAACTATATATCCCCATTTCTCTAAAGAAAAAGGGCGCTCATGTTTGAACACCCCTCTAAATAATATAAGTTCATTTTTACCTTGTGTCGCCCCAGAAACCATCATTAACCTTTATCTTACCGACATCAGGCATTCTACACTGGAATAGAAGCCAGACATGACGTATGGTCGAATAATACACTCAACCAAAGCAGCTTTGGGAAAAGTTTGATGTACCTCATCAACCAGGTCAAGCACTAATCGTCTTTTAACTTTTTCGGTTCTTTCCGGTTTTTCAGTTAAGCCATCGATAAAAACAATGATTTCTTCGCCCAAACCTTTAGTCATAAGGTTTTGAGGAAAAAATATTGAAACCTGTTCTCTTTTAATTCTCAAATCTGCAATATCAGCAGCTCTTTGACACATAAGATCGGAAAAAATTTCCAATGTTTCTTTATCCGTTTCCGTTGGAATTCCATAAACAATCAAGATCGGCATGATACCCTCCTTTTTTTAAGTGAATAATTAATTTTTTTAAATTTTAAGATAAAAATCTAACCCAAACGCCTCCAGCCGCAAAACAAAGTATATTGAAAAATGTTACAATAACAAAATTTTCAAGCGGCCAGCTCGATAAATAGAATATCAAACTATGACCTATAATACCTAATACCGTTGGTATATAAGCATCGGCTAATCTTTGCACCTCTCCCATCTTTATTATTCTGTAAATTATAAACCCCAGAAATGCTGGGCCAAGAAAAGGAATAACAGTGCAAATAAAAGCGAAGAAGAAAAACACAAGCCATAATATAATTTTAGGCTGGTAAGTCATTTGATGAACTAAATTTCTCATTTTATGAATTTTTAAAGGTTCGACAATACAATTTTAACTATCAAAAAAGTATACCACATAGGTATACTTTTGTCAACTTGCTCGGGGACAGGGATTCGAACCCCGATAAACAGGACCAGAACCTGTTGTCCTACCATTAGACGATCCCCGAATAAAGGCGGCTATCGGTATTAAGCCGCCATATTGATATCGGTATTATAACAACTAATTATTTTTTTTCAAGGGCAGAATTATCAGTTTCTTCAATTAGTTCTCTTTTAGGACGCATCAGCGGGAAAAGAGTTGTTTCTCTCACTGGTTTATCCACCATAAAGGCAAACAAACGTTCACCAAAACCAAAGCCACAAGTTGGCGGCATGCCGTGCTCTAGCATCTCGACAAATTCCCAATCTGGCATCATTGCCTCTTTATCACCACGGTCAATCAATTGTTGTTGTAATTCAAAGCGCTGACGCTGGTCAACAGGGTCATTAAGTTCAGAGAAGCCGTTACCCACCTCACTGCCCGCGATAATAACTTGGAAACGTTCAGTCAACTCTGGATTTTCCGGCTTTGCTTTAGATAAAGGAGATACTAGTTTTGGGTGATTAACTAGGAACGCTGGTCCTGCGATAGTGCGACGGCAATACTTCCATAAAGTATCAGTCAGGCGTTCTCGGTTAACTCCCTCATATTTAACTTTTAATTCATCTAATTTAGACTTCATCTGCTCTTCGGTAGCGGTGAGCACATCAATGCCGGTGCGCTCCAAGACTTCGGTGCGATAATCAATTAAAGGCCAATCACCAGCTAAATCATACACCATACCCTTGGTGTTAAATTTAGTTTGACCAAACACCTTAAGGGCAATTTCTTGATATAACTCTTGCACTAACTTCATGCCTAGTTCGTAATTAGCATAGGCCCAATAGAACTCCATGTTGGTAAACTCCTGTAGATGGTCCGGGCTAGAACCTTCATTACGATAAACACGACCTATTTCAAAGACTTTCTCAAAACCAGCAGCCATTAGGCGCTTCTGCCATAGCTCGCCAACGGAAATACGTAAAAAGACGTCCAAATCAAAATCGTCATGATGGGTGCGAAAAGGATTAGCCTCAGCGCCTCCAGTGGTAGTTTCTAAGGTTGGCGTTTCTACTTCAAAAAAACCGTGTCGCTTCATGAAATCACGAGTCACTTCCCAAAATAAAGCTTTTTTAAAGAAAATATCTCTAGTCTCTGGGTTCAATAAAATATCTAAGTAACGATGGCGATAACGTTCATCTTCATCTTTGAGTCCATACCAAGCATCAGGAATAGGAGCGATTGCTTTGCTTAAAATCTGCCAAGAAGACAACATTAAACTCTTTTCACCCTTATGGGTCAAAAAGGCCGTACCTGTAGCTTCTAAAAAATCACCACTATCAATTAATTTAATGAAGCGTTTATAACTATCGTCGCCCAGCTCTTTCTTGGACAGCGCCAATTGGATGCGACCAGAAACATCTTCTAGGTCGGCAAAACTAAGGTTGCCGTGGCTGCGTAAGCTGCGCAATCTACCCGCTAAAGTAACGCTGGTCTGAGTGGTCTGCAAGTTGTCAAAGGTATCCAAAACTTCCGCCACGCTATGATCACGTTGCGTAGTAGCAGGATAGGGGTTGATACCCACCGACTGTAATCCGCTTAATTTTTTCAAGCGCTCTTCTCGCTCACTACCCGGCGCTGATTGATTAGGTGCAGACATAAATTTAATCTATTTTTACAATCTTATACTCCACTAAACCGCGAGGTGTTTCTACAGTCACCACCGCCCCTTTCTTTTTACCTAAAAAAGCCACACCCAGAGGTGATTCGTTAGAAATTTTACCATTAATAGGATCGGCTTCGTTAAAACTGACAATAGTGTATTGTTTATCCTTACCATCGCACTTCACGGTGACTTGTGAGCCCATCGTTACCTCTTCCTTGCCGGCATGATTAGCCACTACCGTGACGTTTTTGAGAGTATTGGTCAGTTCTAGAATCCTGCCCTCGTTTAAAGCCTGAGCATCTTTAGCTTCGCTATATTCCGCATTCTCGCTTAAATCGCCCAAGTCTTTGGCGCGCTCAATTCGCTCGGCAATCTCACGACGTTTAATCGTGCTGAGGTTGGTAAGCTCATCTTGCAGCTTGTCGTAACCTTCTTGGGTAATAATTTGTTCAGACATAGATAAAAATTAAGATTAAAGCGTCCGGATAAAAGTTTAGTCCGGGCGCGACAATTAGTATGTATTATAAAGAATTTTTACGAATAAAACAAGAGGAAAATAAGACGAAGCTAAGCCCTAGGGGATGATTCAAATAAGGGGTAAAAATATTGACCACTAGTAGAAATAATAGACCGGCGCCTAAGGCGGGATATAAAGAGTTCAAGCGACCACGCTCAGCTTGCATCAAATTAAATAATAGATAAAAGAGCCAGCCCAAATAAGGCAATAAGCCCAGTAAGCCAAGTTTCAACCAGGTGTCTAGGTAGGCCCACTCAAAAGCGTAAGTAGTATACCAGCCGTTTGGATTCTGCGCTAAAACTCTAGGATCCTGAGAATAATAGCTCACGGTCGCGCCAAAACCTTGCCCCAATATAGGCGCCGTCTGGATTTCTTGCCATAACTGGGGTAACAGCGCCCAACGTGAGGCTAGAGCGGCCTCATTGCCACTAAAATCTAAGCGGGCAGCCAAAGCATCAGCTGAGAGACCGGCTTGTGGGTCGGGGTAAGGAAACTTAACTACCATCAACATTAATAAGGCTGCTCCTAGCACCGCCACACCGCTATATAATAGCGCCCTACCCCAGCTCAACCATTGTCCTCGCCAACTCCAAGCTGCCGCCACTAAGGCAGCTGTCGCAAAAGCCAGCCAGAAGCTTCTAGACATACTAATCACGATGACAGACAACAATAAAGACAGAATGGCAAAGCGCGCTACTAAATACCAACGACTGTGCCTGACCGGTGCTACTAGGGGCCAGAGAGTCAAAAAGAAAGCAATGGGCGCATATACTTGCGACTGAATAAAAATACGCTGCCAGCTGCCACCCATAGCGGTAATCTCACCAATGCCACTGCGCCTGACCCACAAATAAATATCGGGCATGATGACCAAATTGTGAGAAAAAATAAAGAGTAGTGCCAATGTTTTGAAACTTAACCAAATGACAGCGGTCAAAAATACTTGACCTAAGCGTTGGCGCGCCTCCGAAGATGAGCGGGAATAGACTAACAGAATTGGCACTATAAGTGTCAAATAAAACCAAGCATTACCATCTGCCATTATTTCAGCCAGCATATGCGACTGACTCCAACCCTGGATAAAAGCGAGCAAAATAAAGAAAGATAAGGCTAATAAAAATGGCCAAAAACGAAAAACTTGACCAAACTGCTGCCAACTTGTTTTCCAACCACGGCGGCTGATAAAAATCAGACTCGCCAGCATTAGCGCCAGCCAAATCACTAAACGCAATGATACCGGGAAAGAGCCGATAGCGGCAGAAAATAGATGGCCCTTAGAACCGATTACCAACTCCGTTACCGCTATCAATAAACCGGCCTCCAGAGAATATAAGCTTAACAAAAAAACCGCGATTAAAGCGGCCGCTAAGAGATATATTTGCCAGGCAGGTAAGAAATAAGCGGTAAAAGACAAGAGTTCCGTAAGCAAAATGAGAATCAACATGAAGAAATAAGGATGGCGTGGTTTTAATGCTAACATAATTTACCAAAAAATTTCACTATTTACCCCTAAACCACATTCCTGACTGCGACCAGCGGGTATTTCTAAGACCGTGTCGGCTAACGCGCCGCTGTGGTAAGAGATGGTAGGCGTTGCTCCCTCGGGAGCCAGGTCGCGATATAAATTAATGATGCGGTGATCACGAATAAAAATAATGTCTAAAGGAAAATTCATATTCCTCATCACAAAGCTTAAATCTTGCGGTTGTTCATATAGAAAAAGCATGCCCCGATTAGCAGCCAAACTTTGACGTCCGGATAAGCCCTGATATTGCTTCGCCGCACTACTTACCGCCTCTACTTCAAACGTGCAAGTGCCCGCCTGCAAAGTGCGCCAATCTGTTTTAGTTAATAACAGAGAAACCGTTACTAATACAAGTCCAGATGCGCATATAATCAATACGGCGACTCGGTACTTATAAAAATATGAGCTAATTTTTTTAAGCCAGTCCATGTTTTTGTTTGATAATCGCCATAGCGGCGCGATATTTTTTCACACTAGGCAAAAATGGTAACAGCTTATAGGCAAAGGACGGAACCCAAGAACTAATAGTGCCGCCAGGAGCAATCTTAAATAGCACCTGATTTACCCATATCCCACTTTTACCAGCGCCTAACATCGTCAACCACAGATCCCAGTCTTGGAACTTACGGATGCTTTCATCCCAACCTTGAGCGGGAAAATCAGCCCGCCTGATTAAAGCCATGGTGTGGATATAAGGGCCAGTCTGTAATTTAGTCGAGGAAAAAGGTCCTACCTTAAACAGCTTTTTGCCCCAGTGAAAAGATGGGTAGGCATAACTAGCCTGAGGATTGTCCACTAAAGCAGCCAGCAACTCGCGTAAAGCTGTCGGCTGCAAATCAGCGTCGGCATCACAAAAAAACAGATAATCACCTTGTGACTCTCGCCAACCACGATTACGAGCCGAGGGCGCCCCCTGATTAGCTTGGTTAAGAAAAACAAAACGATTATCCAGACTGACGCGACTAGTAAAAGCGGCAAAGATGGCTTCAGGATTATCTTGGGAACCATCATTAACCACAATAACTTCCCAGTCGCGTAACTCTTGTCGAGCAATACTCTCCAACAAAACCCCTAGTTTTTTAGCTTGATTATATACGGGTACAATAATAGAAATCATAAGTTCAATTTAACCTTAAGGATAAATACTGACGCAGTCTATCGGCCTGCTTGGGCCAAGAAAAATTAATTTCTGCCCGCTGCTTGCCGGTTGCGCCCAGATGGAAACATAAACGATCATCGGTTAGTAAGCGCTGTATAGCCGCGCTAATAGCCGAGACGTCTTCCGGATCAACCAATAAGCCATTTTCCCCATCCACTACCGCGTCGGTCACACCGCCGCTACGGCCGGCAATCACCGGCTTTGCCAACAAATTAGCTTCTAAATACACAATACCAAAACCTTCAAAGTCACCCTCTAAATCACGGGAAGTTGTTATAAATATATCACACAAATCTAAACAAGACCACTTCTCTGCTTCACTTAAAGGACCGGTAAAAATAATTTGCTGGGCGACGCGACTCTTAGCTGCTAAATTGCGCAAGTTCTGCGCCTCGGGACCATCGCCGGCTAAAATGTAAACCCAATTAGTTGCGGGCAGGTTTTCTAAGGCTGCTATCACCTGATCAAAGCCCTTACGCCGCACCAGACGACCCAGAGATAAAATAACTTTCTTCCCTGCCAACTGATAGCGTTCCTGCCAATTAGCCTTAATAATAGGATCAACCTGGCCTAGTCGAGCCGCGGGATGCAGTAGTAATGTTTTCTGTTTTAGGCTCGGCATAAAGTCCCACGCCAAAGTCTGTACTCGCGAATTAGCACACACCACTAACTCAGCTTTACTTAAAATCAAACGCGTTAAGAAGCGTTTGCGCTTAGTTTTAAGTGCCAGGGATAAATCCATACCATGCAGAAAAACACCAAAACGTAGTGGTTTAACTATGCTCAACAACCACGCCGCCGTGCCTAAGGGTAGGATTTGTCCGACGAAGATGAAGTCGGCTTGTTGACGCCAGAGCGCTAACAAGCTACGCCGCCACCGCCAAGACCCACGAGTTGCCAATAATTCACCGCGACCATTATCCAACACCGACCATTCTGACTTTGGCGACCAGGCTGCCAACAGATTAGCGTAATAGCTAGCTACGCCACCAATTTGCGGGGGATATTCTAGGGTACAAAGCAATAATTTCATAATTTAAGTGCGGCGGAAAGAAGCAGCAATACTGCTTAAGTCTGCCTTCTTTAATCCGCCCAAAGCAATTAAACTGACAAAATAAACTAAACCACCGACAATCACTACCACAAAAATATTTAAATAAGGTTTACCCACAATAATAATCACGGCCATTAAAGCAGCAGCAGCCAAAGCTCTTAACAACATCTTTAAATTCCGAGCCGGTTGATAGGCAATCAGTCCGCGCATGGACAATAGACCTAAAATAAACATTAAAGCGTTGCTCGCTAAAACCGTGATACTAGCACCCAAGGCCTGCCATGGCGGAATTAATAGTAAGTTCAACAACACACTAAATATGGTTACCATAGCCATATTGGCTGTATTGCGCCGCTGGCGATCACAAGCGTTAAGCAAAGAGCCAACCGGAAAATTTAAAAAGATAAAAAATAAAGCTACAATAGCGACGCGCAAAGGCCAAATTGATTCCGGGCCAGCTTTAAATAAAGGCACAATCTGATCTGCTAAAGCAAAAATACCAAAAATGATTGGCAGAGATACAATTAATAAATAGTTAAGAGCTCGTTCAAAAGAGATGCGCAACTGTCCGCGATTGTTAAGCCAGTAGGCGCTCATAGCCGGATACAAGGAAGCGGTAAAAGCCATGGGTAAAAACTGCAGAGCAAAAATCAGTTTGAAGGCGATTTGGTATAAACCAACCTGTCCATAACCAGCTATAAAGCCTAACAGCAACGAGTCAAGATAAGTAAATAAGCGTTGAAAAATGTTATATAAGGCAAAGGGCCAACTGATGTTAAAAATCTGCCTTATCCTCTCCATTTGCCAACGCGGGCGCAAACATAAAGATAAGCGCCGCTTCACAATGAAGGCCGAATATAAAAAATTGAATAAACTGGCTAAGGCTAAGGCGCCCAAAAGAGTCACTAAGGGCCAGCCCGCTCTCATGGCTAAATAACCTAAGGTCAGAACAATAAGCTGAAAAATAACCGAAGCAATGCTTTCATATTTTAAATTATGAAAACCGCGCACCACCGCAAAAAAAGTACTAGTAAAGGAATCCAGCACCATGGAAATAGCTGACACTAAAATCAACCACCACAAAGCTTGATCATAAATAAAAGCTGCCGCACCTAAAGCTAACAATAAAGTTCCGGCCGCTAACGCTAATTTTAAGGCCAGCACTGTCCGCAACCAGTCAGCAGCACGATTCTGTTCTTTAGCCACCTCCCTGGTCAAAGTGTTAGCAAAACCTAAATCAATAAAAATGGCAAAGATAGTGGTAAAAGCGATAGCCGTGTAATATTGGCCCAAAGCGTCTAGACCCAGAAAGCGAGCTAGCAGGATAAAATACGAAAAAGAGATGACTTTTTGGATAATTAAAGCCAGAGTCAAATAAGAGGTATTTTTTGCAATATTAGCTACTTTATTCATAAATATCAAGCGCCACCTCGCGCAATATGTCCTTAGTATAACAGGTATTGATTAATTTTTAAAGTTATGATATTATCGTAATACCAAAGAAAAAATCAAATTCTTTTTTTTGTGCCTTTACCGCAAAAAAGGAAAAATTGCCGAGGCGTTTCCAGCCTCCCTTTAAATTTATATGAAAAAAGACATCCATCCTAAATATTACGACGAGTGCCAAGTGAGTTGTGTCTGCGGCAACACTTTTTTAACTGGTTCCACCGTTCCTGAAATTAAGGTAGAACTTTGTTCTGCTTGTCATCCTTTCTATACTGGTAAACAGAAATTAGTTGATACTGCTCGTCGCGTAGAGAAATTTGGCGCTAAAGTAGCCGCCAAAGAAACTGCTGCTGTCGGCAAGAAAGGCAAGAAAGTAAAGAAAGCGGAGAGAGCTGAGGCTAAAGCAAGTAAAGAAGTAGTAGTGAAGACTAAAGACATTAAGAAGATTGCCCAAGTCACCCTCAACAAAAAATAAGAACTCTTTGAAGAATAATTAGCTCTTGGTTATTAAGCTTGGCGTGCCGGCAAAATAATCGCTACCGGGCTAATTATTTTTTATTCTTTAAGTTATGTACGCAGAGATCAAACAAAAATTTGCCGATTTGGAGCAAAAACTCTCCGACCCAGAGCTCTTGAAGGAGCCCCAGGCAATGATTAAAATTTCCCAAGAACATGCAGCCATGAAACGCCTGATTCAATTAATCGCCGAGGAAGAATATTTAGAAAAAGAAATCTCTGCTAACCAGGAATTATTAGCCTCCACTGACACTGATGCTGATTTTCAAGCTTTGGCCACTGAAGAATTAGCTGCTTTCGAAGCCAAATTAGAGACAGTCAAAGCTGAGATTGAAGAAGAGCGACACCCCCAAGGACCTAATGACCATAAATCAGCTATTATTGAAATTAGAGCCGGCACCGGCGGCGACGAAGCCGCCATCTTTGCGGCTGATTTGTTTCGCATGTACGTTCGTTTCTGTGAACGTCGGGGTTGGAAAACCGAAATGATTGATGCTAGCGCTTTAGGTATTGGCGGTTTTAAAGAAATTATCTTTGCCGTTAAAGGTAATGGTGCTTTTGGCTCTCTGAAATACGAAGCTGGCACTCATCGCGTCCAGCGTGTTCCCGAAACCGAAAAACAAGGCCGCATCCATACTTCTACCGCCACCGTAGTGGTTTTGCCAGAAGCGGAAGAAGTTGATGTAGAAATTAAACCAGCCGATATCCGTATTGATACCTTCTGTTCCAGTGGTCCCGGCGGACAGAGCGTTAATACTACCTACTCCGCTATACGTATTTTACATTTACCCACTGGCTTGATTGTTAGCTGTCAGGATCAAAAATCACAACATCAAAACAGAGAGAAAGCCCTGCAGGTCTTGCGCTCTCGTTTATTAGCCAAGCAAGAAGAAGAACGTTTATTGGCCGAATCTAGTGCTCGTAAAGATCAAGTCGGGGCTGGCGACCGCAGTGACAAAATCAAAACCTATAACTTCCCTCAAGATCGACTCACTGACCATCGCGCTGGCCAGTCTTGGCATAATCTCAGCGCTATTATGGACGGGGATTTAGAAGATATTATTAAGACAGTTAAAAAAGCGCTGCGTTCCTAAAAGTCTATGACCATAGGACAAGGACTATCCCTAGATCAATCTTCCAGCTGGGAAGCTGCTAGCCTCCTGGCTTTTGTTTGCCGTCGTGACCCTAGTTACCTCTGGGCTCATCCGGAACAAATATTAACCAGAACCCAACAACAATTATTTGTCCACCATTTAAAACGCTTACGACGTGGCTATCCTTTAGCTTACCTACTAGGAGAAAAATCTTTTTATAATCACACCTTCAAGATTACTCCCTCCGTTCTAATCCCGCGTCCAGAAAGTGAAACCATTATTGAGATTGCCCTGCAAGAACTGAAAACCAATCAATATACAGCTTATGCTGACATTGGTACTGGCAGCGGTGCCATTATTATTTCCTTAGCTACCGCTATTAAACAACAAGCGCCCGCAACTTATCGCCGCAGCCTCTTTATTGCTAGCGACGTCTCCGCTGCCGCTCTCAAAATTGCTAACCTAAATACCCATCGTTATCGTTTGTCTAAAAAAATCACTTATCACCACGGTGATTTAATCTTACCTTTACTTAAAAAACTACTCGCAAATAGGAGTGGTAAAATCTTCTTGGCAGCTAATTTACCCTATCTCACTCCCCAGGAACGTCAGCAAGAACCTAGTATTGCCGCTGAGCCTACCCTAGCTTTAGTCGGCGGCCGAGATGGGCTCAGTCTTTATCGCCGTCTCTGCCAGCAACTCCAACAAAAACTTGCCCAACAATCTTTCTACTTAATGATGGAAATTAATCCAGCTCAAGCTCCTGCTCTCACCAAAATTGCTACCAAATATTTTCCGCAAGCCCAGATTAAAAAAATGTCCGACCTTAGTGGCCGGACACGCTTCTTGGCGGTAGACAAATAAAATTATTCCACACTAGTATTATTATCAGCTACTTCGATCCAGGTTACGCCTGGATTAAATTTTATCTCCTCACCCAAACTGTCATAATAATGAGTACGACCGGTCTGACTCTTGCGCCAGGCTGCTTCCTGACACCATCCATCTATACAAACCTGAGCTCGTCCACTGCCCATTAGAGCCAAGTGGAGACGACCGACTTCATCTAAAACCTCACTGTCTAAATGATGAATGATTAGATTTTTGGCGCTAATAATATTACCCTCATCTCTACTCTCTAAACCGTTAAAGAAACGCTGGTACCCATTGTTATCGGGCTGATAGCGCCAAGTAGCCCGAAAATTACTACTAAAACGAATGTTAATCTCGGCGCTAGAACTCGCATGCTCTCCTTCCGTCTTAAACAACCAGGCCTCAGCTGTCTTTTCTTGTAGGCCGCGCTTGCTTAAGTAGGAGCGCCAATTATCAGCACTAATTAAAACATTATGTGGCGCCACACGCACACTTGATTGATCTCGCCAAAAATAATTGCCGTTGTAAAATTCATTTAAATCATATAAACCGGCGGTTTTCACTTGATCTAAAGCTTCAGGACTGCCACCGCAATGCACGAACAGAGCACCTAACTCTTCAGCCCAAGCTACAAAATAGGGACGAGCGCTACGCACTGGGCCGACAGCACTCAGATCAGTATCAGCAGGAAAAACCGCTAAGAAGCGAGTCATACCACCTTCAACCGGCGCTTCATAAACTAAAGAAGCTTTACTTAGACCATCTTGTGGTCGAGCTAGCACATCATTATCAATTACCACCGCCACCGGAAAAGCCTGGGCCGCCTCAGCCGCTACCACTACGCCGTCTAGCCAGCGTGGCTGACAACCCATGCAAATGTTCTCCGCCTCTGGATTGACTATTGTTTCCACCACATCCACCTCAGGCTCAGCTGATTGACGCCAAAAACTTAACCAAGATAAATCTGGAGCAAAGATTAAATAATAGACACCAGCCGCGGACAACACTAATACAAAAAGGGAGACCCCGAGTAGGAATCTGCCCTTTTGAGATAAGAATTGCGTGCCTTTATCCTCCATAAATGCCAGCAAAAGCTAATTATTTTTTCTCTTCAGAAGCTGCAGGAGCAGCTTTAGCATCAGTCGCAGGAGCAGCTTCAGCCACTACGGGCTCTGCTTCTACCCTCTTAGGTTCTTCCACTACACAAACCACTTCGTTACCTTCATGCACGAAATCCATGCCTTCAGGTAGTTTCAAATCTTCAACTCTAATCATATCACCCAATTCCTGTAAAACTGAGATATCTACATCAATGTGATCAACTAAATCACCAGGCAAACATTCGACAGCGATTTCAGTGAGATTGGCTAAGAATAAACCACTCAGCTCGCGCACAGCTTTAGATTCGCCAACAAATTCTAAAGGTATTTCTGCCTTGACCTTTTCCTTCATGTTTACTTTATAAAAATCAATATGCAGATAGGTGTTCTTTAACACATCCTTTTGTACAGCCTTGACTAATACTGGAAATTCTTTTCCTGATAAACTTAAGGTAATCAAATTAGATTCTCCCGCTTCGGCAAATAATTTACTGAAAGCATTATAATTCATTTTCAAAGAAGTCGTTTCTGTGCCGTGGCCATAAATAACACCAGCCAAGTCGTCGCGACCTAATTTCTCATTTTTTTCTCTAATTTCAGCTAATAATTTTAATTCCATAGATACATCTGGCTCGCCTAAGCTTAAAGTCTTCTCCAGCTGGCGGCGGCTAATAATTAATTTTTGATTTGATAATGATGTTTTCAATAATACCTACTAGGATAAATAAGGAAAAAATAGAACTGCCTCCGTAACTAATAAAAGGTAAGGATAAACCAACTACCGGCATAATCCCGATATTCATACCAATATTAATAAACATTTGAATAAAAATCAAGCCCGCCGCCCCTAAAACAAAATAAATACTGAAATCATTAGATAGGCTCTTAACGGCCACCAAACAGCGATGAAAAAACAGAGCAAAGAAAAAAAGCACCAAACTGACACCTAAAAATCCTAGTTCTTCAGCAATAACTGCAAAAATAAAGTCATTTTGCGCTTCGGGTAAAAATTTCAGTTGAGACTGCGAGCCAAAACCAACCCCCTTGCCATACCAAGAACCTGAGCCGACGGCGATGATGGCCTGAGAAATATTATAACCATCTGCTAAGGCGTTTTCGCCTGGATTCAAAAAAGTCATGACTCTCTGTTTTTGGTAGGGTTTAAAGAAAAAAGACCAGGAAATAATCAAGACTACCAAGGCAACCCCAGCCACTACCAGCAAGTACTTTTTAGGGAAACCGGCTAAAATTACCATTACTAACCAAATTGATCCCAGCATCAAAGCGGAACCAAAATCTGGCTGCAGCAACACTAACAACATCAACAAGCCAGTGCTAACAGCTGAAATCAAAAAATGGCGTAAAGTCTTGACTCTGGTGGCCAAATCAGCGAAATAGCCGGCCAGAAAGATTAATAAAATGGTTTTAATTATTTCTACCGGCTGAATACCAAAGCCGCCGATGTAAAACCAGCCGCGAGTTCCACGAATATCTGAGCCTAAAAATAAAACTGCGACTAAAATCAAGATGCCAAAAACATAAAGGTAGCGCCGTAAGCTTTTTAAAAAACGATAATCAAGTAAAGAAAAGGTAAATAACAACACTAAGCCAATGCCTACAAACAAGCTCTGCTTATAAAAATTAAGCAGATTAACGTTGCCCTGCCCTAAGGCCACGCTATATATTTCCATTAAGCCAAAGGCTGACAAAAGCACGACGGCTGCCAATAGCAGCCAGTCAAACTCTTTTAGATAAAGCTTGATTCTAGACCACATAAGACTACTTAACCGTCTCTCCTCGATAAGGCAAATAAACAGAACTATCTAAAATATTAACGTCAGGTAATATTTCCACCCTAGTAACTCTTTCTTTGCCAGAGGGCCAAGATAAGCGCACCTCCCTGGTCTCAGTAGACAGAAAATTATCTAAATTATAAACATTAACGCCGCTGACTTGTTCCCCGTTTAACAAAATAATATCTAGAGGTAAGCGCGCATAATGATAAGGATTATTATTTTGAACCTTGAAGCTAAGACTATGAAAAGGATTTTTCGCCGTATTGTCGGGGGCGCTATATTTCACCTCACTAATCATAACGTTCAAGCGTTGAGCCACATAGGCCTCCCAGTCAGGAACATCATGAGCATTCAGGCGTTGCCAAGCAAAATTAGTAGCTTTAAACTTTAAACTAGTCGGTGTTTGATCTAATTTCTGACCGGCGATAATTAAATATTTTCTAGCTCCCGGTAAAATAAAGTTGCTACCGCAAACAACATCAACCTCTTGGCTGGTTTGTAGACAATAATTAAAGTTACTAAAATGTTTAGGATTAGGATTGTAAACCGGCACTAAAAAATCATAGCGCTCGCCTACAGAAAAAATAGAGACTTCACCCACCGATAAAGGGCTGGGAGCGTTAGCCTCTCGATAACCCTGTATATCCAGCAGGCTGGAGGCAATGCTTTCTGCTACCGCCCGGTCCTCCGCTCGACCATACAAAAAATATACAACGTAGTTATAAGTGGAGTAAAAAACAGTGGCAGCCGAAATAGCGATTAAGAAGATAATGATTAATTTAACCAGACGACGACGATTACTCGACAACCACAGGCCGAAATGCATCTGCCTCAAAGTGGTACCGCCCTGATCTTCGTATTTTTTTAAATCAATGCCGCTATGAGCTCTATTCTTATTTTTCATAAATATGATATAATTGAGAATATTCTGATTATAGCATAAGTATTTAAGTTTTTAAACTAAACCATATGTCTAACCCGCTCGTGCCCTTATCCGTCCCTAGTCGCCAGCGCAGTAATTACCTGCGCAATTTCCGCATCGCTACTCGTGGTACTGGCCGCTTATTTCTATTTGCCGGCGATCAAAAAGTTGAACACCTAAACCACGATTTTTACGGACCGGGAATCGCAGCTGCGGATGCTAACCCAGAACATTTATTTACCATCGCCGCTCAAGTGCCTGGCGCAGTCTTGGCAGTCCATATCGGCCTATTAGATCGCTACGGACAAGACTATCGCCAATTGCCCTATATCTTAAAAGTTAACGGCCGCACTCCTTTGGATTCTAGAACTGATGACACCTATAGCGGCAGCTGGCTGGCTTTAAACGACATTATTCGTTTTCAACAGGAGAGCAAACTAAAGATTGTTGGCCTGGGCTACACCGTCTATTTGGGTAGCAGCCAAGAAGCTCAGATGCTCAAAGAAGCTGCTGCCACCATTCAAGCCGCTCACCAAGCCGGCCTACTCGCTATTATTTGGATGTACCCCCGTAATAGTAAGATAAAAAATGAAGACGATTTACACCTAATCGCCGGCGGCGCTGGCGTAGCCGCTTGTCTAGGAGCAGATTTTGTTAAGGTTAAATATCCCTACAAGACAGCCACGACAGACAAAAAAGCCGAGGAATTTAAAGAAGTTATCCAAGCAGCCGGCCGTACTAACGTTATTTGTGTCGGCGGCAGCAAACAAGCGGCAGCCGAACTCTTAAAACACCTCTCACGCCAACTGAAAAATGGCTCCACTGGTTTAGCCATCGGCCGCAACCTGCACCAACGCTCTCTACCGGAAGCCACCGCCTTAGGCAAAGCTATTGCTGGCATGTTACACCAAGGACTTAAAGTTCAGGAAGCTCTAAAATTATTAAATACCAAGTCAGCCGCCCCTAAAAAGAAAACTAAAAGTAAAATTTTAGGTATCTTCTAAAATTACTTGCTATCTACTGTAATCAAAAAAGACGCTGTTAACAGCGTCTTTTTATTTATATCCATATTATTTATTGCACCACCTCCACCTTGATGCGATCAGCTAAACTGGGCGCGCGCTTGATAAAAGCTGGAAAAAAGATGAGTTCATAGCTCTCTACTTCGGGAAAAGCGCTGAGATATTCTGAAATTTGCGCTTGATTGAGATTAACCAATTGTCGCTTATCAATAATATCAGCATCGGTACGCAAAGACATACTACCTTTAAAACTGGCTGTAACCGTGCCTGAAGTGGTGGCTGCATCAACTACGTCTAAACGATAATTGATATCGTCCCCGGTAAACGAAGACAGGCGTTTGTCGTCGGGGAGCAAGAAAGCCAATTTGGCCTTCACCAAAGATTCCGCTTGTTCTTTAGCAAACAAAGCTACGGTTAGATTATTTTCAGCCGAAACAATAAATTCGGCTTTTTCCTCACCCAGTTTGGCGTCAACAGTGATAACGGCGGCATTGTCATCTAAAGCATAAGCTACGGCTTGATTACCGCCACCTAAGCCACTGAGAGCTTTTTCTGCTTTAGCGCTTAAGGTCTTCTTAATGTCGCTCATAGCCTGATCTAAGTCACGCTGCTTGACATAGTGTTTAACTTGGTGACGATATTCAAAAGCTTCTTCACTGGTAGCATAAATCTTATCCTGCAAACCTAACCAGAGACCAGGAATAGTAAAACGGGTTGGAGCAATCGCCATATCTTCAGTGGCTTGATCGGCATAGACCGCCACCTTTACCGTGCCTCCCGCTGGAATGTTAACAGCCTCTTGTAAACGGAATAATTTATTATCAGCGCTTAATAAGCGAGTTTTAGCTACCAACGGCTGCGCCTTGTTATATTCATTATGTAAAGTCACTTCTCCTACCACCTCTTCACCCAAAATCTCTTCCCCGCTGGCCTCATAAACTTTTTCGGCACTTAGAGGCAAGACCTGAATTTCTCCGGCTAAGTTACGACTGTTATTAGTTTCTAATTCATCATCTTCACTGCCCGGAGCAGCAATACGGAAAGACATGGTGTCAGCCACTACCTCCGCGCTCGGATAGAGTTTAATGGTTAAGCTGGGTAGAAAAAAATAGGCTACAACCAATAATAATAAAACCGTCAAAGCAATAAACTGAAAAGCGATGCGACGATAAAGATTGAGGGATTTGTGTTTACCAATTTTATCACCTAAAACGAGACCAGTTTCGGGCAAAGTTCCGCGCAAAGACTTTCCGCCTTTCTTGTCTTTCATCTCAGCTACTAAATCGGAAAAGAATTTTTTCTGTACATCTAAACCGGCGCGCTCTTCAGCATCATCAGCCGGCAACTCTGCTAAAGGCTGGCGAAACAAAACTTCTTCGTCGTCCGCTATAACATCAATAGTAATGGGTCGGGCTTTGGGTAGTGACGACTCTTTTTTGTCTACTCGCTTCACGCGAGGTTTTTTGACCGATACCTTTTTAGTGGCATCTTTTTTTAATTTAGGCATAAGCTTGTTTCCTCCGGACAAGCCGGTTACGTATGAAGAATAATGAGGCTGCATAATAACAGCCAACAGATATTTTTATTATAACAAATTTTTTCCGGACTAACAATTTATTTATTTTTTATACCGACATCTCTTCCGTCTCTGGTTCTATCACCTGTACAGTTTCACCTAAAGCGGAACGCAAGCGCAACCTGAGTGCGGTTGAATTCTCAACAGTGAGCGCAATTTTTAACACGTGATCGTTTTTCCCCTCCGGCACCCGTAGATAAACCGAGTTTGGTCCGGGATAAGCACTTAAAATATCTTTTAAAATAAGCTGCTCGGACGCTGTTGGTGGCACAGGAAAAGCTATGCGTAAAGCTGGTTCAACCACCGCCGATGTTACCGTTGGCGCCGGTGTTGGTTGAACGACTGATGCCGTTGCCGAGGGGCGCTGCCAAGTGGCTCCACCAGCCTGTCTATGATTACGCCAGCGATTATTGTCCTTATTAGCCAACAGGGTACGCTTAAAATCATCAATGGAAGTTTGTGGCTGGTCTGGATCCAAAGGCCCGGCTTGATCGACTAAAATTTTTAAATCTGTATCTTTTTCGGACAAACGACCGCGAGCGATAACCAAGCGTCCATCACGCCATAATTCTAGAGTGTTTTTCAATAAACCAGGAAAGATTAAAAGCTCCACACTGCCACTCTTATCTTCAATTTTTACAAACATCATAGTCTCGCCTTTGCGCGTTATAATCTTCTTCATCGTAGTAATTACCCCAGCTACTGCCACCGCGTCATCGCCACGATGTTGACCTAAGCGGGATAAAGGAATACAAAATCCCTGTAGGTATGAAGCGAACATAGACAAAGGATTGTCACTGATATAGAGTCCGAGTAATTCTTTTTCCCAAGTCAACTTATCCATCGGCGCTACTGCTGGGGCATCTAATAACTGAGGCCTGGCTAAACCGCTGAAATCAGCACTGGCAGCAAACAGACTGCTTTGCCGACTCTCCTGCTGTTTAGACTGCTCTTTATTAAACAACAAGAATTTTTCCAAATTAGCTAACAATAATCCGCGCTCGCCAAAGCTTTCGCAGGCGCCGCTTTTGATCAAACTTTCCAAGGATTTTTTATTCAAATCTTTGTCATTAACTCGTTCCAGTAAGTCAAACATATCAGCAAAAGGACCGTGCTGTTTGCGCTCATTAATCAAAACTTCCACAATGTGCTCCCCGACATTTTTAATAGCATTGAGTCCGAAGCGAATAGTGTCCACCTTTTCATCGGCGGCGGCTGCCCGATTTTCTTTAGTCCCAGCGGTGACCACTGTAAACGAGTCAAACGATTCATTCACGTCTGGAGCCATAACCTTAAGTCCCATGCTGCGACACTCCTCAATTTCAATCGCGACCCGATCACTATCATGCTGATCTGAAGTCAGAAGAGCGGCCATGAATTCCACCGGCCAATGAGCTTTAAGATAAGCGGTTTGATAACCAATCATGGCATAACAAGCCGCGTGACTACGGTTAAAACCATAACCAGCGAAAGGTTCGATAAACGAAAAGACTTTTTCCGCTAATTCCTTATGGATACCATTTTTAACGCAACCGTCGATAAACTTCTCTTTCTGCTCAGCTAACAAGGCGGGAATTTTTTTGCCCATCGCTTTGCGCAACACGTCTGCTTCACCGGGGGTAAAGCCAGCCAAGGCGCGAGAAATTTGCATGACTTGCTCCTGATAAATAGCCACACCATAAGTACGAGCCAAAATAGGTTCCAGCTTCGGATGCAGATAAGAAACCTTTTTGTCGCCATGCTTGCCGCTAATATAATCGGGAATCCACTCCATCGGTCCGGGACGATACAGCGCCACCATCGCAATAATATCTTCAAATTCATTAGGTTTCAGTTCGCGCAAGTAGCGCTTCATGCCCGATGATTCAAACTGAAAGACACCGGTAGTTTCCCCTTTTTGAAATAAATGGTAAGTTTCTTGATCGTGTAGCGGTAAATTATCAATATCTATTTCTAGGCCACGGGTTTTTTTAATAATCCTTAAAGCGGACTCAATAATGGTTAAATTTTTTAAACCTAAAAAGTCCATTTTCAATAAACCCAAATCTTCTACCGGGTGTAAAGAATATTGAGAAATAATACTTTTATCCGCAGAAGAGGCATATTGAATCGGCACATATTCAGTCAATGGCTTAGGTGTAATCAGCACTCCGCAAGCATGGGTGGAAGAATGACGGGCTACACCTTCTAAGCGCTTGGCATAATCCAAAATTCGCTTCGCCTCTGGATCATTCTGATACATTTCCTTCACTTCCGGCACCTCGGCTAAAGCTTTACTGAGGGTGGTGAACATGGGTATGCTCTTGGAAATCTTATCGCAAAAATCATAGGGCGCTCCTAACACGCGGCCAACATCGCGAACAGCCGCACGGGCTGCCATGGTTCCGAAAGTAATAATCTGAGCTACGTGATCTTGCCCGTATTTCTGTTCCACGTAATTTAACACATCGGCTCGACGGATATCGGCAAAATCCATATCAATATCAGGCATGGAGATGCGATCCGGATTTAAGAAACGCTCAAACAACAAATCATACAACAAGGGGTCAAGGTTAGTAATACCGGTCAAATAACAGACCAAAGAACCAGCCGCACTACCACGGCCAGGTCCAACCACCACTTTATTGTCTTTAGCCCAGTTAACAAAATCGGAAACGATTAAAAAGTAAGCCGGCCAACCCATTTTTGCCACCACTCCTAACTCATAATCCAACCGCTCCCGAATCCTATCCACAGACAAACCGTGAGGAATTTCCGTCTGCCCCGCTTTTAAATGATAATCATCGCCTGATTTAATCAAGCCATATTTTTTCTCCAAACCACGCTCGCACAAATAACGCAAATAAGAATTACCGTCATGGCCTTCTGGCACCTCAAAGGAAGGTAGCTGAATTTCACCCAGAGGAATGTCTAAATTACACATCTCAGCAATTTTGACTGTATTAGCAATAGCTTCAGGCACGTGAGCAAAAGCTTTTTCCATCTCCGCCGCCGGACGCATAGAGTAATCGCCGTGGCCGATCATACGCATGCGGTCAGTATCATCAATCTTCTTCTTATTCTGCAAACACAACAAAATATCTTGCGCCTCCGCATCTTCCGGTCGGAAATAATGCACATCATTGGTAGCTACCAGGGGCACGCCTAACTCCTTAGAAAAAGCGATTAACTGCTGATTGACTTTTTCCTGACCCTCTAGCTCCGGATGATCCATGATTTCTAAATAATAGTGATCGGGACCGAATAATTCACTATACTCCAAGATTCTTTGCCTAGCTTTGGTTAATTCGCCATTTAAAATTAAGTGAGAAATTTCTCCCCCCAAACAAGCACTGGTAGCAATTAATCCTTCATGATGCTTAGTCAGCAAATCCCAGTCTATCCTCGGTTTGTAATAAAAGCCCTCTAAGTGCGCCAAAGACACCAACTTAATTAAATTCTTGTAACCGGTATTATTTTCAGCCAAGAGCACTAAGTGATGACTGCGACCATCAGCCCGAGTATTTTTATCGTGTCGCGAAGCCGGAGCTAAATATGCCTCTACCCCGATAATCGGCTTCACACCCGCCTTCTTGCACTTTTGATAAAATTCAATGGCACCATAAAGTACACCGTGGTCGGTGATGGCAACAGCGTTACTACCCTCCTCTTTAGCGCGGCCAACTAGCTCGTCTATTTTAGTTAAGCCGTCTAATAAAGAATAATGGGTATGATTATGGAGGTGGACAAACATGAATTAGATAAAAATTAAGCTTATTTTATCTTTAAACTATACCAATTTTAAACGGAGCGGGCAATCTTGCCAAAAGCGCCTTAATCTGCCTTCGGAATATAAAAAAGAGGCTATTCCCTCCTTTTTTATAATTTTTTACCAACCTTTATTGTTGAATCTTCTCTAAAATATTGCCCAACTCTTCCTCGCTATAAAAATCTAAAACCACTCGCCCGCCCCGACCAGCACGAATAATTCTCGCCTTAGTGCCAAAGAAAGAGCGTAGAGTATTTTCCTTATCCTGATCAGCGTAATTAATCGTCACCCGTGCTGCCTTGGTACCGCCTAAACGCTTAGTCTCCTCGTAAGTCTGCAACACTGACAGATTTTGATTAATAATTTTCTTAAACAAGATAGATTGTTGCGTCGGATTAGTGATGCCCAGAAGATATTTGGCATGAGCTTCAGTAATGCGACCGGCGCTTAGAGCAGTCTGTATGTCTACTGGTAGTTCCAATAGCCTCAAAGTATTGGCTAAACTAGAACGAGCTTTACCCGCTTTCTTTGCAGTCTCTTCTTGAGTGAGATTAAATTCATCCATTAAGCGTCGATAAGCGCGCGCGGTTTCAATCGGATCTAAATCTTGGCGTTGTAAATTTTCGATTAAAGCTAACTCCAATTTTTTTTGCTCGCTTGCTTCCCTAATCAATACCGGCACTGTTTTTAGGCCCAAGGCTTTAGCGCTGCGCCAACGACGTTCGCCGGCAATCAACTCGTATGCACCTTCTTTCCGTGTTACCACCAAAGGCTGTAAAATTCCATGCTCCTTAATAGAATCCATTAATTCTTGCAAAGCAATTTCATTAAAATTATGTCTAGGCTGATAGGGATTTATGACAATTTCTTCCGGCCGAAGATGAAAAATCCTGTCAGCCTCAGTAATAACTGTGCTGCCGCTATTTTGATCGGCGCCACTAACAGCGGTCTCAAAAGTTTTCTTAGGAATCAGAGAGCCTAAACCGCGGCCTAAAGCTTGGGACATAATTTTAGATTAAATAAAGTAATTTAAGAGGTCAAAGCTAAAATTTCTTGAGCTAAATCAGCATAAGCTTTAGCGCCGCTAGACTTAGGATCGTAATGCAAAATACTACGACCATAACTTGGCGCTTCAGCCAGTTTAACGCTACGAGGAATCACGGTGTTAAAAATCTTACCAGGGAAAAATTTACGCAATTCTTCCAAGACGGCGCCGGACAGTTTATTGCGCCGATCAAACATGGTCGCCACCGCACCCATAATGCTTAAAGACGGCTTTAAATTATCTTGCACCAACTGTACCGTTTCCAACAATTGACCCAATCCTTCTAAAGCATAATACTCGCTCTGAATAGGAATAAGGACTGTATCGGCTGCTACCAGGCTATTTACCGTTAATAAGCCCAAAGAAGGTGGACCATCAATAATAACGTAATCATATTCCGCACGTATTTCTTCTAACAGTAGGGCTAAACGAAACTCGCGGTTTTCCAAGGATATCAGCTCAATGCCCGCACCCGCTAATGAGACGGTGGCAGGAGCTACGCTGTAGCGTGGTTGCTTAGTGCGCTTAAT
This sequence comes from uncultured bacterium, assembly GCA_938003925.1. Classification (GTDB taxonomy): domain Bacteria; phylum Patescibacteriota; class Patescibacteriia; order Patescibacteriales; family UBA12465. Next base: position 52,486 of record CALKWQ010000015.1, read on the forward strand.
AATCGCTGTCATCTTTTTCTGTCCTAACAAAGCCTCGTATAAACCAGCCTCAAGCTTCTGATGTTCAATGCCTAAGCCGGAAGTAGCATTAGCCTGGGGATCAAGATCAACCAACAAGACCTCTTTACCAGCTTCCGCTAGATAAGCGCCCAAATTGACCGTGGTGGTAGTTTTGCCCACCCCACCCTTCTGATTCACAATTGCAATTATTTTCCCCATAGAAGAAAAGCGTCAATTTTAGTAAAAAATTAATAAAATCAAGCAAACAGCTAAATTTATTATAACCTAAAAATTAGGCTTTGACAATTAAAAAAACTATCAAACAGGCGCGACTAGACATAAGCTCTAAATCTATCTTTGACAAGCAAAAAAATGTTTATTATACTGATATCTGTAATAAATTGCCCCTAGTAATTAGGCAATTTATTCATATAGCCGCGGTGGCGGAACTGGTAGACGCGCACGACTCAAACTCGTGTGGGGGAGACTCCGTGAGGGTTCGATTCCCTCTCGCGGCACATAAAAAAGACCCGTCAGGGTCTTTTTGTTATCTTTATTTAAGATTATTATTTAACTTTCTGGAACCTGACGGTAAATACCGGTTCATATTCAACCTTATTATCATCTACCACCTTAACTTCCTCGCCTTTAGTTAGTTGAGTTAGGGCAATATCACTCAGCATTTGTTTGTCACCAGCAATGTTCAGTTTTAGCCCTTCCAACTTATCAAACTCTTCTTTTAAATCCGCCTTAACGGCGGCCTCAATTTGCTTTTTCTTAATCTTTAAAGCTTCTAATTCGTCTACAGCCGCTTGATAATTGCCATTGATGGATAAGGCGTCACGATACATTTTTTTTAAATCGCGCTGGCTTTTCTGCTGTTCTTGCAAGCGACGGAAAACTTCATTTAGTTGAGACATAGAGTAATATAAAAAATGAATGAATAAGAATGATTATAGCACAAGCCAAATAGAAAAGAAAAAAGAGTTGCTAAAACTCTTTTTTATTAATCACTTACCCTATTAATCAATCACCCCGCCACCCAAAACTCGCCGGTTCTGATAAAAAACTGCACTCTGACCAACAGTCACCGCTCTAGTAGTTTGACGCAAATGCACTGATAGTTCTCCGGCTTTTTTACCCTTTACAACAACACAGGCGATTGGTGGATGACCATAACGAATAACTACCTGGCAGCGTAAAGGCAGTACTGGCGCCTTCCGATCCAACCAGCCAGCTCTCACCACTCTGAAATCGCGACGATACAATAATTGATCATCCCAAGTCCTCACCACCCACAAGGTATTGGTCGCGTGATCTATATCGGAGACATAATAAGGTCCAGTGCCGCCAACTTCAATGCCGCGACGCTGGCCGACAGTATATAAAGGCAAGCCCTGATGCTCGCCAATGACTACTCCATCCTCTAAGCGCTTAATTTTACCAGGCTTTAACTTTAAATGACGCTTTAAAAAATTATTGTGCGGCCCTGATAAAAAACAGATATCTTGGCTTTCGGATTTAGAGGCGGTAGGTAATCCGTACTTAGCCGCTAAAGCCCGAACTTGGGGTTTAGTATAATTACCCAAGGGAAAATACAAATGTTTGAGTTCAGACTGGGTAAAGGTGTATAGAAAATAGGACTGATCTTTATGCGCATCTTTAGCTCGGAAAACCCTAGCCTCACCCTCTTTATCCAATCTTTTTAAATAATGACCACTAGCCACTCCGTCATAACCCAAGGCGCGAGCATGCTTTAAGAGTAATCCCAACTTAATCTGTTTGTTACAAACTACACAAGGATTAGGCGTGCGTCCCGCAGCATATTCTGCTAAAAAATAATCAACCACCGCAGCTTTGAATTCACGCGCAAAATTAAAAGAGAAAATAGGTATGCCAATTTTAGTCGCTACAGTCTTGGCGTCTAAAAACGATTCCAAAGAACAGCATTTATTCTCCGCTTTATCCGGAGACGTCTCGTCCTTCCAAAAATGCAAAAAAACACCAGCCACTTCATGACCCTGGTTCTTTAACAACTGAGCCGCCACCGAAGAATCAACCCCGCCTGACATAGCCACCAATATTTTTAATTTTTTCTGTTTAGTCATGAATTTAAACTTCCACAATGACGGTGGTTGGACCGTCGTTAACGAGACTAATTTGCATATAAGCTCCAAAAGAGCCCAATAAAGTCTGTACACCCTGAGCTCGCAGCGATTCAGCTACCAATTCAAATAAAAGCAGGGCTGCTTCCGGACGGGCTGAGTGCACAAAACTAGGGCGATTGCCCTGACTGCAGTCACCGTAAAGAGTGAACTGGGAGACTAACAGCAAGGGCTGTTGTTTATCCAACAAAGATAAATTTAGCTTGCCATCACCATCTTCAATAATGCGCAACTTCGCTAACTTATCTGCCATTTTCTTAGCTTGTTCAGGTTGATCGCCCACCTTAACGGCCAATAAAACTAAAAAGCCCTCATCAATACGGTTAATCTCTAAGCCATCTACACTGACGGCGGCATTTTTAACTTTTTGCACGACAGCGCGCATACTCTAAAGTTTATTAAATAATTCTAAATACTGTTTAGCAGTTTTTTCCCAAGAAAACTGCTTGACTTGTTCTTGGCCAGCCTTAATTAAATGAGTCTTTAACTCTGAGCTAGTCACCACCAGTTCCATCGCTTTAGCTATTTCATTAATGTCGTGCGGATTAATGGCTAAGGCTGCTGATCCCACCACTTCTGGCAAGCTAGACACATTACTGGTAATAACCGGCAAATTGCGCGACATCGCCTCTAAAGGGGGTAAGCCAAAACCCTCGTAATAGGAAGGATAAACAAACACTTCGGCGCGCCTGTATAACAACTCTTTCTCCCGAGGCGAAACGTAGCCTAAAAATTTAATATCGCGACGATAAGGCGAGGCTTCCCAAGCGCGATAAATATGACGATTGCGCCAGCCGTTAGCGCCAGCTAGGACTAACTGCACATCAACCAAATTTACATTATCGTCACGCAAACGATTGTAGGCATAAATCAAACCGGCAATATTTTTACGCGGCTCAATCGTCCCTAAATACAAGATAAAACGTGCTTTTAAGTCATGGCGACGAAAAAAATTACGTTCCTCCTCCGGCCCTGGCATCGGTACGCCCAGATTTAAACCAGAATAAATAGTATAGACCTTGTCTTCCGGCACCTGCAGTAATTCAATAATGTCTTGACGGGTATTTTCCGACACCGCTACGATAGCGGCGCACTTAGCCGCTAATTTCTTCAGGGCCAAAGCGCGGTGCCAAAAATTCTTGCGGTAACTGAAAAATTCTGGATAGTGCAAAAAAGAAATATCATGAATAGTTAAAACATGTTTAGTCGCTGGCGAAAGACGGGTAAAATTAATGTGTGGCGACCAAAAAATATCAGCTCCGCCAATCAATCGATCCAATCTTGGCCAGGCAGCGCCTTTCTGCAACAAGTAGTTAAAGAGACGATTGGGATAATGAGTCTGCTTGATGCTTAGGTGTGGGTGATCAAAAGTGCCAACGCGCAAACTAACATCACGAAAAGAGTTATAGAACAGGCGGTAATCGTTATCCTGATCCAAGCGCAACATGGTCCGCAATAAAACAGAGCTGTATTCGGAAACTCCGCTATACTGCTTATCCATCAATACCCTAATGTCAACGCCGATCTTCATAGGTTAAAGCTTCTGATTTTCGGCTTGTTTAGCCTGAAGGTAAGAGTTAAGTTGCTTTTTAAAATTAGCCACCGAATATTGCTCGGCATGCTCTCTGATTTTTTTACTATCCCATAATTGCTCGCCGCTATCATAATCATCTACAAAACGACGTATAGCAGCCATTACCGCTTCGGGCGTCTGTTCTTCAAAAAAGACGCCACTTATTTTCTCTACCACCGTTTCGGTCGCTCCGCCGCGTCGATAAGCAATGACTGGACGTCCCGAGGCCATGGCCTCGACGGCAGTAATGCCAAAATCTTCTTCCTGGGGGTTAATAAAAGCTAGGGCGCGTGCATACAAATCAGCTTTTCGCTCCTCGCTAACTCGTCCTAAAAATTCAATGTTAGTCGCGGCACCAGCTAATTTTTGCAAACGAGGCAAATCCAGGCCATCGCCAAAAATTTTTAAGCGGTAATTAGCGCCCAGAGCCTTGAAAGCCTGTACCACCATATCCACCCGCTTATAAGGAGCTAACCGGCAACCAACCAAAAAATAGCGCTCGCCCCGAGGCTGTTGGCTCAAATCGGCAATTTTAAATTTAGAGGTTTCTACCGGGGGATAAATAATAGTCGCTTCACGGCGATAAAATTTAGCAATACGACGCCGCACTGTTTCTGAGTTGGCAATAAAATAATCCACTCTTTGCGCTGCTGCAAAATCCCACACCCTTAACCGTCCGAGAGTCAAAGAAATAATTTTCTTAATCCACTTATTATATTTTAATTCATTCAAGTATTGATGGGCGTCGCTCCACAAATAGCGGGTAGGCGTATGACAATAGCAAATATGTATGGTTTCGGGGGTGGTAATTACACCTTTAGCAAAAGCGCTGGCGTCAGAAATAACTAAATCGTAAGGACGTAAATCAAAAAATTCCACCGCCATGGGCATGAAATATAAATACCATTTATAGTGACGCACTCCTCCGGGTAAACGCTGGATAATGGAACTTTCGATGCGACGACCGGCAAAATTCTTATCCACCTTTTTTTGGTCGTAAAGCAAGGTATAGATAGGAGCCTCCGGAAACATGTCTGCTAAGATTTTCAAGACTTTTTCCGCCCCGCCCTCTTGAGCGAGATGGTCGTGAATTAAAGCGACTTTCATGTGGTCTTGGCGGTTGTTGCCAATATTTAGTCTCAAACAACAACCGAACTTTAATTATATTATTCCGCAGCGCGATGCTTGAGCACTGCCAAAGGAGTTTTGAGCAAAATAGAAACATCTAATAACAATGACCAATTTTCCAAATAGTAAACATCCAGCTTCACCTCTTCTTCAAACAGCAAGTCGCTGCGTCCAGAAATTTGCGCCATCCCGGTAATGCCCGGCTTAACAGTTAAAGTCTTACGATGATGATGTTCGTATTTAGCCACCTCTTCCGGCAGATGCGGTCTTGGCCCCACTAAACTCATCTTGCCGGCAAACACTAAAAACAGCTCAGGCAGTTCATCAAGCGACCAGCGACGAATAATGCTGCCCACCCGCGTCACCCGAGGGTCATCCTTGATTTTTACCAACGGACCATCGGTACGCAGATTGCGGTCAGCTAATTCCTGATAGCGCATACTGTCAGAATTAACAATCATGGAACGGAATTTAAAATAGCGAAACGGCCGACCGCCCTCACCTACTCGTGTGACAACGCTACCGTCATCACGTCGGGAGAAAAAAATCGGACCCCGGGAATCAAGTTTAATAGCCAGGGCTACTATCAATAAAATGGGGGAAAAAATAATAATCAACACAGAAGAGCCAAAAATATCCACGGCCCTTTTTAAGATTCGCCCCCAGCCATCTAAAGTGGTCTTTTTGACTTCTACAATCGGAATTCCTGCCAAATCACTAACTTCCGTCCGCAACACTTTTACCTCCAATAAATCAGCCACGTACTTATAAACCAGATGCTGTTCAGCGGCAAAATCATATAAACGCAGGGCTTCAGCTTTGCTTAAATTAGGATCACTTTGTATGATTTCATCCACCCGTTGCAGCCGCATAATCTCCGTTAATTCCTGCACGCTTTCTAGAGAAAAATCACGTAGACGTTTGATGACCACGTAGCCCAATCTAGGATTAGCGGCAAATTCGGAGAGTAACTTGTCGGTCGTCTTGCTGTTACCGACTAAAACTAAATGGCGCACACCAACGCCGAAGCGGAATAAATAACGGCGCAACCAGCGTACAAACAAACGACCGAAACTCACGTAAATTACGGACAATAAAGAGGCCGCAATTACGATAAAACGGGAATCAAATAATTCCCGGCGAAAAAAGATGTAAATAGCGATAAGAGCCAAACCGGTAAAACAAGCCAGGACCACTCGAGCCAGTTCCCGAGCCACATTGGCGGGACGGCGGATACGATACATGCCGGCAAAAGCAAAAACCAAAATCCAGACAGCGGCAATAACTAGCACCAAACTGAAATAACGATCAAAGTGCAGATTGAAAATTACCGGGCGAATGTCTGTCGAAAAGCTAGAAAAACGTAGTTGGTAGGCGGATAAACCGGCTAAAACCAATAAAACGTAATCTAAGGGCACAAGCAAGAAACTAAAAAATAGTTCCGTTTTTTTCATATTTATATAAAACTGGAGCCAAGCTAGCGCTAGACTCAAGTTGTAAAAACGAGGTTAAAGGGGCAAGCGATAAGCCGGATTCTGTCGTGAGCGGCCATTTATCTAGCCTAAACGTCACCGCTTAGGTCATGCGAGCTACTTTTTACTGCCTAGTAAACTAAACAGCTTTGCTCTTGCTCCAGGCAGGGTTTACCGCGGACACGCCGTTACCGGCGGCCGAAGCCTGTAGCCCCAAAGGAACTTCAGGCAACTTTTCACCTTTCTTCCCATCCGAAGATGAAAATAGTATTGTCTCTGTGGCACTTTCCCTAAGATTACTCTTGGCGGACGTTATCCGCTGCCTTGTTTATGAAGTCCGGACTTTCCTCTTCTTAGCGCCAATAGCGCAAAAAAGCGGCCGCTTACTTGCCCCGATTAACACCTTTATCGTACTAAAAATAACAGAAAAAATCAAATCTTAGCACAATATTTAACGATTCTTGACAAGGTATTGACATATATTATTAAATATGCTATTATTATCCCCATGAGCAGCGGTAGTTACCGGCAAAACTGTTCATTAACAATCAAACCAAACAAATAATCCGCATGAAAAAAGCAGCTATTGCTATTGCCCTCTTTCTGGGCGTGATCGTGCTGTCCGTAGGACAGACTGGTCAAAAAACCACAACCACCAACACCTCTGCCAGCACCACCTTGCTGATGAAATCCTTCAACCAGGTTTATCTGGAAACTCTTGACCTCAACCGCGGGCGCTTCAACAATTTGAACGAAATTCAGATTGGAGACAGCGTTCTGGTAAGTTCCAAGTATTTCGGTCAGCTAAACCGATGGTTTATTGCCGACGCCCCCTGGGTAAACAACGGAAGACATGATTGTATCTGGGTGTTGGTCGAAAAGTACATGGCCAATGACCTCTATACCGAGCCCGTGTATGTTCCCGAGGAGCCTAAAAAAGAACCCGTAGCCCCGGCAGTGGAAACACCTGTAGTGACAACCGAAAAAACAGCCATACCCTGGTGGGCATGGTTAATACTAGGCCTGCTAGCCGGAACGATGCTGGTAATTTTTCTCCGCAGCCAAATTCGGCAGCGTGAAAACATCCGTAACAACCCGGACGCTTTTCCACCGGTAGTAAGTGGTGGTCTCAGTAACAACGATGCAGAAGCAATCAATCAGATTGCCAGTCATCGCCACGTAGAGCCCAGCAACGTAGCTGGCATCAGAAGAGGAACAATCGTTCGTGAGTACGGACCGACCGAAGTATTGGCAATAATGGAGTTTGGCGACCGTAACAACAGGCGCACCTACATCAGGCCGGGCGAAAGAGTCACAGAAGTAACCTTCTTGAGGAACGGACAACGCTCAGTGGAGTACTGGCGTGACCATTGCGGCAACCCATTCGGTGTTATTGCCCACGGACACTTTGTGATGCCTACCGGCTGGAGATTTGAAGAAAATGCAACTCCTGTAACCGCCGCCAGCGACAATGCCGCTCCCGCAGTCATTCCTGCTCCCGCCACGCCCGCAGTATCAGAGTTCGCCCCCATGGCACCGGTGGTGGATAATCAATTTATCCCTACCATCGTGCGCTCAGTGCCAAAAAATACCGAAAGCATTGACATGAAAGTTACCACTGAGGGTATCAATATTTTTATCAAAATGCACAATCAGGAAGAGGTAAAGAAATAATTCCGCCACTTCCCCTTATCGGACCAGCGCTCAAGTAATTGAGCCTGGTCCTTTTTTTATAATCACACTACTGCGGTTTTTCCGCCTCATACTCCGCCCAAACTTGAGCAGCATCTAAAGCACCCTGCCAGATTTTAAAATTATCTAACTTGTAATCAGTAACCATGGTCTCCAAAGTCAGCCGATCAAAGCCTTGGTTGATTAGCGGTAAACGCTGGCTTTCCATACTAAGGACGCCATCGATAAACAATTGCCAACGATAACGATAATCGTCATAAGCTAAAGCGAAATGATGCCAACCCTTATCATCTAATAACTTAATTGAACCTTTTTCAAAATCGTTATTACTGTGATTTAAAGTACCTAGCTGCCGTTTATTCTCACTAAAGACTAAATTAGCCGCCAGCTGATCTTGATGGTGTAACATCAACCTCATCTTGCCGCTAAATTCTCCAGGGGCGAAACTTTGCCACCAGCCAGAAAGTGAAAAATTATTAGCAGTCTTTAACGGCAAGTTTAACTGATACGACTCACCCAAGGGCGGAAAATTTAAGGCCCGTCCGCTTAAACCGTTGTAGACCAGAGAACCACTAGGCAAAGACCAATCCAAGGAACCTGCACTATCATGGGCTATTTTGCCACTAGCCTCATCAAAATTCCAAGCATGTAATAACTTGAGGACTGGGGGCTCATAGCGCTGTATTTGAGGATTAAAAGGCTGTTGAGCTTGAAATATAGCAACAATCTCAGCAGACTCTAAGGCTCGGTTCCATAAAGCCAATTCATCTAAGAAAAAATCACCCGACATTGAGCCCAGACGCAAACCGTCAAAACCAGGGGCCAGGCCGCTAAATGCTTGTCTGATTATTTCTGCGCCATCAGTAAACAGAGACCAGTAACCAGCAGCTGCATTCCAAACTAACACCGCCTGATGCCAATCATTATCAGCATAGTTAGGTAGCTGGTATTGACCTTCTAGACCGGGAAAACCATAAAATTCCACCACTTCTTTCGATATATCAAACCGTAACTGGATATTATCCGTGTGGTTTTCTAAGAAAAAATAAGCATGACTATATTCATCACGCAATTTAAACTGAAAAGCGAGGCTAAAGTTTTCACCACTTAACCATGGATCCAGGCTGGCCCGCAAATCATCTTCTGGATAAGGCAACTTTTGACCGCAACCCCAGCGACCGATAGACCAAGTCCCGCTCACGCGCAAAGCTTTAGCTGCTTGACCGCTAATCATTTCCGCCGTTGTACTACCCTGACACTCTTCAAAAGACCATAAGCGCCACAAGCCATTGCTATCTATCCCCGGTAAAATAGTAAAAGGAGTGGAGGTATCGGTATTACCGCCCGACTGATTGTTGTTGTCATCTGTTGCTTCATCTTCTTCTTCCTCTACCTCATCAATTTCGTCGTCGTCATTTTCCTCCTGAGAACTGGGTAATGCCCCACCTAAGGGCCAAAGCAGCCAATCATGAGCATTATCATCGCTATCATAATTCGGTGGCCACTGAGCCTGAGCGCCGCCAGTCAAAATATCAGCTAGCTGGGTATCGGCCTTGGCTTTACGGCGTAATAAATAGCCGGCAGTCAAAGCTGGAGCTGGTCCGCTACCTTCAAAATAAGCAGCTTCACCATAACCGACAAAATCAATAATATCATCGTCATTAGGGCTGCTCACCGCCCCAGAGGCTAAATAAATAGTGTAAGCGCTATCGGTAAAAGTGAAATCGCTACGCAAGGCAATAGCTTGGGCCGCAGCTAATAAATCCGCAGAAGCATCATCGCGCACTATCCGATAAGCTTCGCCAGCCCTTAACAGCGTACCGCCAGGGAAAGAAGCATCGCTCTCAGCGTCAAAACGCAGGATGATTCCAGGATCACTAGCCGTTCGGCTTTTCTCCAAGCGAATTTTTCTAGCTGCTAAATCAATATCCTGATCGCCATAATTCCAGATTTCTAACCAGTCATCATTGCCCTCAACGTATAAACGACTAAGCACCAGAGTCAGTGGCGGCAACACTATCTCACTCTCAGTAGTGGTATTAACCACCGTACTGGTAGCCGTGGTAGTGCTGGTTAATTTATTAACTAAAGGTGACCATAAAGCTACCTGGCTAGATGGGTTAGTGGTCACAATTTTAGCTGTAGTCTTAGTATCGGCCACGGGACTAATCACAGGCTGACTAGTGCTAGAAATAATAGTAGTCGTTGTTACCGGACGTGCGGCGCTAAAAATATCAGTCTGATTATCATTATTAGCGCTCCCATTAGTTGTGGTTGAGCTGGGAGGCACAGGACTAGCCTCAGCTTTTACAGCCAACGCCGTTGCAACCGGCTTCGCCGCTAGAGCCGGGTTAGCTACCGCTACTAAGGGGCTATTTACCTGCGCCTTATTATTTTCTGCCGCCGGAGCCTTAACAATCTCCTCGCCCTCATCCCACACTAAAGCATCTCCTTCTTCGCTGGGAAATAATACTTCCGACCAGCCATCACCAAAAAGTCCCGCCAGACGTTTGAGACTTGAGGTAGGGTTGTTAACCAAACTCCACTTTAAAATCAAGCCCAGATTATTAACCTTCCCCCGTACAGCGGTGTCGGGAAAATCGCTGCTCAAATCAATATCTACCGGAACATCTATTAAGGTGGCTTGCACCGCCTGTGTATAGGGTAGAAAAATATAACGCTGACCATTCTGTTCTTTGCCGGCGTTATAACCAATAATTTCAGGCAAGGGCAAGATAGTGGTAGCTCGCCGCGCAATTTTAGAAAATTCTCGGCGAGTGGAAAAACAATCACCCTGTTCGTTATAAATGCTATCGCCATCATACCCGTCCGGAGTAATATCGACCGCATAATACTGCGGATTATATTCCAGGGCGCCTAAGCGCTCGGGATTGGCAGCGTTAGCGCTTTCATAAACTTTTTCCGTCAAACCCACACAGGTCCAATCACCGGTCCAAGGGCCTTTCTGGGCTGAAAAATCAAAATCATAAGCTAAATCAGCGGTGGTCAGATATTTAGCTAGAGCCACCGCTCGAGCCCGTTGCCACCTGCTCGCTCCCTTTGGTAATTTAGCGGCCACTAAGGCTTCACCCGCACTATTATTGATAAAATAATGGGCCGGGGTTTTGACAATACCGGTACCTAAAGCTTCAACTACATAATCAACTCCATCCTCTTTGCCAATATAGATGGCGGCATGTCCTGGATAAATATTGGTAATCACTCCATAACTCTCGGCAATTAATTCTTTGCTACTTAGACCATACATTCTGCCCTCGCTGGAAGTGCGGTATAAAATAGTACCAGGCTCTAAAGCTAAAGCGGGCAGATAATTTAAGAACCAATAAACTAGGCAGCAGCCAAATAAAAATATTAATTTATAAACTCTCATAAAATTGCTGCCAATCTCCAGCTGAAGGAGCGGGCGTATTAATTTGTACTTGAAATAAAGTCAGCAGTGTCTCAGCTGCCAGACCCCGGCTAACAGCATCCAAGGACTGATTCTCCGCTATTTCCATCAAGTGAGACCGCGCGCTTAAATCCCCTTCCTCCGCTGCTGCGTTTAACAACCACAGACGCCGCCATCGTCCTGGTCCAGCTGGCGAGGCTACAATTAACTGCCGCAAACGCTGTAACTCTTCTGTTGACCAAGTTTGAACACTCAAAGACGAGTAAATCCTAACAGCTAAAGTTAATAAATTTATTGGCGAATCTTGCAAAATTAATTTTTTAAGCAGACTCACGGTAGCCTCGTCCGGAAAAGCAGCAAGCAAACTGAGAGCGTATTCCCTCTCCGCTAAATTTACATTTTCAGCCAAGACTTGGGCGCGGACACTATTCAACCAAGCTTCATCCTGAAAAGCGCCGGCAAAAAAAGTTACAATCAGCTTTTTATTCTCCGCCGAAGCCGAAGGGTCGGCAATCACTTCGGCTAAAAATGGCGGCAATGATTTGGTATTGCCATCAGCCGCCATAATTTTGATAATCGCCGCTTGCAATTCCCCGCCTCCCTTGGCAAACGCCTGCCTAAATAAGGCTGCGGCCAACTCCGGCTCACGACGATAGAAAGGTCGCCAAATAGCTGCATAAGCTTGACGTTCAGCCAGACACTCTTCGCGACAAACTCCAGTAAAGGAAGCTTGAAAATAACGCCAAGCAATTTCGGCCCGCAAAGGCTCAGGATAACGTGTCCAAGGACGAAAAAGATAAGGAGTTAACAACAAAAATATCACCAAAGCTAACAAGCCGGCGCTTAACCAAACCCAATGGGCTCGGATAAACGACCGCCATCGTGGCATCTTTTTTGGTGGTAATTTAGTTAATAATGGTAAAAGCATAAATTTGGTGCCGACAGCTACCGCCGCGGACTCGGCGCATGAATACGCGGCGGTAGCTTGTTCGGCCTTAACGGTACCGCTTCTTAGCATAACAAATCCGACCTGAAATCACTTACACTTATATTTAAACCTGAGTTAAATTAAACTATCAAAAAACGCCCGTGAATACGGGCGTTTTTCTTATCAAGCCTTATATTACTCTATCGGTTCAGCACCGGTACTGCTAGCAGGCTGAGCTCCCTGTAAAAAAGCCTGTACTGCTGGCCGCAAAGATGGGTCAATATCAGCCGCTTTAACAGCGGCGTTTAAAGCAGCCTCTAAATTGCCGGCCGCCAGTTCGGCTTTAGCTAAATTAACATACAACAAAGGGTCAACGCTGCCTTGTTCTGCCAACAGACGATAAGACACCAACAAACGAACTTCATCCTGGTTTTCCTGGTAGTGAGTAACGGCAGCATTTAAAGCATCGGGTAAAACGTGCTCACCTTTTTTATCCAGACAAGTATCTATATAACCTTGAGCACGATCATCTTCGGTTAAGAAATAAAAATTACCCAACTGACAATGAGTTTCCACGTAATCAGGATTAAGCGCCAAGGCTTTCAAGAAAGACTGCTCAGCCCCCTCCATATCGCCCCGGTTAGCCTGAATTTGCGCCATGATATAATAAACAGGCAGGCGCCGAGGGCTAGCCGCCAATGAATTTTCAGCGGCAGCCAAAGCTTTATCCGAGTACAACTTAAAAGTAGCCGGTTCCTGAGAATAATAACGGGAAGCAATATCATACAACTGGGCAGTTTGCATCTGAATCAGACTATCTTGAGGATTGTAGGCAATATTTTGTTCAGCCAAATCAATGACGTAATTTAAAGTATCAGCCACTTCATCATTGGGTAAACGGGTAAAGATGGTTGGATTATTAATCACAATATTAATTAAAGTGGTACGAGCGTCGCGATCTAAAGGTGTATTTAAAGCAAAAGCCTGACGATAGGCTAAAAAGCCCGATGACAGCTGATTGCCGGCGATATAGGAATAAGCGGTAATCGTACGATTAAGCATGCGCCAAGGACGAATATTGAAAGTAAAGGTAACCACCAGCACCATCACAGACAAGACCGCCAGAGAGATAAATTCCTTAGCTGGTGAAAAATTAGATTCCAACACTTCCTCTTCCTCGGCATCAGGTTCTGGTTGCGTTAAAAAGACCAAATAACCCAAGGCAATCATAAGCCCCATATAAGTCGCCAAGGAGTCAAAAACTGCCAAATTTTGAATGAAATAAGCTGCCAGCAGCGCCGCCATCACGGCCAATTCCCTCACCGGAGTGCCAGTCGTGCCAGGAGCAATGCGATAACCATAACGGCTGAGCGTGCGCAACCAAGCCCAGGTAGCGGCGGCAAAAATACTCAGATAGGCAATTAAACCCAGAATGCCGGTAGTGGAAGCAATATCAATAATATTATTATGGGCCCGGTCAAAATAAGTTTCCGTGTTCACATAATTAAAGAACTCTGGATTAAATTGACGATCAAAGATTAGGGCGTAATTACCAAAACCGGTGCCTAGCCAAGGGTGTAAGTGGAAATCTTTAGCCGCCCCCTCCCAAGACAGGCGCCGAGTCTGAAAAGTGTTTTTATAGATACTTAAATTATGCAAACGTCGGTTCTCTTGGAACCAAGGTTGCTGATATTGAGAGAATAAAGCGATAATACCCAAAACGGCGAGAGTAAAAATGGCCAAGGATGTCCGGCGCCAAACCCGGCGTGAGGCAAACAGGCCCAGTAAAAATAGCAAGAGCAACAAACTAACACCCAGACCAATAATTGCTCCGGAAGTGTTAGCCTTAAAAAAAGCTAGCAGCATCAAAACTATGGCGATATAAAAAGGCCACTGCCGCTTCCAAGGGGTACGCAATAACAATAGGGCGGCAAAATAAAGGTTAAACAACATGTAGCCGCTCACGTAAGCCGTGTTACCAATAGTGCCGATAATATCCCCGCGTAGAATTAAACCGGCTTCAATGGTGGCCACTAGCACGGAAGCTGATAACAACCAATACCAATCTTCACGATTACGAAAAACCGTGATTATGTAGAGATAAAACAGGAAAAAATGGAAGACATGAAAAAAGCCGAGCATTCTTTCAACGTCACCCCAAAAACTCAAATTGAAATCTACCCCCGTAAAACAAGAAATCAATATCACTAACAGATAAGCAAAAATACCGCCGGTCACCCAGGATCGTTGCGGCCGAAAAGCTGGAAATTTCCAAATTAAAAGCAACCAGATAGGCAGCAACAGCTCCATCATGATGTTGAAGCTAAGCTGTTTGGAGGAAATGTAAGGAAATAAGAGGTTGGCAAATAACAGAAAAATAACCCCTAAAGAGGCAAAAATACCGACCTGTAAAATGCGCTGATAGATTTTAGCGGGCATAAGATAATAAATGAATAAATAAAGCTACAAGCATATTATAGCAAAAAATAGACCTAAAAAGGAAGTAATCGAACAGCAAATACAAAAAGCCCGGATATTATCCGGGCTTAATCCAAGTTGACAGAATTTAGGCGGCAGTCTTACCGGGAATCAAAGGAGTATAAGTGCGAGCACCTAATTCTTGATCCATCATATATAGAGCTGGGCCGGTACCGCCAACCAGCTGTAATTTATCTTTAATCTCGGTGGCATTAGCTTCCTCTTCCACTTGTTCATCAATATACCAGCGAATAAATGATTCCAAGGCATAGTCCTTCTCAGCTTTGGCCGCTTCATAAATAGCATTAATGCAGGCCGTGATGTGTTGTTCGTGCTGCAAGGCGGCGGCAAACACAGCGGTAGCATCTTTTACAGCGCTCAAATCGGGCTGAGCCAGAGCCGGAATAACAGGCTCTTCGCCACGGCTTAAGAGAAAATAGAAAAAACCTAAGGCATGATTATGCTCTTCTTTAGCCTGAATATGCATCCAGTTAGCCATGCCTTTTAAATTCCAAGCCTCTAAACGTCCGGCTAGTGCTAAATAGAGGTTAGCCGAATACATCTCTTCTTTAATTTGATTGTTTAAAATTTCTTTTATCTTGTCTGTCATAAAAATATAATTAATTAGCTCCCCTTAAATGGGGATTGGATTGATATTATAACACAAACGATTTAAAAGGTTAACTAGCTCTTTGTAATCAATCAAGCATCTCCACTAAAAACCCGCCGCTAACGGCGGGTTTCTAATTATCTCGCCCAGATTAAAACCGGACGGGAGCGCATGAGCTTGTCATATTTCATACGTAACATCCGGCGCTCACGGGAAGTATCGCGGCTCAGGCGATTGAAAATCTTTTTTTGAGAGGAGAAGATTGAAGTCATCATATGTTTAAAATTATAAATTATAATTTAATTAAGAATTAAGCGCGTACCAAATCTCTAATCACTTTCACCACTATACCTCTTACCTCCACTTGTCGGCGGAAAATAGGTTCGTAGTCAGTATTGGCCGGCTGCAATCTGATTTTATCCTTTTCTTTATAGAATCTTTTTAAAGTCGCCTCGTTATCATCAATAATCGCTACCACCGTGTCACCATTATTAGCCCAAGACTGTTTTTTAATAATCAGGTAATCACCACTGAAGATACCGTCGCCAATCATGGAGTCGCCTTTGGCTTTAAGGGCATAAAGCTCATCTGTGCGGAAACGACTATCTTCGGCAATCTGAACCACTTCGTCCGGCATCTCCACCGCTTCAATCGGTTCACCGCAGGCAATCGCTCCAACTAGTGGCACCGACATGGAAGCGCCCAATTGCACTCTAGCTAATTCCAGACTTCTAGCCGCACCCTTAACTCTTTTTAACAAGCCTTTCCGGATAAGATTAGAAACGTGCTCATGGACGGTAGAGACCGCCGAAGCGCCAATCGCTTCGCCAATTTCAGCCAGAGCCGGCGCGTAGCCTTTTTCACTCTCGTAGGCGGAGATGAAGTCGAAGACTTCTTTTTGTTTTTTAGTTAAAATGCCCATATTCGTTAACTTATTGATCAATACTCTCATTATAACCGAAACTAAACCGAAAGACAAGAGCTTAGCCTGTGGATAAGTAAAAATGACACTCAGACTAACAAAAAACACCTTAATTAAAAGAAAAAGATGTTTTTAAAAACTATTTAGCTCCTCGACTTTGCAAAGAATAATAAAGCAGAAAAATCGCCTTCATCGGCTTTTTGCAAAGCTTTAATATAAAAAGAAAATCAGCTATTAATTTCCTCCAGATTTAGTCAATACCGAGAAAACAGAGGCTTTTAAAAAATTAGGATGATGGATTTAAATCGTGGTGAATTATTTTAACCTCTTTAACCTTTTATTATAAGGCAATGATTTGGCGTTCTGACGACTCAGAACCTTATTCCCCGTCTTACTTTCAATCTCCCGCCTGGCGTTGCCAGCAACACCTCCACCTTCTCGGGCTATCGTCTTGTTTCCTTCCAAGTCTTCCGGTTCATACACCTGAGATATTTCCGTAGTGGCAGTCTCGGCTAGCATATTTAACACCAGTTCTAAATTAGTCATATTGTCACGCAAATTCTCTTGCTTTAAGTCTTTTAACCTCTTATATTCTTTCGTTGTCAATCCCGTCCAGGCCTTAGTAATTTCATCCGTTAAAATAGCAAATTCAAAGCTATGTTTAATTCCCCTCTTTTCCCATTCGTCAGTCAAAGCTTTGCGAATTTCAATACTTTTAAGCCTTTGATTTATCCATTCCGGGCTATAACCTTTGTGCAAATATGTTCTAAGCGCCCGATTAATAGCTAATTCGGGATCGTTAGTCTCTTCCAGTCGTTCATAGCCGACACGAGCTAACCAAAGCTTAAAAGGCTCCGCTTTGGGAGAGGGAATGGATTGGATAAGCCGGAGCATTGTTTCTGTGTCCGCAACATCAGTGTCACGATTTTTACCATCTTCTGCCATAATTTTCAACTGTACGATTTTTTCGTACACTTCACTACCCTCATTTTTAAGTTTATTCTTTAAATCAGACCAATATCTACGCGGAATAGAACTATCGGTAATAGCTTTTACAACATCAACTACTGCAAAATACCACAATTCTTTCTCTTCATCCCAATGACGACGAATGTGTTTACCTGCAAAAATAGCAATCGCTTGGTTTTTTGATTCTTTTGGCATATTATTTCAATAAAATTGTAACATAAATAATGGTCAGCTAATAGTTCATATATTCTAGCATAAGGTTGATAAAGAAGTTTTAAAAAATAATTAAAAAGCGCCTTTACCGTTAAGATAAAAGCGCTGGCAGCATTCTATTTTAGTCCAAACCAAGGGCTGATAAAATAAAATTAAATAGCGAAGATACGATAATAGCACCGCTCAAGCCTAGAGTTAAAATTTCACTTACCAAATTAAGGGAAAGGGTAAAATCAAAATCTCTTGGTACCGGAACAGTCAGCAAGGCGATGAGCGCAATAGCAAAAGTGCACAGATTCATCGTCACCCACACTTTCTTGATAATTTTCAAGGCTTTAGAACCAACTGGCTCTCCACAGCGATAAAAAACTGAAGAGTAGAATGAAAGCGCAAATATGATTAATTGCACACAAATCACGCCTAATAATACCTGAGAATAACTATCCATCTCTTTAAAATTTTAATTGGACTTGTAAATAACTGCTATTATAATGGAATATTTAAATAGTGCTGTCAAGAATGAGCCATAACCAAGAAAGCCTGTATTCCTACAGACTTTCAAAGTTAAAGAGACTACTTAGCAACTTCAATCTGTCCAATATTGTCATAGGCAACGCTTAAACTAATTTTTAAACATTAACAAACAAGTAAAATGCGCTAGCTCCGCGCCGTCAAAAAAACTTATCAATAATGAAGAATGACTGGCAATCCTAGCGCCGATGACAATCAGGACAGCAGTAATAACAGCCATCCACTTCCCGATAATACTGTCTAGCCGCCTTTAAGGCCTCCTGGCAGCTAATAAAATCGCCCAGCAATTGGCGATGCTCCACTAAAGGCTTGCGCTCACAGTGGACATTATGAACTTCGTGTTCCCCACCCTCTTGAGGATGACGATTGACGTAGTAGAACATATAGTTATTGAAGTCACGGCTAACACCTATTAACCGCTACTCCTATTTAAAAAAAGCCCAAACTTGGACTTCTTCAACTAAACTCTTAAATTCTCCTCCGCCCAGCCCCATAGACCACCGCTAACGGCTACCGAACCAACAAGTTCTAGGCTATTGATTAACTTCATAGTCTTAGGACTCAATAACCCTATTATGTCATTTTTAAGACCAACAGTCAATCAAAGATAACAGAGATAAACAAAAGCCCCCGCGTAAACGCGGGGGCTTTGTTATTTCAACTTTTAGATAAAAGATGAAATATCTATATTATCAACAATTATTAGTTGCTGATAGTAACGCCATCCACAGTGGATGAAGTCAAGCGTAGCGGGAACTTCTCTGCTGCAGTAGCTGAATCGCTCCAAGCGACGTTAGCATCTGCAGTAACAGGATTAACAGCAGTGATAGAAGTACCATCAAGATTATCCAAGCTGACAGTTAAAGAAGCTGCACCAGCTTCAGTACCAGCAGCAATGGTAGGAGTAATCTTCACCAAGAAAGATGCGGTAGTACCAGGCATCACTTCATAATCAGCGCCAGTCAAACCATAGAAAGCAACAGAGCCCTTATCAACAGAAAGGGTACCGGCTACTGCACTAGCAGTGCCACCGATTCTTTCAATGGTAGCGGTGTAGGCAGTAATAACAGCAGTGTCATGAGCAACCTTCACCTTAATATCATTGAGATAAGTCTTAATTGCATCACCATTAGCCTGGGTGTTAGAAGAAGCATCAGCAGCAAACTGAATGATAGCTGCGTTAGCGGCCTGAGCGCTATAAATCTTAGTAGCGACAGAAGTTCCACCAACAGAAGTAGGCATAGAAACGCTGGATAATCTAGAAGCTAAAATACCCAACTTCTTAGATACACCAGTTTCAGTTCCAGCGGCAACGCTGCCGTTGTTATCAACGTCATAACCGATTTCTCCAGAAGTTAAATTTCCATCAGCATTAGCGCCTAAAGAATCACCTGATTCAGCGCCCTGAGCCTCAATAGACTTCACTTTGAAAGTGATGTCATTGTTTAAAGTGCCAGTAGCATCTTTACCAATCTTGGCTAAAGTAGCCTTGAGGTAGTAATTCTTAGAAGCAGTCGGAACCACTAAATTGTTACCAGTGATATCGATAACGCTATCAGTTGAAATAACGTTAGTAGAGCCAACCAAGGTAGCGCCATCATATAAAGCTAATTCAGTGACGATGCCGTTCAAATTTGTGCTACCAGTGACGGTTAATTTAGTAACCTTAACCGGCTCATTTTCTGCACGCATCTTCAAGGCAGCAACACTACCAGTCATAACATTAGCAACACTGTAGGTATCTTTGCTAACAGCGGTATCGCCATTATCCATGGCAACATATAAAGCGCCAGTACCAACGAAAGCTAATGTTCTTGCAGAAGTTAAAGCAGCAACACCGGCGCCATTAATTACACCATCTAAGTTGCTGTTCGCCACTGCATCATAAACAGCATTACCTTTGTCAGTATCTTCAACGCTATAACCGCTTAATCTGTAGTTTAAGGTGTTACCATTCAAGTTTGAATCTTTCACTAAAGAAGTGGTAACGCTATAAACAACCGTAGTATTGGCAGGAATAGTTTCGTTGATATCGGAGAAAGTGATTTCTTCGTTAGCTAACTGAGAAGCGGATACGGTCTTCAATAAAGTAGCACCCTTCCAAAGCTTAAATTCAGATACCATAGCGTTGGTCACTGAATTCGGGGTACCATTATCGGCAACGGTATCAACAAACTTTAACTCAGTCATCTTAACAGCAGAGCTTTCACCTGATTTAACATTGAAGTTTACAATTTCCTGATCAGCAGAACCGACCACGGCATTGTAAGAAGCAGATAATGCATTCTTGGAGAAAGTGACAGACGGAGTCTGTACGGTGACTTTCTTCAAAGAAACAGAGTTCGGAGTAATATCCGAAATCAAAGTGTCATTACCAGTTTCCTTCAAAGTAATATCCTGAGTAGTGCTGTTGGTATAAGCGCTAGCAACTTTAGCGGTATATTCCTGGTTAGAGGCATTAGCCTTAACATCAGCGCGCACAACTAATTCATAAGTCACACCGCTGGTTAACACTAAGCCCATGCTGGTGTTGGAGTAAACCTTACTAGCATTGCCAGAAGCATAAGCTAAATCATATACAGTATTTGTAGTTCTGTTAAACAGTTCTACATTCTCAATATAATCAAAAGCAGTTGCGGTGTTATCTTCATTAGCTGAATCAATAGTCAATAAGAATCTAGACATTTCTACATTCTTGCCGCTATTAGCAGTAATCTTGAAGGTACCAAACTCAACATCGGTAGTATCCTTCTTGATCTTGTCGTTAGCAGCGTTAACCTTTTCCAAGGAAACGGTACCAGCGTCGATAGTAACAGAGTTACCTGCATAGCTATCGGTAATCAAAGAAGAATAGCCGTAGTGAGAGCCGGTTGCCAAAACGTCAGAAGTAGAATCTAACATTAAGACGACAGTCTTTTGAGCACCATCAACGACATCACCCTTCACGACGAAGCGCTTGTTGTTGTTCTTCAAGATGGTAACCGGAGAGTTCAAGGTGAAAGTTACATATCTGCCAGAAATACCAGCAGAAGTAGCTACCAAGGAACCATCCATATAAAGGCTCAGGTTCTCGAAAGAAGCATCAGAAGCAGTGCTTACAGAATCCTTCTTCAAAGTAATGGACTTGAAAGAAATATCTTCAATACCATCAGCAGTAGCCTTGAATTTAGCTAAGGTCACCTGCTTGTCACCAAGCTTAACGTTGGCTAAAGTACCATCTTCATCAATTGTCAAAGCACCAACAGTTACGTTGACACCAGACATATCATTGCCTCTTACAGGGAAAGCGCCGGAAACAGTAGCGCCAGTGGAGCTAATGTCAGCAGCTTTTTCGATCTGTAAAGCATAATGACCAGTACCAGCTAATTTAGCTTTAACGGTCAAAGAAACGGTCTGGCCAGCACCAATAACTAAGGAGTTAGTGAAGTTGATATTGGCAACCTTGTTGGAATCAATACTCTTAGAGTTAGCCAACTTGGTAGAACCATTATAAACAGTAACTTCCTGAATTTCGGTAGCAGTACCTAAACCAGCGGCAGTGAATTTGATGCCAGAAACGCTGATAGCGCCATCATTGGCAGCGGTCAGGTTAATCTTCAACATATCAACTGCAGTACCCTGGGGAACATTGCCGGAAGCCGGAGTGTTTGCAGCCAAAGCTACAGTCAAACCAGAACCAGTAATAATAGTACCAGCAGTAGCGCCAGTCGGTTGAGCAAAGGTCTCAGCACCAGTAATACTAGAACCGGAAGCGGTTAAAGTCATAGAGGTGGTGATCACATTGTTCCAGTTGAAGCGATTAGCAGTGAAAGCAGCTTCGCTCGCAATCATGCGATAGTTGGTGCCATCAAAGTAATAGATACTGGCATTGTTGGCATTCTTTAACAAAGTGCCAGCAGGATAAGTGCCGGTGGTTAAAGGAGTGCCAATGGTGTAGTTGGTGAAGAAAGCGTCAGCAACGTCAACCACCATTTTGGACCAATTGGTGCCATAAAGGGTGATAGCGTCGGATTCGCTAGCAATCTTGCGTAAAACGCCATTAGGAGTAACAGCGTAAACGGAAGGATCGGTGGTAATCTTCACGAGCTTGGTGCCCGGTCTCATGGTCACGTTAGCGCCTAAAGGATAGGACTGCAATTCAGAAGCGGGGATGGTTACCACGCTGCTGAAATCCTGGTACCAAGAGAAGTACACGGATTCGCTCGGGAAAACATATCTCTTACCATCATTGCCAAGGTAATAAACGGAGGACAAGCCATCCATTTTGATCAAGTCACCGGCCTGAGCAGCTGCGTTAGCAGTGTTCAAAGAACCGAGACCGCCCATCACTACGATGGTCATTACCATTACGCTGACGGATAAGAATTTGCGTAATTTTTTCATAAGTAATAATTAAAATCATTCACAACTGTCCGTACAATATTAGTAAGAACGAGTCATTAAATGATAAGGGTTGATTTTCCGGGTTGTTTTTTCTCTGCTTCTGGTTTCGCCTGCGCTCTAGTACACGCCTGCGGTGTTAGTAGCTGCCTCTTGAGATAAAAAGAGAAATTAAAATTATAGATTGATCGGAATCCCGCTCCGCCAACACATCGGCGCGAGCAAGCTTTAAGGACTGACAAAACGATTAAGAACTGCCAGCCTGCAGAGCTGCTTAGCCGAGGCTGGAGAAAAGCTTAATCAATCTACGGGAACTTCCCTTCTCGCCTTTTGACTTAGCGACTGCGACCGTAAACGTAACGGTCGCGCCAACGAAGTAAAAGCGGAAAAAAAATCGGTTCGGAAAATATTTAACTTTATAAGGAGCATAACCCTCCCTTCTCGGGATTCGACCTTGCTTAGGTTTGCTTTAACCCAGGCTATCCGGCGGTGGCAGATAAATCCACGGCCGTCGGAGTCACCAGGATTTATTAATTTATCTCCGAGTACAATCCAGATCGGAAGAATACAGGAATCTGATCTTCTAAAAAGGCATCGACTGCAGAGACAAACTAATAAATACGGGCGACAGCTTTAATATTATTTAATCAACTCTTTAACTTCTTTCAACTTATCTAAAGCGCTGTCATATTCTTTGTTGTCAAACAAAGCCTGCGCTTCCTCTAAAATGGCAGCTGGAGCTTTCTGAGTCTCAGTGACTATTGGCTCTGTTACCACCTCAGTGGTCAAAGTAGCAGTTTTAGTATCAACACTACCATTATTCAACTGCAATTGCATACCAGTGGCATCTTTAGCGTTACCAGCGGTGACTAATAATTCTTCTTCAGTGCCGCTAGTCACAGCGACAGCAGCAGCTGGTTCTACTACCGGTTCGGCCTTACTACCAATGACTGCCATCTTAGCACGGACGGTTTCTATTTCCTTATTAAAACTCTCATTTAAATAAGCGAGCTGATCAGCGTTAGCTTCTTCCGCAGTGGCACTAGCTAAAACCTCAGTAATCGCCTCGGCGTGATCGGCTGCAAACTTAACTTCTAACTTCTCTCTTTCTTCGTTGTTAAAGACAGTGCTTAACTTAGCCTTCTCAGAAATGATGCGAGCGATATATAAGGAATCATTCGGCTTAGTACGACCAAAAGCTAAGTGCCCAAAGACACTGGCGCCAACTACCACCATAAACAAAGAACCAAGCGCTAGGGCCGGTTGGGAAATGGTACTGGTAAAGCTACGCAGGTCAATGACCAGGCGCTGCCAGTTAGATAACTCCTTCGCACCGGAGTTAACAATCTGAGCTAACAGAATCTCCCGATTGCTCTTCAGCCAAGCTGCTTCCGGGTTCATGTTTCTCAGTCCCTTTAATTGTTTTAAAAAGTCATGGTTAGTCATACGCTCTAATATACGGGCCAGCAGCGGATTTGTTACAGTCCTATTACTATAATCACCCCGTCTTTATTGCCTTTTTCTTTGTCATCCCGACTTAAGTCTAGGAATATCTGGACTTTAGAGCTAATATGGAGCTAGATTAAACAAAAAAACTTCTGTAAAGCAGAGTTTTTATGCTACACCTCTTTTAGCTGTTTGGCTAAATGGAGCCCCCATCTCCAAAGTATTTATTTAACGACTTATAACCACACCAAATGGCAAAGATTATGTATAATTTACCAGTATCAGCGGTTTATTGACAATACTGAACTGGTAGTGATATCATATTATCAAGGCATTATAATTCATAGTGTCTTAAAAAGACAGGCGTCGCCCATTGTGGGCCATGGCCTGTTTTTGTTTGGCGTGACGTTTAGCCACCGATCTTTTGCAATCAAAAATAGTGGCTCTAATTTTATCACCAGAGAAAATATAATTTCTTGAATTTCTCATATTATTAATGAAAAAAGATTCTTGGACACTAAGCTTCTGATAAATAAAATTCATGAATTTACGTTTATAGTTATTAGGCAACCCGATCAAACCGTCACGTCTTTTAAGATCATATACCATAAAACCTAAAATAAGATCGGTCAACTGCAATAAATCAGAAGATCGTGAGTCTATTTGGCACACTCCAGCCACAACAAATTCCTGATAGTGACTATTCACAAATTTCTTGATGGTATTTTCTAACTCTATTTTTTCTGGCGTAAAATAATCATCGGCCAGAACAATCAAAATCTCATCTGGGCTCGGACCAGCTACTAATTTAAGCAAAGAAATAGTAAAACTCCTATAAACTTTGGACAATTCGTTGTTGTATTCTGCCTGAAAATCTAGCTCCTCTTTATTTAAAATGATGCAATTAAATTTAGCGTCGGGGCTGTTTAAAAAACATTTAAGAAATTTAACCGCCACGTCAAACCTATTTTTAGAATTAAGCTGTGACCACTTTAATTCTTCATTGTAATTAAATCTTTGCCTAATCTTCCTAATCTCGTTGTATATTTTTTCTGGAAAACGACATTTAATTAAACCTAGCGCAAAATACTTATCTCTATTACCAAAAATAAGGCCAGTCTCGTCCAAAAAACAAAAACTACTCTTTATATCACGAAAATTTTTGACATACATAGACATAGAAAAATGAAAAGCAATACTTTAAGTATAGCAAACCGAAATAACAACAAAATAAAAAACGCCTTTCCGAATAAAGGCGCTTTTAGCTATTTTAAATTATTTTTTCCCGTTTATAGACTCTTCTACCATCTCTTTCAAGGCAGCTAAGGCCCGGTGTAAAATGACCCGGACGTTACCCCGACTCTTGCCGGTCACGGCCGCAATCTCCTCCAAACTGAGGTCATCAACAAAACGCAACACAATCACTTCTCGATACTCTTCTTTTAATAACGGCAGCTGCTGTCGGATGAGGTTTAGGTTTTGCGCTTGATCTAAATCAGCCGCCATATCTTGTTGGTCGTCAATAATCTCTACCGGGTGCTCTTCATCATCTAAAGAAATCTCTAACTTATTACTGCTCTCGCGGTAGTGATCAATGATGGAAGTTCTGGCAATCTTATAGACTAAGGCACGCAGAGTCTTACTGTCGCTTAAAGAGTTAGTCTGAATATAGTTCCAGGCTTTAAGAAAAATCATGGAAGTTAAATCTTGCGCTTCCGCTTCTTTGCCAACTTTAAAATACACAAAGCGATAGACATCCTGGACATAGTCATCATAGACTTTGATAAAAGCCTCTTTGTCCTGACTCTTGAGCTGTTGCAGCAATTGCTTCTCTTTAAATTTTTTAACGAGATTAGCGGTCATGGTAATAATCAAAAATAAGGGGCTTACCCCCTGCAATTAGAAGCTGAATTTTACCTTTTTATTTTAGCATAAGAGCCTAAAAAAGCAAGGATGAAATCAAGTTTGCCAGCCTCTTATTTACTACGCGTACAACAAGAACATCCTTCAACAGCTTGACTCGCTGACGCTTTCCTCCTAAGATAAATAGACGCTAAGAAATTCCTTAAAGTAACATTTTTGCTCGCACCAGCCCCTCCTAGACACACCCGTTTTCTAATCAATAGCTTGGAAACACTATGCCAACATTTCAGCTGGGGTTTT
>CALKWQ010000016.1 GCA_938003925.1 uncultured bacterium
ATCAATAAATATGCATCAATAAATATGCATCAATAAATATGCATCAATAAATATGTATCAATAAATATGCATCAATAAATACACATCAATATATAAGTGTCAATCGTCTACTGGTTATTAAAAATATTTGATAAATTGCGTTTACAAACAGTATATAATTGTCGGTATGGAAAATATAACCCTAAATACGACTAGAAAAGTGATGAAAGCGATTGAGCTGTATACTGGTCCAATGGATGCCAACAGTCTCATATCAGCAGTAGCCAATCATACACTTGAAACTCCACAAACAATAACTAAAATAATCGAGTTCCTGTCAGAAGTAAAAGGTACTCAAGCCTTTACTATAACAGCTGAGCCTACACCTCCTCCACCTCCTCCTACACTTCCACCAGAAGTAATGGATGATACGCCATTAAATCTTATGGATGAACTCACGTATAATTATAGAATAGCAAAACATGTTTTACAAACAACACTTGTGGATAATCGTACTACAGATGCAGAAGAAACTCGTAAATCGTTACGTACCATTAGTGCATTTATGGAGCAAGCTCTAAAATTACAAGAACGATTGTATAATACACAGCAAATGCAAAAGTTCCAAGATGCAGTACTCGATACAATAGCTGCTATTGATCCAGTCTATCGGGATACAATAATTGAGAGGCTGCTAAGTGAGTAGTCATAATAATGCTTATATGGATCAATTTCAAGAGATCCTACGTCTGCGCTACGGTTCTAACTCTTTACAAAAGTACTCAGAATGGATAGCCGAAAATACTTATTTAAAAGCTAAGCGCTATTCATTCAAAGAACACGAGTATCAAATAGCCCCTGTAGACGATCCTGCCCGCATACTTGTATTAGAGAAATGCGCTCAGCTAGGTTTTACTGAGTGCTTCTTTAGATGGATGCTATGTTTCTTAGTTAAGAATCAAGGGTCTCAATCTATCTTCACTCAGCCAACTGATAAAGATATGTCTAACTTTGTTAAGTCTCGTGCTGATATAATAATTGAAGAGTGTCCAGTTGTAAAGAAGCTTGGAACTGGAGGTGTTGATAGTGTTCAACTCAAAAGGATCGGGGCATCGTTTTTTAACTTCAGAGGAACCTTTGGTGCAAGAGCTGCTATCTCGGTACCGTCTGATGCAAACAACTATGACGAGGTTAACTTTTCTAACCCTAGAGTACTCAACCAGTACAAGTCCAGATTACAACACTCTAAATTCAAACTTGAAAGATACATTAGCACTCCTACAATCCCAAACTACGGAGTTTCAGAGTTTTATAACAGATCTGACAAAAAGAGACTTTTCATTAAATGCTCAAGATGTGGTCACCAGCAAGTTCTTGACTGGCCGACCAACATATTCTTTAGAAGAATCAGTGATGGAGTAACCATACCATATGATCCTGAGATAATGGAACTATACGTTGAAAAAGAGTTTGATTATCTTCCATTTATTGGATGCTCTAAGTGTCAAAGAGAGATAAATAGATCATGGCCATACCGTGAGTGGGTTCCAGAGTTTCCAGAAAGAAATAGAGATCCTGATTCTGGAATAAGTGGCTATCATATTAACCAGTTAGATACTACATATATTACTGCTCTTGAAATTGTTAGAGCTAGTGATAAAAGGTTAGATGGCTATAAGAGACCAGAAGATTTTTGGAACTTCGTATTGGCTTTGCCGTATGAAGGTGGTGATGGCGTCAAGATAACTGAGGCTAGTAAATTGCTGGCAGATTTTCACTTGGCTATGCCGAATGAAGCTGCTGGTACTTTTATGGGTATTGACCTTGGAAATACTTGTAATGTGTCCATAATTAAAGACATATACTTACCGACTAGCACCCAGCCTGTTCCAGTTATAATAGCCACATATAGGATAGCTAAAGAAGTTTTAGAAGAAAGAGTGCCGGAGCTAATGAAGCAGTATGGTGTTTTATACACTATTTCTGATGCACAGCCTTATACTGTCACTATGGAAAAAATGGCAAAAGCTAATCCTCATCGTCTAGCAATTTGTTTCTTCGGTGGTAAAAAATCCTTTACTGTATCAGCAGATGGTGTTCAAGTAACAGCCAATAGAACCATGGCACTTGATGAAGTAACTTCTGGTATTTCATCTGGTAGTCTTAGAGTATGCACTGGAATGCCAGATTATGATATGGTCTGGAAGCATTTCAAAAACCTAGTTAAAGTACGTGCAGAAGATGATGATGGTTCTGAGTATTATGAGTATGTTAAAGTAGGTGATGATCACTACGGATATTCTACTGCGTACGCCATGCTGGCACGTAAGATATTTATTGAAGAACGACCTGGTGGCGTTGAAAATATAGCTCCTGTTAGTATTGTAGGCTCGAGGGTTAATATATGAGTATAGTTATTACTAATGCTTCAATAAATTATTATAGCAATATAAATGGATACTATACTGCTAGGATTGTAGTAAGTACAGCTAATGAAGATTTAAGCTATATAGAAGTAGTTAATGCTAATGGTCTAATAGATGTAGCTCAATATATTGAGCCTCAAAATGCTATATATGAATTATCATATGGTACTCTTGTATATGGTCAATATGAATTGGTAATAAGAGCGCATGGCCTTAATAGCTCAGTATCTGATAACTACATAATCAGCTTAGATTTTAAAGACATATGGGCGCCTGTTTTAAATGAGTATTCTTTACCAGTTAATTACAACAGCTTAGTAGTTCCTATTAATTACGTAGTTACTAACATAGCTAATGATAGTGGCGGTTATGAGATAGGTTTCTCTGAGACTAGTGATGTATTAGAAGCTATATGGGGTAATGCAACTACTTTTGAATTCAGTTCTGATGGACATCATATTTTATACGCTTGGGTTAGAGATTTAAATGGCAATGTATCTAGTATGCAGTCTGCATCTGTGTATATCGATACAGTAGCTCCTGTAGTTAATTTCTCTGTACCAGCTAACAGTATATCATCAACTATTCCAATATCTAGTTTAGTAGTTAATGATAATTCTACAGTAAAGTTTGCTATAACTACTGAATATATAGAGCCTGAGTTATGGCTAGATGATCAACCAACTGAAATAAAAGTAACTAATAGTGGTCTATATACGTTCTATTGTTGGGTAAAAGACATAGCTGGTAATATAACAGTAGTTAACGACACATGTGAAGTTGATCTATACAAATCTACAGTTTCAGTAACCATACAGACTGATTTTGCTAGTGCCATAGTACCATTTAATATTGATGTAGAAGACATATACGGCGTAGCAGGTTACTACGTAAGTCATTTAAACAGTTATAATGAAGCAAATCTAGTTGGTACTAAACCATCTTCATACACCTTTATAGGTCTAGAGCAAGGAATTGAGTACATTTCAAGCCTATACTTCTGGGTTAAAAATACTTTAAATAATGTTAGTGATCCTTTTATAGCTAATATTAGAATATTTATTCCAGACACTACTAAACCACTAATTGAGTCATTTTCTGTTCCAATGGCAATTAGTACCCTAACAGTAAGTATTAGTACTCTAGTAGTTAGTGATAACAGGCAAGTAACTGGTTATTACATAAGCGAGTCTAGTATTACACCAAGTATTTTTAATACTTGGCTTGAAGAACCTCCAGTTGAATACACTTTTAGTAGTCCTGGCCAAAAAAGGCTATATTTGTGGGTAAAAGACTCTAGTAATAATATTTCAGAACCTAGTTGGGCTGATATTAGTGTTGCTGATGCTATAGCTCCAGTTATAAAATCATTTACGCTACCAAATGTGTATAATCTACTAACTGTACCTATAGAAACATTTACAGTTACAGATAATACGGCTATAGCAGGTTACTACGTAAGTGAAGAGCCAATAGCTCCAGTGGCTACGTCATACTTATGGCAAGGTATAAAACCAACTGAGTACCAGTTTTATACATTTGGTAGCAAAACATTATACGCATATGCCAAGGACTCTAATGGTAATATTTCACAGGTAGTTTCAGCTACTTGTGTATTAGAAGAAACAATACTAAATAAGACTGTTGATAAAGTCTTAAGTGGTAATGAATTACTTAAGCAGCATAATGATTTACGACCTATAAAGCTAAGTAGTATATTTAGTTTTATTAAAGCAAGATTGGCTATTGATAATGCGTATAGTAATAGTAAAGCTCTACAAGTATACTCTAATGTATATGCATTTAGACTTGTTATTTTAACACCATCAGGAATAGCTCATGCTAGTAGAATAACAGCTAATAAAATAATAGGTTTTACACTTTCAGCTGGTAATTCTGGCTTTAGTGTTGACGTTCAGTATAAAGATGAGGTTGTAAACCCATTATGGAACTTAGTAGTAGGGGAACCAATCTATGCAGTTGATGATGGTAATTTTACTAGTGAGTATACTGATGGACTAAGACTGGTAGGCACTGCAATATCAGCTAATAGTATTTTACTTAGGTATTAATAGAAGTTTAGTAATTCCATAGTTTTATATCCACTAATATATTTGGATTCTCTCTTTTTCCCTCGTTTTATAATAGAGCAATAAAATTCCATATTTATATTTGGAGCTAGCATGAGTCTTTGGGGTTGGTTAACTGGTAAATCTCAGATATCTGAGCCTGGTACGGTTGAGGTATACGCTGAGACTTTACCTATTGATATTGGTAAAGTATCTACTACTAGAGTTTCACCTGAAACTGTACGTATAGATGCAAATATGACAGTCTCTAGGGATAATAGGGGCTTTCATATACAGCCAATAACTGATTATAGATATACTGACGCTGATACTCTTCTTAAGCAGCTATCAAAAATGGATCCAGATGTATCAGCTGGTATATGGAATTTTTTACGTCTATTGGATTCTGGGTTTAAGACAATAGCGCTTGATAAGAACTTAGAGCCATCTGCCAAAATGCAAGTTAAACTAGACCAAATGCTGTTTAGAATGGCTGGCAAATATGATTTTAAAAACTGGGACGCATTAAGGCTAAATATTTCACAAATTGCAAACCAACTGGCTAAATATATACTATTACGTGGTGGTGCTGGTTTAGAAGTAGTTTTAGGCAAAGATAAGCGTCTGTATAAAATGGTAGTAATAGATCCCATAACTGTTAGTTTTAAACAACCATCAAAAGGCATATTTGTACCATATCAAAAGAATAGTCTATCAGGTGAAGAAATTAGTTTAGCAATACCTACATTTTTTTGGGGCATATTAGACCCAGATACAGACTCACCATATGAAACACCTCCTTTTCTACCGGCATTACAGGCCGTGTTATTTAATATGTCTGTAATGCAAGATCTTCAACGCATAGTTAAGAGAGTAGCTTTTCCTAGAATAACAATAAAAATAGTTGAAGCTACATTACGTAAGTATGCACCGGCTCATGTACAATTTGATGAGACACTAATGGCAAATTGGATGAATGAGCAACGAGCTTCTATTGGTAATGCTTTAAAAAACTTAGCCCCTGAGGATGCAGCTGTATTTTTTGACTCAATAGATGTAGATATGCTAGAAACGAAAAATAACGCTACTGTTGACTATAAGCCATTAATACAGGTTATAGACCAACGTGTTATTACAGGTTTAAAGTCGTTACCAACTATATTAGGTCGTCAGTTTTCATCTTCACAAACTTTATCAGGTGTTGAGGCGCTATTATACGCTAAGTCTGTAAAGTGTGTTCAAGATGTAGTAATATCAATGTTAGAGCGTGCTTTAACTTTATGCTTGCAGCTAGAAGGTATAAAAAGTTTTGCTAAATGTAAGTATGGAGAAGTATCCTTAAGACCACCGGCTGAATTAGAAACATTCTTACAGCTAAAACAAAATAGAACATTAAAAAATCTAAGTCTTGGTTTTATAACAGATGAACAAGCTGCAGAGGAACTAACTGGTGATCCTACATTACCAAAAACCTTTAAGCCACTTTCAGGCACTGGCTTTATGGAAATTAACAATTCTACTGACGTAGCTGCAATTAATGCTACTAGAAATCCTACCGCATCAGAACAAGCTGGTAGTGGTAGAGATAGATCTTAGGAGATATTATGGCTGGTAATAACGGCTTAGACGATTTATTTTTAAGCGAAAAAGTTAGAGAACTAGAAAATAGACATATTAAACTAGAATCATTAATAGAGCATCTAACAGACTCTATAGATGAAATTAAAATGTCTATTCGTGAAGCTCTAGATCTAAAAGGTGTAGTATCTACACATACTGATCAGCTAAGCACTTTATGGAAACGGATTGATGAACATCGTGTTAGCATACAAAGTTTAGATAAAAAAATAGATGGCCTTATAGCGGCTCATAACGCTTGCCAAGAGCGCCAGAAGGAGGAACGTCAGTGGCGCTCAGAGCGCGCTGGCAGCCTGGCAGATAAACTAATATGGATAGCTATAGCTACATTAGGTTTTGGAGCTGCTATATTAGCTGCTAAAGGATTCCTTAAATGAAAAATATACATCCTACATCATATGTTGGTCTAGTAATGGCCGTATTAATGATTTGTTCTACATTACTAGCCTTATCAGGTTTTGCCCGTATAAATAGAGCTAATAATATTCTACTTGACCTATATCAGTTAAGAACAGATATAACTTCGGCTAATTTAGCCTTGAGAAATGCTGGTATGTCAACTGATCATGCTATAAGAGAAGTAGAATTATCAAAAATGTTAGTAACTAGAGCATCGGCTAATGATATCTATGACAGGTTAGCTGCTGCACCATTAGAGCATTCAGACAAAGTTGTAGTAGAAGAAATGAAAAAAGAAAGAGCTGAGTATAGAGAAGCGCAGCTAAAGGTTGTAGCTCATATACGTGAAGGTAAAGATATAGAAACATGGAAATCTATGATGTATTATCAGACATTAATGGATCGATATTTAGGCCGTGTAGATACCTTAATTAAGCATGTTTCTATATGTAGTTCTAAAAAATACAGCCACGCAAATGCTACTATGTTAATATCATTAGTAGCATCTTTAGCGTTAGGTGCATGTGCTATAAAAAAGTTATACTGGGGTCCACAGTGAGCGACTCATTGGCTAGATATAAACTATATAGCCATGACGCATTAATCAAAGAGTGTGTTATGTTGTATGAACAGAATAGACATTTAACTATGAGGCTTGCAGCAGTAAAAACAATAGTTAGTAGTTTAAACCCAACATGTTCTGAAAAATTAAAACGTTTAATGTCAGAATGTGGCGGCTGTGAGGGAGAGTCTAATGGCAGCTGGTAAATACGATATGGAAATAGACCAAGGGTCTGAGTATAAACTAAAAATAGTACTTAAGAATAAAAATGGTTCTAGAAAGGATCTAACTGGATTTACTGGTAAATCTCAAATAAGAAAAAAACCATCAGCCACTACTGTTAATGGTGAGTTTGTAATAATATTTATTGAGCCAAGAATAAATGGTGAGATAGAGCTAGTTCTACCAGCTAGTGTTAGCTCTGCTATAAAAGTTGGTGATACAATTAATGATGATAAAAGTCAGTATGTATATGATCTTGAAATATATGCACCAACTACAAATGTTCCTTTAAGAGTTATAGATGGTCTAGTTAGATTCTCCCCAGAGGTAACTAAACAATAATGGACGAAATCGTCGTACAATTTGACGATACTCCAGAGTTAATAATAGAGCTAACTGAGCTAACACTTGATATCATAATATCTGACATAAAGCCTGAAGCTACTATTGTTTTAACTGAACTGGATGAACCGGATATTATAGAGATAATTCCGGATTTACCTTTTTACGTAGAGGTATTTGAGTGGCCTGCTTGTCCTGAAGTTCCACCAAACAGTATTGCTTTACCAATAAGTTCTATAAATGTAGAGCATAATTCTATAAGATTAGATCAGTACTTAAACTCTTTTAAATCAGTACATGGTGGCATATTTATAACAAATATTACACCAACTAATGCTGGCAATGTTAGTGAAAAAATTACTTCAAGCGCTGGGCTAGTTCTAGATAGTTGTATTTTAGATACAAAACTTATTACAGTAAGTATAATAGCCATAACTGGCCATTCTAATTTTGTACCTAATGTTACAGTAAATAACTTAAACGTAAGTTTAGTTGCCAGCATAGATAGACCTATTTTTACAGGTAGTATTGATTTAGATGTAACTGATTGTACAAATATAGTAGCAAGACATGAAGATGGTGCAGTACATATTTGTAATATAGCTTTTGAGTTACAGCCTGTAGTACTGAGTGCTAGTTTTAGCTCGACCTATATTAATGACCAAACTGAGCTAAAAGCAAATGACACGCATAAACTTAGTATAGTGGCCGATTCTACAGTTGTTAAAATAGAAGTAGCCGATTATGGCGCATGTGTAGCCCAATCTTTTAATGTTAATGAACTAGCATCATTTAGCGTAGATGTTCGTATAGCTGATAGAGGCGTAATAGTTTCAGAGCAAAAAGCCCTAGTTAGAGTACAAAAAACTTCTGGCTCATGGAGTGATTGGACTGAGACTTCTAATACTATTAAGCTTAATAATCTATATCCTAGTATTGTAATAAATAGCATAACTTACCCAAACTCTCAACAAGCACTAAAAAATACTGAACAGGCCGTAGTTAATAATATAGTCTCTAATTTTAATACTATAGAGTATATTGATATATTAGGAGAATTAAGCATACCTAATAAGTCTGTATATGAACCAAGTAAGTTAGTCTCAAGACTTTCTGGTACGTATAATGTTAGTAATGCTAATATAAAAATAAGAGCTATTAGATTAGCTAATGGTGCTGTAAAAGAAGCTAATGCCACTGTTAATATAGCCAATGTACAAGCTAGCATTAGTATAACTAGTCCTTATAGTCGTTTAAGATCAGGTGGTAATAATGGAACTACTCCACAGGTATACTTACTAACATTACAGTCTAATCAAAAGCTACTAACTGCTCCAAGTGTTAATATTCCTGAAGGCAGTCTATTAGGTACATCATTTGTTGGTAGTGGTACAACTTGGACTAGACAAATACAAATACATGATAATGATACTAAAGGTATTTATTCATTTAATTCCTTACAGGCTACTAATTTAGCAGGTATAGTTACTACAAATATAACAAGTACTTACACTATAGGTGGCTTTGTATTTAGAGTATTGACTGTGCCAGCCTACCCTAATAGAGAAGTGACCATAGGTACTGAAGTAGTTAATACAGCAAAACTTAGATGTACCAATTTAAGTAAAGGCGCTAGTGGTAGTTTAAACTATATCTATATACCAACTGTCATAGAATCAAGTGACAAATATACTATAAATAGCAACTCTATATGGTATAACTGTGATGGAGCTAATGCTTCTAGTAATACTACAGGTCTAATGCAGATAGAGCTTGAAGAGGTGGTATAATGGCCACCCCATTTGAGACCTTTGTAAACGCAGAATTACCAAAAAGAATAGCAACTAATGCTAACCCTTTAGCGGTGCCAGCAGGTATGGTGCCTGTTACAACCGGTGTTGGTTTATTAACAGAGTTTAAGCCATATCTTGATAATGGAGTTATAGATCCTGAGGCTATAATCAGCCTAATAAGTAATATCATTGTTTGTAATGAAGTCCCAATAAACAGTGAAAATAACATATTTATAACAACTTATCCATTTATTACTGGATCATTAATGGTTTATTTAAATGGCATAAGATTATTACCAGGTATAGATAATGATTTTTATGAGCTTAATCAAAACTCTTTTGTAATAGCCGATTTTATAACTTCTGATACTATTATTGTGGATTATAAAAGAGCCTTATAAGACTGGATATGATATGATAGAAATAGAGTCAAAAGACCTTGGATTTGTTGCGTTTGTTTTAATGCAAGATGGTACTGAGTTACAAAGATATGATAAGAATAGTAGGCTATTCTATATAAATAGTCCTATTAGTCGTGATGTGATTAGTATGATGTATCTTAATAGCTGTTGTCGTAGACATGATTCGTTAGTAATTCATTTAAAACAACTAATTATTGGAGGATAATAAAATGGCACGTACAATGCCCCGTGGTAATCAATTAAGACCATTATCAGTACGTAATGCAGAGGTAGCTGCTGATGCAGCTATTGAGCTTACTAAATTAGAAAATGGCTCTCGTATTGCTGTTAAGAATATTGATGGTACTTTAAATGTATCAACTGCTGTAAACGATACTGAGGCTGTTAATAAAGCTCAACTAGTGAGTTATGTAAGTGGTGTTGTTGGTACTAGCTTAACATCAGCATTATTCTATAAAGGTCAATATGATGCAAGCACTAATACATTACCTGTACCTACTGCAGTTGGTACAGCTGGTGACTATTATCGCATTAGTGTAGCTGGTACTCTTGATATTGGTGGAGTGCCTACAGCTGTGGCCCAAAATGACTCTATTATTTATAATGGTACATCTTGGGATAAAATTGACAATACTGAAGAATATGTAGCCGGTGATGGTTTACAGCTAGGTGGTGTAACAGGGTTTGAGTTTTCTGCTAAGACAGATGGTACTACTATTACTGTTGATGGCACTTCAAAAGCTCTTAAAGTAGTAGATAAAGGAATTAAAATTGGCCAAGTAGATACTACTACATTAGTAGATGGCACAAAAGGAATAACTACTGGTACCGGTGGTCTATTTGAAGTAAAAGCTGGTGATGGTGTACAAATTGATGGGTCTGGAAATGTAGCTATTAAGATAGACCCATTAAGCTCTACTGCTCTAACTACTTCAGCTAGTGGGCTTAAGCTAGTCCTACCAGTAGATGTTGTAACTAACAGTAAAATAGTAACTCGTGAACCAGCTAATGGTACAATTGATGGAACTAATGTAACATTCACATTGGCTTATCCTATTGTTGCTGGTTCTGAGTGTGTATATCTTAATGGTATACTAATGGATGAAGGTACTGGAAACGATTACACTATTTCTGGGCAGACAATCACCTTTGAGTACCCACCAGAAGTAGATGACAAATTACGTGTTAACTACATAGCAGCTTAAGTACTAAACGATGAGGGGTCTGTAACCAGGCCCCTCTTTTAGGAGACTAATATGCCAACTGGAACTTTTTTTGGAGAAGATACATTTAGTGGGTCTAAGCATATAAGAATCAGTGCTACAGTTAAAACAATGGCAGGGTCTCAGATGTTATTAGAAGGCTTTGATTTTGCGGCTAATTCTATAACAGCTGGTATGTCTGTTACTGGACCAGGAGTTCCAGAAGGAACTACTGTAACCAGCGTAGTTAATGGAGTAGTTCATTTATCAAAGTCTTTGAATAACACAGGGGTAGGTCATCTCAGTATTTGTACTAGTGGAGAACTACCTGGTGCTGGCACAGAAGTGGTGTTTGCTCCACCTCGTGGCTCTGATGGATTTACTATATACGATGCTATTACGCCAGAATTTTGGCTATCACGTCTTAATAATGGCGGCGGTTTATTAAATGTTAAGCATGAAGATAATCCATGGGGTTATTCTCCTGCTAATTCATTTTGGGCTAGTGCCCATAATAACCCCACAGAAGAGATATCTGTAGAGAACGCTGCTAATTTGGTATTTCAAGAACCTGGTTTTGCCATTGATAACCATTCAGATTTAGTAGACTACATAGTATATTTACCACTTGAGAATAAGATTTTTAAGTTAACAATTACGGCTTGGTATGATTGTGGTGACGGTAATGACGGTGGGGCAGCCTGGATTAGAACTACCCCAGTGGACGTAGTAACTCCATTGCAACTGCCTTTATACACTAAAACAGCGGCTTTAACAGTAACTAAGCTTAGTGGGAATGATGTTCAGCTAACACTAGTATATGAGCCAGAATTTCCTAATAACATTGATATACAAAACGCGTATCCTATTTCAGCAGTTGTTAGATGGGCAGCTAGTTACCCAGTACCTCACCAAGATGTTACTATGGTAATAACCGCTGGCAATAATACTGCCACAACCATAGTGACAACTGTTGAGCCTACAACCGATGCTACTAAGTTGGTAAATATAAGTAGTATAACTGATGCTAATGATAATTATATTTACTTTTATGACTCTAGGAATTCTACACAGCCAACTTATGTAGGCTGGTAATAGGAGACTAATATGCCAACTGGTACATTTTATGGGGAAGATACTTTTGATGGACCAAAAAAGATAAAAATTCAATCTACAGTTAGAATTATGGAGGGTAGTCAGCTAATTCCAGTAGGTTTAGAATTCGCTATAGGGTCTATAATTCCTGGTATGGCAGTTTCAGGTGAAGGAGTACAACCTGGAACTATAGTATTAGAAGCGGCAAATGGTGTTGTGTTAATAGATAAGCCTTTAACGGCTAGCTATATATCTAGTGGTGTAACACTATATGGAGATGAAACAACAGGCCTGGGTATAGGCTCTATGGAAATAGGAACATCATTTACAGTGGGGTAATACAATGCCTATAAGAACAAGAGAAGAATTAATAGCCTTATTTGAGACAGGTGATAAACCAATAGCTCAGGATTTTATTGACCTAATTGACAGCTTATCAGATAATTTTCAGAAGGCTATTCATGAGGTTATTGATAGTCCAGTTACAGAGGTGGTATTCTCTGGCTTAAACTCTGTAGTAGATGGCGGATATAGCCTATTAGCTGGTATAGTGTCAAATGCAGCTTCATGCGACTTTAATACATACTTTAATGGTCAGCTTCCAGTTAATCATCGTAATACAAAATTAGCTACCTCATTTAGCACCTCATCTGGGTATTTTAGTATAAGTGGGATTACACTAAAAAGCTCTTGGAATATTAGTACACCATCATATATACTAACCGGTGGAAACTGGGAACCAATAGGCGGCACAATTGGAACATATTTTACACTAGAGTTAAGCTCTCCAAGAAGTTTAGGCAGGGTATATTTATATTCTGATAGAAGTACTACTAATAGATGGGATATACTAGGTTCTAACGATAACGTTACATTTACTAATGTTGGATACATACAGTGTGCTGCTGGTGGAGTTACGGCTACAATAGACAATCCAATTGCGTATAAATTCTATAAGTTTTATTTTGCAGGCGGTACTGGCGGCCCATATCATAATGGTATAGCCCTATATGACTATAGCCTTGGCAACCCTATAGTATGTGCTGAAGTTAATACAGATTTAACAGGAGCAGCTATTGGTGTAGGTCGAGCAGCTTATGCTAATGATGGAAGCCAATACGAGTCAGCTCCACAACTTATAAATCCTAGTGGTATAACAAGTATAACAATACAGGCTTCAATAGCTGGAGGTATAGGTATTGGGTCTAAATTTATTCTTCTAAAGCATAGGAGATAGTTATGCCAAAACAGACTATTGAATATTTGAAAACCAGGTTTGAGACTGGTGATAAGCCAACAGCTCAGGATTTTGTTGATTTACTGGATACCTTGTCGGCAGATGACGCCTCGCTTCTTGTAGCCGAAACGGTAGTTACTGGTAGTGCGGTTACGAGCGTTACGTTCTCAGGGCTGAATGGGACCGTGGCAGGCGGATATAGACTAGAAGGCTACATCACAGGACTACCTGTGGCGGCATACCTAATGCTAAAGCCAAACGGTGCATCAGCAACAAATACTTTTGGTACCAGCTTAAAGGCCGTCAATACTACTGTAACATCGACTTATCATGGTACTGACGCTGTTATCAAATTAGCTGAAAACAACTGGACTGGTGGGAGTGCTAGCATCGGTCGCTTTGTTGTCGATCTTGTTAATGAAGTCGCACTGGTTCAGTTCCGGGGGTTGGAAGGCAGCGCATTTCCCTCGATAGTTATAAGCCACTATCAACTTAATGTGGGTGGGACCACCTCGCTTACGGTTGAAAGCTCCACGGCAAATGGTATAGGCGTAAACTCCACCTTCCGACTTTACAAACGCAAATAAAGGAGACTACTAATGTCAACTATAGCAACCAGACTTATAGTTAACGCATCAACTGGACAATCCTACACTGAAACATATGAAATTCCAGATCCAACACCAGAAGAGCTTATAGCCATACAGCAAGCAGCTGTGCTAGAGTTATCTAATGTAATTCAAGAGCATATGGATACTGTAGCGAGGGGTCGTAGATATGACAGTATTGCATCGCTAGTTTCATATGCTGGCGACTCTGATCCTATATTTAATGCTGAGGGCACAGCTGGTAAAGCTTGGCGTTCTGCTTGTTGGTTAAAAGGTAAAGAAGTAGAAGCTGCAGTACTTAATGGTGATAGGCAAATACCTACTAAGTCTGAGCTAATAGCTGAATTGCCTGTATTTAACTGGGGTGAATAATGGCAAAACTAGCACTAGCTGAATTAAAATCTAAGTTTGAAACTGGTGATAAACCAACAGCTCAGGATTTTGTTGATATAATTGACTCTCTTAAAGATTCTAGGATATATTGTTTTTAGATTGTCGATGTAGTGGTATAATACAAACTTCTACACTATTAGCAATTCAAGTTGGATAATTTTATTATTTGGTTCAAATATAGGCTTATAACAGCTACCAAAATATTCAAAGAGTAAAAGGAGTTTAAACCGTGACTAAGGAAGAGCTAAAGGCTCGTTTTGAAACAGGTGATAAGCCAACACAAGAAGATTTCTTTAGTTTAATAGACGCTACTGTAGCTGGTAGTACTACTAATTATAACTATGACTCCAGCAGTCTAGTTTGTTTATTAACTATTGATAACTTACCAAAAGTTATACAGCGTCTATCGTTAACAAATGTTGAAGAAAACACTATAGTAAGGTTTATAGATTTTTATACTGGACAAGTGCTTGATAGTAGAGAAGTAAGTATTGGTGAAACAGCAGTATTTAATATTGACTTGCTAAAAGACATAAAAGTATACGTATTAGGAAAAGGTATTTTAATATACTCATATATAGGAGGATAAAATGGCAGTTTTAACGGCAAAAAGACAAGTAGGAACTATGCTTCCAATGATAGTGGAAACACCTGACCACATTATAATTGAGGGTCAGAGCTACGATAAGGCTACTTTGAATCCAACAATGCTCAAGCCAATGATGTATCATAACCATGATGGAATAAATAACATGGTTATGAATAGAAGCTGGATTCGTAAAAAGACAAGGGATTGGCACTCTGGCTTAAGAGATTCAATGGCTGATCCATCGTTTATGAAATGGGATGGTGGTGCTGGTATAGCTAAACAAGTTTGGTTATCAGAACAGAACCCTAATGAATTTTATATCTTTGCAAGTTGGACTGATCATAATATAGCTAAAGTTGATCGTTCTACACTTAAAGTAGTAAATATGGCTAACCAAAATGGGCATAGTTATGGAAATTGGTATAATACCCAAACCTCATATGGTGAGTTATACTATACTTTCTGTAATAGTTTTATTTGGGGTGAGACCACAGGAACTATTTTTACTGGATTATCAAACTGTATGAATTGGTGCAACTGGGATGGAAATAGACGTATGGGATCTTATCCTGCATATTCAAGATGGGATAAGAGTTCTTGGGGTAAATCTTCAAACTTATTTGTGTCAACCAATAACTTAAACTACTCAGATTGTAGTGGTCAGATTCTTCATAAAAGTGCTGGGTATCTATTTATAGGCATTGGTGGAAACCAATGTGCAGCTAATGATAACTACGCTCCTGATAGAACTGAAAATAGATATAATGTTTCTGGAGTATACTGTACTGATTTAACAACTAACACAACAACTAGCTTATTTACAACATCAGCAGATACATATGGAAATACTGCTACTGGATTTTCGGTACCATTTTCTGACTCAGTAATACCAACTAAAAAATATACATATTATGCAGTTCCAACAAGTACAGCTAACTTTATAAAAATTTATAGGGGTATGTTTGATGAAAATTCACCACTTACTGTGAAGAGTCAAACACAGTGTACTATTAATTTTTCTGGAACACCATTTTCTTTAGGCACAACACATAAGGGATTCACTACTGGATGGGATAATAGAACTACTTATACTCGTATGTGTACCTTTACTTCAGGAGCAGATAGATTCCTACTCCTAACTCTTACAA
Source organism: uncultured bacterium (assembly GCA_938003925.1). Taxonomy (GTDB): domain Bacteria; phylum Patescibacteriota; class Patescibacteriia; order Patescibacteriales; family UBA12465. Next base: position 16,125 of record CALKWQ010000016.1, read on the forward strand.
GAACATCTGAGGGTTACTTTACGCAGCAAGAAGCTCTAGCCACATATAAAACATACGTATTTAAACTCTCTGCAGATGGGTTAACTTTAATTCCTACCCAAATTATAGACAATGATGATTATCCACTGGAAATATTCCCTATGGATAGTAACTATCAGCGTGTAATGATGATTTATCCAAATTACATTGCTTTCTGGGCATGGGACTCTGTACAACAAAAATATACAACCGTTAATAATTTTGCAGTACAAGCATATGGGGTTGGTATAGACGATCTTGATAGGCTATGGGTTTATGATGCAGTTGGGCAATTACATTTAATGACTCCGTTTATACCAGCGTCTGTTGAACTTGAGTATGGTCAAACTTCGTATGACTACCAAGGTGTGCCAATTAATTCAAATGTTAGTGTAAACGCATATGATACAAGCCATATACGTATAGCCAGACCAGTTACTCTAACAATAGAAGGCATAAATTGTCAATTTGAAGACGGAACTAGAACAAAAAATATTAGTACTAGCGCTGATACTAATACAATAGTTCCAATAATTATAACAGGATCAGGCTATTTTAGAATAGCTGCCACATTAGGAGTATAATATGTTATTAACGGCTACTACTAAAGAAGGTGTGGTTCATCTTCATGGTGGAGGCTTTAAAGAAGGCTTTATTCCAGTATTTACTAGTGGAATACATGTTACTTCTATTAGAAATGAAAAGCCATCAGCTATTATTATAGCTGATGGCTATGTCTCTACAAAAATAAATTGGGCGTGGTGTGTATCTTACGGTAAATTTTTATTAGGACATAATTTAAACTATACCAGTACTTATATAGGTGTAAGTGATAGAACCAGAGAAAATGCTCAAGCAGATCCATGCTATTTAGGCATAGAGGTAAAGAATAATACTAAATACTCAATAGGTGGTATGGTGCCTATTGAGTATAAACTTACATGTATGCAGGGTGAATTTATATCAATACCTATTCCTGACTCTATGGGTTATATAGTATCAGTACCAGCTAATATGCTTGGCCTTAGAGTCAGTAAAACTAATACTGCTATTAGTGGTATAGTTGAATTTCATGGTACAAAAATGTTTACAATAGGCACAAGCAATGGTAGCCTAATTAATATTATAATTAATTCTAATCTTATTAAAAGAATATATTAGGAGGCTTTATGAGTAAGTATAGTTCAGAAATAATAGGTAATGAATTTTTAATAAAAGATACTAATAGTGGTATAACTATTATACGACAAATGTTCAATCCTGAAACAGGCTTAGATTTCGCCTCAGCTGAAGAGGCTACAGAATTTATGAATAGAACTTATGGGTATATGCTTGATGAACAAGTTGAAGTAACTAATGATATGATTATTACATTTGGTAATACAGTTGTAAGTAAAGTATCAGAGCTATTAAATGAATTTGCACGTAGTTATAGATATGATAGCATAGATTCTATTAGTAAGTATATAAATATTTCCATTTCTGACTCAGATCCTGATGCTACAATAATGCAGAGGTATAAAGATGAGGCTAATAATATGGCTAAGTATACTGCACAATGCTGGGCCTATGTAGAACGAGTTCTGCTTGAATGCACTATTAATAAACAGTTACCACTTATTGAAGACATTATTAATAATATGCCTACTGTACCTAAACTAGGATAATTAACATGGCTAGAACTGGTGTAAAAAGTTCACAAATTACAGATGAGTCTATAGAACGTCAGGACTTATGCTCAACTATAGAAGGAAAGTCTGTAATAAAAAAGATTATACCAGGAGCTGGTATTAGTATAGCCAGTACTGGTGCTGATCAAGGTACTGGCGATGTTACTATATCTGTAGATAGTAATAGTATCTATAATCAACAGATTTTTACTCAACCTGTTGAGTCTACTAATTGGACTATAGTGCATGAATTGAATAGCTATCCTGAAGTAGTTATTATTGATGCTGACGGCAATAGAGTATACTGTGACCTAATTTATCACAATAATTCCACAGTTGAAGCAATATTTAAAGAAGATATTAGTGGTATTGCTGCTCTAACATCAACTAAACTACCACAAGTTGAGTTTATTCAATTTGAAGCTAATAGCATATGGTCAATACAACATAATCTAAATCGTTATCCAGATGTCATTATACTAGACTCTAGTATGGATAATACACGCATATACGGTGATATAAAATACATAGATAATAATTCATTAGTTGTTTTATTTAATAGTGCTTTAACTGGTAGGTTATATCTTATATAAGGAGATAAATATGTCTAAGTTTTTAAATGGAATTGATCTAGCATTAACTGAGTTAAAAAATGCGTGCGTTCAAACATTAGCGTCAGATCCAACGTATAAAGAAGCTCAAGTATTTTATCATTCTGGACTAAAAACGCTTAGAGTAGGCTCTAATGGTAGTTTTGATTCAGCTGTACTTGAGAGTCAAAAAGGAGCGGCTAATGGAGTGGCTTCATTAAATGCTTCCAGTTTGGTAGTACAAAATCCAGCTAATGCACAAGTTGCTGCTGGAGCGAGTAAGATACCAATAGCTGGAGTTGGTGGTAAGCTGGATGTGTCTTGGCTTCCATTGGGAACTGGTAATGGTATAGACGCTGATAAACTAGATGGTCAAGATGGAGCATATTATCTTGATAGATCTAATCATACAGGTACCCAGTTAGCTAACACTATAAGCGATTTCGATACACAAGTAAGGGCTAATAGACTAGATCAGATGGCAGTACCTACAGCTGCCATATCTATGAATAATCAAAAACTAATTAACTTAGCCACACCAACACTTGATACTGATGGTGTAACAAAAGGTTATGTTGATGGTTTATTACAGGGTCTTGATGCTAAAGGCTCAGTTAAAGTAGCGACAGTGGCTAATATAACTTTATCAGGTGTACAAACAATAGATGGTATTGTAGTGGCGGCTAATGATAGAGTTCTTGTTAAAAATCAAACTATTGCGTCTCAAAATGGCATATATACTGTAGCCGCTGGTGCATGGCTAAGAGCTTCAGATGCTGATACTTGGGCAGAGTTACAATCAGCGTATGTTTTTGTTGAACAAGGTACAGCACAATCAGATACTGGCTGGACTTGTACTATAAATGCTAGTGGTACTTTAGGTACAACAGATATCACATGGACTCAGTTTACTTCTGCTGGAGATACAACTGCTTCTAATGTTAATACCTTAGGTATAGGTGTTTATAAACAAAAAACTGGAACAAATTTAGAGTTTAGGGGCATAAATGTATCAAGTAAGCTAAGTGCTACTTTAAATAATACTAATAATACTATAGATCTAGATATTACTGAATCCAGTCTTTCTTTGACAAATATTGGTGGCACTCTTACTGTCGCTAAAGGAGGCACCGGTGGAACAACAGCAGCAGCGGCAAAGTCTAATTTAGGTTTTACTACTAAGTATGTACAAAATATAGGCGATGGTATAGCTACGTCTATAGTGGTAACACATAATTTAGGAACTACAGATGTATGTATTGAGGTCTATGAAACTGCATCACCTTTTGCAAAAGTTTATCCTGATGTATTACATACAAGTACAAATACAATAACGCTTAATTTTGGACTAGCTCCTACAGCCAGTCAGTATAAAGTTGTAGTGATAGGATAACATTATGGCACAAGATTTCAAAACGCCTATAACTGTAAACGGTGTCCCTGTTTCCATGCAGGGGCACCAGCATGACTTTGATACTTTTCCAGTTCTATGTGCTAAAGTAGGAAAGTCAGCCACCCAGAACTATGCTGCTAACACCACCACAAAAGTTACATGGAATGTGTCACGCTTTAACAATGGCTTAACTGCTGATCTAGCTAATAGCAGGATTACAGTGCCACCAACCATTAGCGGTGTTGGAATATTTGATATTAGAGCTAATATAGATCTTAGCGGCACATCAACCATGTATATTTATGTTTATGTTAATGGTGTGCTAGAAGATACGCCATACTATATATCTACGGCTTTAAACCAACATTGGGTATCAACTATGCTTCAGTTAACTCCTGATGATTATGTAGAAATATATATTAGAGGTGGTACAGCTAGAACTATAAACACTATGTCATCATTTTCTATTAGGCAGGTGGCATAATGATAGATTACTACGCATGTATAAAATTAAAATTTCCTACTATATCTGACACCGCTTTTGAACTAACAGACATAGATGGAAATATATCAATAACTAAATGGGATGAAGCTTATGGTCAGCAACCAACTATGCTTGAGCTAAATGATATACATCTTAGTGTTGTCAAAAAGAATGCTCTAGCAGAAGTAAAGGAGCTTAGAAGACTTGGACTAGACAAAGCTGCATTAAGCGCTGGCATATTAGCTATATATGATGGTAACTATTTAGCAGCGATAGAACTACTTGAACATAGAGAAACAACAGTCTTAAAAAATGGCATGACTGCTATTGATTATTTAGCTGGCTTTGGAGCAAAATTAGGTATGTCTGCCAGTCAATTCGCTAGCTATGTAGTGTCAGAAAATAGACGTGTTGGCCCAACTGCTTATGAAGTAGAAAAAATGTATTTAGCTTTAACATATGCTGGATGTGCTGAGCATAATATTCCACCAATAAATGCAATGACTTCTGAAGAACAGATACTAAATGCTATAGATATGTATAAAACATTTTGCTGCATATAGGAGTTATACTTATGGAACTAAAGCCTCTAGATATAGTATGTGTACACGGGTTAAGATATAATATGGCCCATTTAATGATTAAATGGCGTAGTCTTGATAATATAGTACACTGTTTTACCTTAAAAGACGAAGATGGCTATGGATATAATCCTTTATTCTCAGGCATGGAAATAGACCATATATCAAAATATAGTGGTAGATATGTCACTATTTGTAGGCACAAGTATATACAAGAAGGTAAAATAAAGACTATTTTAGACTGGTGTGAGTCAAAATATAAGCTATCAAAAAAGTATGATTTTATTAACCAATGGCTATTTGGTTTTATACTAGGCTTTACTAGTAAAAGTTTAGTTAATAATGAGAACGCTTGGACATGTTCTGAATTTCCTTATTGGATGTTTCAAGATAATGGTGTTAGCATAACTTCTGTAGAAGAATCATTACCATTACCTAGACTATTTAAATATCATAATGACTTTGAAATAATTTTTGAAGGCAAATTACCTTAGGAGGCTACTATGTACCCTAAATTTTTTCCTGACTGATAAACTATTGGACCTAAGTATTGCTCAAGCAAAATATATCATTAAATTATTTGGGTGGTGTCTATTTTCCACATGATATAAAATGTTGGTTAATTGATACTCTTAATTATTAAGGAGATACTTTATGAAGATGACACAAGAGAATTTATCTATAAATAAGGGCTTAGCTTTTAATACCGTTCTAGAGTATAAAGAGGATGGTAAAAAAGTTTTTATGGATTTTACAGACTATACTTTTAAGGCTCAGTTTAGAACTGCTAAAAATAACCTAGCTCCTTTAGTAGTGACAGTAGTACCTACCGTAGTAGGCCTTGGTCAGATTAAACTAAGCTTATCAGAAGCTCAAACATCTATGTTTCCTGGTACTGCAGCATTCTATGATGTATTGGCAAAATCTAGTACTGGTAATCCAGAGCCGATTTTCCAAGGTACTGTTGCACTAACTGATATAGTGACACAATGGGAAAATACTCCTCCAATAACTACAGCCTCAGTACTGTCTGGTGTATATAATGTTAATAAGACTGTAGAACTTTCAGCTAATGAAGTAGGGGCTAAAATTTATTATACAGTCGATGGCTCAGTTCCTACTACCGCTTCATTACTTTATACTTCAGCCTTAACAATAGCTGAAACTACAACTTTAAAATTCTTTGCAGTTGATACCGCAGGTAATTTAGAGGCTGTTCAGTCTATTATTTATACAATAGACAAAATAGCTCCTACTACAGTATGTAATATTGTAGCTGACGCTTCCATAGCTACTACAGATGATATTACTTTAACAGCAGATGAAACAGCAACTATTTACTATACTACTAATGGTACAACTCCAACTACAAGTTCTACTGAGTATACTGCTCCATTCCAATTAACAGCTGGTAATTATACTATTAAGTTCTTTGCAGTAGATACAGCTGGTAATGTTGAAGCAGTTAAAACAATTTCTAACATTACTGTAGCATAATATGCAGAAAGTCTCAGATGAGACTCTAACAACCCGTAGCTTAAAAAGACAACTTTTAAGCTACGGGTTAAAGAGTTTATGAAAAATTTGGAGAGGCAAGTTTATGAAACCAACAGCACAGGATCTACAGATAGTAAATAGCCGTTTACCGGGTACTAGCTTATCTGAGTCTCAAATTGAGATACTACCATTTAGACTATTTGATAACCAGCAGACTGATAGATATACACATATGTCTATGGAAATGCTAAGAAAATTAGTTAAAGACGCTAATGAGGGTAAAATAGCTCTTAATAGTCTGCATAGGTCTAATTCAACTCTTCCTGTAGGTAGATCAGTAGAAGCTAGGCTTTTATCAACTGGTGATCTAACAGAAGTACAAGTTAAAATGTATGCAGTAACTGCTAGACCAGATGGTTCTATAATGGAAGATGGCAAAGATTTAGCCGACCGTTATAATACTGGTGCAGTATATGCTTGCTCAGCTGGTGTATATGTTGGTTACTATAAATGTTCAATTTGCGGTAACGATATAAGAGACTGGCAAAACTGTGACCATTACCCTGGTGAAACATATGTCATAGACGAAAAGCCTACTACTTGTACTGCTTTAATGACTGGTAAAGATATTCAAGATGGTATAGCTATGGATTGTGGTTGCTATGAGTGCTCAGCAGTAACTGCTGGTGGTGTCCGTAATGCCTCTATACTAACTGATACATTTAGTCAGTATGATAAGACTACAGATATTAAAGATTTTAAAAAAGCTCAATTTGATAAGTCATTATCAGATACTATAACACTTATGCCATTTAGTATAGACAATAACACAAATAGGGAGGAAGTAAATATGTCTGATCAAGATAAGGGTCTGCTACAAAAAAATTATGAGCTAATTGAGGCTAAAGCTAAAGTAGATGTAGAGCTAGTGACAGTAAAAGCTGAATTCGCTAATGCTCAAACTGCATTAGCTAATGCTAATGCTAAGCTATCAGCTACTGAAACCGAGTTTGAGGCTAGCAAAGTAGCTTTAGCTGATGCACTAGCATCAAAAGAAGAATTTGCTAAGAAAGTAGAGACAGCTGAAGCAGCTCTTTTAGCCACGAAGGAAGAATTTGAAACTAAGGAAAAAGGGTTTGAAGCTAGTAAAGCTGAGTTAGAAGCTTTTAAAGCTGCTTATATAGCAGTAGTTGAGGCTAATGGTGTTAAGATTAGTAGAGAAGCTGATTATTCTGCTAAAACAATTACTGAATTACTAAGTCTCAATGAAGAGTACTTAGCCGAAATAGCTAAACTTCCTTCTGGTCAGCAATCAGATTCAGGTGAAACTCAAATACCAGCAACTAATATTTATGCCGGTATTCCAGACGATATGTTTAAGTCTAACTAATAAAGGAGAACACAATGAACATCAGTCATCAAGGTATTGGTACAGGTAATGGTCTTACTTATGCTTTAGCAGCCGCTCTAGTAGTAGCGGCAGGTCAACAAGCATCTTTTTCTGCTTTTAATAAGCTGGCAGCTAGAACGGCTATTCAAGGCCAGGTTGATTTAGCTCAGCCAGGGCATAGACCAGTAGGAGTTTTTGTAGACTGCTCACCTAAGGGTACTTCTGGTACTGTAGAAACTACTGGTTTTGAATGGGTAAAATACACTGGGACTAATCCAGCCGTAGGCGATACAGTTACAGTTGGTGCAGATGGTCAAGTAACTTTAGTGGCCGCTGGTACTGGTCTTGCAGTAGCATGCACAGTTGCTGAGCTTACCCAAGGCACTTGGCAAGTAGATCAGGTAGATACTGCTAATAAAATGGTTCTTATTAATCTAGGCTAATAAGCTAATAAAGGAGATGAGCATGAGTTTGCATGAAAAAATTAAGAATTTAACTAAGTATGGTACAGCCTTAGAAGTTCCTATGGCTACAAAGGAGCAAGGTCTAGACCATTATAAGCGCGCTTGTGATATGGGTATGACTTTATGGCAGTATTTTGAGCTAATTAACCCTTCAAAGCCAGGTGATACATTATCAGCTTTTGATCGTCAGTTACAAGCAGCTGGCATCATTACAAAGTCTGATGTTACTCGTGGCTTATTTGCATCAACTGGTGAGTACTTTTTCCAGTCTGATCGTCCAGGTTCAGCTATTCTTTTCCCAACTTTACTACAAAAAACTGCTCTTTGGGCTAAAATGAATCAAGTGGCTGATATTAATAAAATTGTAGCCACTACTCGCACAATTGCTGGTACATCCAGCTACCAGTCACTGTTTATTGACGATTCAACTATTACTAATGGCCCTGGTCGTCATTTCCGTGTTGATCAACGTGGTAAGTTTCCTTCCGTTAAAATTGGCTGGAGTGAGTCAGCAAATGCTGTGACTAAGCATGGTGTTCAGTTAGATTGGACATATGAGTTTGTTCGTAGAGCCTCTATAGAACTTATGTCAACTGTAGTGGCTCGTATTATGCTGCAAGACCAGCAAGAACTATTTAATGAGGCCATTAATGTAGCCATTAATGGTGATGGTTCTGTTGCAAATCCAGCAGCAGTTGTTAAAAAATTCCGTACTGCTGGCACTGTTGGAGCCAATGATATTAAGCTAGATACAGCTACTGTAGCTGGTGAAATATCTTATGAAGGCTATTTAAAGTTTATTGGTGGGTTTAAACCATATAACATTAATGTTATTGTGGCCAACACTAATACTTTGACTAAGCTTATTCTAATGGCCAAGCCTAATGTAGATCCTCTTGCTGTTATTACTACACTGCAAGAACCAAAATCACAAGGTACAGCCATGATGGACAATTCAGTGCAAAAGCTATTCCCTAATGTAACATTCTATCCAGCAGATAATATGGCTGATAATGTTCTTTTAGGAATGGATACACAGTTTGCGCTAGAGCGTGTAATTGAGTTAGGCTCTGATCTACAAGAAGTATCTCGTGTAATTGAAAATCAGACTGAAGCTATGGTATTATCAATTGCTGATGGAGTATCTAAGATTTTTACATCAGCTATGCAAGTCCTTGATTTTAGTGCAGCTCCTTTGACCTAATTATAGCATCTATTGATGTTATGATCCTACCCGGCTAGCCGCCTCTCCCTAGCCGGGTAGGTTAAATATGGAGGTAATATGAAGCTAGGAGAAGTTAATGATTTAGGTTTTGGTTTTTGTGCTAAGTGTAAGGACTGGAAAGAACTACCGAGTCTACATCCAGCTGATAAAAGAAAGCCTAGAAAGGAACGGAGAAGAGTTTGTGGAAAATGCTATGCGGCATTACAAAGAACTTCTGAACCGTTCTTCTTTGCAAGAAAGGCTATATCAGCGCATAAATCTATGGCTAAAGAAGGTGATTACGGCTTAAAGGACATAAAAGAGTTGCATAAATGGCAAGCTTTTCATTGTCCATACTGTAATGATCCAATACATTATAATTTTACTATAGAGCATATTGTTCCTAGAGAAGAAGGAGGTAGAAATATTTTAAGTAATATTCTACTAATATGTTCAAAATGTAACTCTAGTAAGCAGGATATTGAAACAATTCATTGGTTAGAAAGAAAAAGCTTTAAAATAAAGCCTAAATTTTTACTAAAAATTAAAGGAGCTTATGATGAGCACGGATTCGAGTTCAAAGCCAGCTGTAGCAACTGCCTCGGCAGCAGTAACAAAAGCATCTGCAGCAGTAACACCACAGGTCCAACAAAAGTCTGTATTACCAAAGTATAAGTCTGAAGATTTTGATGGGGCTCCTATAGTTAAGTTAGCACTATTGACTCCTGATACTATGCAATATGACTCAAGATATAAATTAAAGTTAGATTCTACTGAGCCAGTAGAAATGCCGCTAACTCCATTTTTTGCAGAAAGACTTAACAAAACAATAAAGTTAGTAATATGAGGTTTTAAATGTTTCCTACTAAGCCCAATTTTCAACCGATAACTTCAAATTCAGACCGTGAAAAACTATTCGGTAAGATAGAGTATATTTCTGCGCCTATAAAAGGTAATCCAGAAAATATTTCTATTAAAGGGGATTGGGCTAGAAAAAATTTGTGTATTATAGACTTACCACAATTAATAGGAATTCAAGGCGCGCCTAATTCTGGTAAAATTCAGTGTCATATAAAAGTAGCTGATTCTATTAGATTTTTATTTTCTGAATTAGAAACATTAGGTCTATTAGATGATATACACTCATGGGGCGGAATGTTTAATCCTAGATTCATACGTGGTAGTAAAACAGTTTTATCAAATCATGCTTACGGTACCGCTTTTGATATTAACGCTCAGTGGAATCCTTTAGGTAAAGAGCCTGCTGCAGAAGATACATTAGGATGTGTATATAAGATAGTTCCAGTGGCTAATAAGCATGGCTGGTATTGGGGCGGGCACTATTCAAAGCGTAAAGATGGCATGCACTTTGAATACGTGTATAGGGGTTAAAGTGAAAAGTAAAATAAAAGATGTTGTAACAACTAATAATGATAGAATATCACAGTCAAAAATATGGGCTAATATAGGCAGTGCTGTAGCAACTTGGGCATTTATTTACATAACACTTCATGATAAAATGACCTGGGAAATATTCTTTGCTTATCTTGGTACAGTAGCCGGATTTACCCAAATTAGTAAATGGTTATCTTATAAATATGGAGGTCCACAATATGTGGACAATAGTGATAGAGTTAGCAAAAAAGATATTGATGCCAAGTCAGATAAATTCGAACCAGGTGACTAATATGGATCCTACTAGTATTGGACTATACTTATTAAAAAAATACTGGTGGGTACTAGTATTATGCTGTTTTGTAATTTATACCTTTAGTTTAAAAAGCACAATATCTGATAATAATAAAACTATAAATAATCAACTAGCTACTATAGCTGTATTGCAAGCTGATATTTTGAGTTTTAAGTCAAAGATCGAAGCCCAGAATAAAGCTATAGATGAGCTAACACAAAAAGGAAAGGAGCAGGCATCAAGGCTAGAGTCTGCAATAGCTAGAGTCAATGCTATGAAACCTGCTACTCAGGTAATTATTCGTGAGATATATTCAGACAAAACTAAGGATATTGAGCAGCTTTTGCTTAATGCTGTTAATGACTAGTTGTTGTTCTATATGTCCTCCGAAGTATATTGATAGACCAGTTGAAGTTAAGATACCAGTACCAGCTGAATGCAAAGTACCACCAGTTATTGAACCAATAACTGATCCGTATAAAAAAGTATTAAAAGGTATGCTGGTAGAGGATATGATAAAAGATTTAAGAGCATCTAGAGTATTATGGCGTGAAAGAGCACTTAGCTTAGAGATTTTGCTTAATGCTTATAGACCTGCTAAAAAGGATAACTAATGGAACTACAGATAGAATATCCACTAGATTATATGCAAGATCTTTATGCACTACTAGGTGTGTCTAGTGATGATTTATCTGAGGATGACATTATTACATTACCATTTGCTGGCACAGCAGAATTAAACCTAATTGAACTGGTTCCTAATGCTAAGGCTATATTAGAAGATACAGCTACTGCTGAAAGTACAAAAATTAAACTAACTATAGCTTTTATAAATCTTATTGCCTATTATGTATACCCGTCATTAAAGACTAAACTATTATATTCTGAATCTGACAATAAGACAATAGGCACTAGGTTTAAAGATGCGTTGTCTAGAGATAGAAATGAATTTAAAGCTGAAGCCATTAGACAGATATCTTCTACTGGTATTAGTTCTACTATTTCTGGTTATAGTTTATTTGAAGTAGTAACACCGGCTATAGACGTAATTTCAGGTGTATAATGATAGCAAAAATAGCGAATAAAGAATCTAGCTATTTAGAAGCTTATGACTTACAGAATAATAGGCATAAGTTAAAGGTTTTAAATTTTACTGCCGCAGGAGCTAGAACATCTAAACTAGATAGACAATGTGTGGTTCCAATTAATTCTACTGTTATAGAAGGCACAGAATTAAAGTTGACTAATGATACTACTTTAGTAGTATCATTTAAAGAAGCTGACTGGTATAAAGGCAAAATAATAAGATATATCTTAGACTGCATAAATACTAATCAAATAGTTGATGTTTATAGAAATACGCTTAAAAAAAGCTCACAAGGTGGATTAAGCAAGCAAGAAGAAGTCAAAATATATACGGCTATACCAGTTAAAGTAGGACTATATGACACAGCAGAGTCAAAAGAATCAAATATTATTATACCAAAGTATGTAATGTATTTATCAAAAAGATATGAGCTATTATCAGGTGATAGAGTAGTTATTAGTGATACTACATTTGAAGTAGCAAAAGTTAATAGTTTCATGCATATTACGCCAGGCCTAATGGAAGTAAGATTTGATAAGGACCCTAGATGGCTATAGTTAAACTTAGAGGTAAAATTAGGCTAAGAGCAAGTATAGCTAGCCTAAAAGTATTAAATAATAAGCAAAAACATGCTATAATAACAGTAGGCATACCTGGTTCTGGTAAAACTACGTGGGCTGAACAGCAACAAAATTATGTAAATCTAAATCTAGATGACTTTAGAGAAAAAATATCTGGTAATGCTGCTGACCAAAATATTAACAAATTAGCTGTTGAAATGCGTGATGCTTTTTTAAAAAGAGCTATAAAAAAGCAACAAAATATAATTTTAAGCGACACTAATATAAATCCTTTTTTCAGAGAAAGATTAATAGATCAGCTAAAAACAGCTGGTTACAGCATAGAGTTAAAAGTATTTGATATAGCATTAGAAGAGGCCTTAAAACGTAATGCCAACAGAAGTAGAAATGTACCAGAAGAAGTTATTATACGTATGTATAATCAATTAAAGGACCAGAATATACATGGATCCAGCAATAAGTAGTATATCAAATATTTTATTATCTGTAGAAAAACTATTATGGGAGGTTATAGCCTGGCCAAATCAAGAGCTACTAATTAACAAGAATGACTATATGGCTAGAATTGAAGAGTTACAAGAAGCTAGATCAGGTATTTTATGGAACGTTGAAGCTGTAGAAATGACGCATCACTATTCAGCAGAATTACAAGTTGGGTGTTCTACATTTCAAGACTTTGGTAATAAAAAACTGTATAAATTAACTGATTGTATAAAATATTTATTAGACTCAACACTGTATATCCCAGTATACGACTATAGCCAAACTAATCCTGAATATTTTGAAATAAATAAGCTTGTTATAACTGGGCCTATAAAGTGGCTGCCTATATTTACTGAAGTTAATGAGTTTAAAACTAGTATGTTTATAACCAAAATTAAGTATGCTCAAACAGGCTTTAGATAGCCAACAAAGGAGGAAGCAAAATGGCAACAGATTTAATGATTGGTATTATGAAGGCCAGTATTAATGGTGGATCTATAGGTTCTTTAAAGAGTGGCTCATTGACACTTAAGCCACAGTATAAAGAGCATAAGTCAGGATTTCCTCAAATTACTGACATTAAGGTTCCAGAAATTATTACTGGTACATTTAAGTTTGACTGTGAGGAAATTGGTTTAATTAAGGGCCATGCTGGTGCAGGTGTGGCTGCGCTTGGTTCTGGTGTTCCTTATAATGTTGATGTTGATTGTGAGGCACCAACAGCACAAGGTGGTGCGTTTAAAATGACAGGCTCTGGTTATATTAAGGGCGTATCTGGTCAAGTAAACGCTAATGACTTTGGTGCAATGTCAATTGAAGTAGACTGTGTTCCTATGGGTGGATCTAACTCTGCGCTTATTAGTTTCACTAATATGGCTGGGCCAGGATCAAATACAATTGCTGCACCTAACTATAGTCATCAGGCTATTACATCAGATTCAGATAACTTAGCTTTTGGTACCCCAACAGTTAATGGTAGTAATTGTCGTTCATTTAACTTTAATGCAACAGGTAACTTTAAATACCATACTTCTGGATTTCCACCAGTTATTGACTTAGCTATTATGGAATCAAATGAGTTTACTCTATCTGCTGAATTTGAAGATCCTTCAGCAGGCTTATTAACAGATGCATTAGCTGCTTTAACACCAGGTAATCTACCAGTAACCGGTAAAACCGTAGCTGGTATCTACTCAATTATTGGTGGTACTGACGTTACAGTGACTCTAAAGAATGCCATGGTTGAACCTGACTTATCATTTAACCCTGGTAATGATTGGAATGGTGTAACGGTTAAATGTACTGCATTATTACCAAAAGGTACATTACCAACAGCTGGTTGGGCTATGGAAATAGCATAATTTGCTAAATATAATATGCGGATTGTAATAAAATGTTACAATCCGCATGTTATTATAAAGTAGTTTAAAAGTTACAGTGAAGCAAATAGGCTGAAACAGCGTTTATAAAGTAGGCTAGTATAAATATTAAGGTAATAAATAACACTAAATCACAAAAGGAGAGTAAAATGGAGAAGTTAGCTGCTGGTAAATTTGGTATTACGCTTTCTGGAGAGGCACAGACAGTCGTAATTACATTTGGCTTAAGAAGTGATATATTACGTCTTATAACTAAAGCACAATTAGAGTATCGTAGCTTGTCTGCTAAAAGTATGTTACCTACTGAGATGAGAGCTAAACTAGCTGAGCTAGTAGAAACGTTAGACGCAGAAAGAGCTAAAGAAGAAAAAGATGAAGCACGTATTACAGAACTTCAAAACCAGGTAAATAAACTATATGAAGATTCTATTAAGATTATAGACGATAATAAGGATAAGCTCATTGAAGAACTTGCCTTAGGCTCTATAGATTTAACAGATAGTCTAATTGCTGACATTTTATCACTAGTGCTTACAAAACGTAATGATAAAGGTGAAGTAATAGGAAAAGTCTCTAAGGATGATATTTTATACGGCGCTCAGTTTGCTAATGATGGTGATGAGTTACTTCAGTTAATTGAAGGTGTAATGCTATATTTAACTGACACACTAAAAAAAATTCAAGTAGTGAACCAAATGCTGACCAGTCTCGTAAAGAACGACTAGCGGCTATTAGAAAGGCAAAAGGCCTACCTGAACCAGATGAGTCTAAAGATATAGAACTCACTATTTATGATTTAATACAAATTATGTGCAATAGTAATCCCCAGGTAGAACTAAACACTATCTGGGGTTACACACAGGAGGAGATTCTTCATCGTTGGGATATATGGAAGAAATTTGATATAGTAACTAGAATATTTGGTCCAGGAAAAAAGGAACAAGATGAATCACAGACCCCGGTAAATACTAATGCTACAATGTCTGCATTAGCCAATTTATTCGGGCCTAATTTTATGCAAAATCCAAGTGAGGGCTAGCATGGCAGCTAATAATTTTTCTAACAGTATTAAAGGCCTAGAGAACCTAGATAAAGAATCGTTACCTAGCAATGATCAGGCAATAGTTGATGTTACTGGTGAAGCCAGTATAAACGCTAGTGATGTTTCTCTTTTACTTAAACCAACTATAGACCAAAGGGCCTTTAAAGATGCTACTGATCAAGTAGAAAAGCAAGTAGCTTATATAAATAGGCTAATGGCTAGTGCTGGTCAAAAATCTGAAATTGGTAAAAAAGGCACGTACACATCTACAGCTGGCTTTGAACAAATAAACGCGGCTATGGCCCAGTTTAGTCAAACTGGTGACTATAGTAGCTTCACTACTGAATTAAAGAAACAGTTGGAAGTAGGAAGAAAAAAGTCTGGTAGTGAAGCTATGCGTAAGGCGGCTATAACAGCCGCTAAACAATTTAATACATTAACTATAGACGTAGAGAATACCTTTAAAGAGGGTGGTATTACAGGCGATATACTGTCTATATCTAGTAAGCACAGTCAAGATAGTTCACCATCAACTATGATAAGAACAGACTATAAGAAACTTATAGCCTCTAGTATAAAGTATTGGGCCAATATTGGTAATCAAGCTAATGTAGAGTTATTAAAACAAGTAGAAGCTGGTCTAGACCAAGGCGCTAGCGAAGCTAGAAATGGTAATCCTAACTATAGACTTGTTAATGCAGCTCAAATGCGTAGTGGTATAGTAAGCACTATTAATAGTAATCCTACCGCTACGCTACAAGGGGTTAACTTTTCTACTGATATTCAAAAATTAGTAAGTTTTATTGGAACTAAAAGCAAGGCAAGTACTTCAGCTTCAAATGCATTGTTAGGTGGTGTTAGTTTAGACCAGCAATTTATGAAGTATTTTGGTCTTACTGATTTTACTCCTGGTAGATCAGTAACCCATATGGCTGACTTATTAGGCCTATTACCTAAAGTTTCTAAAGCACATGAAGGCGGATGGGACGTTGAAGTAACTGAACAAATAGGCGCTATTATACATTCATTAAGTGAGTATGAAAAAGGCCTAGCTGCCGGCAATACATCTATTCCACCAGTTGTTAAAAGTCTTAAAAGTAGACTTTCTCAGCCATCAGTTAGATCAGCATATCAGGGCAGAGTAATAGCTACTAGTGCTTTACAACACTTAAATCAAATAGCTATAGGTAGTATACCGACTACAGAAGCTGCTGAAGAAAAGGCGTATAACCTAGTAAAAAATGTTTCTGCACAATCAGTAGGAAAATTAGTAGATTTTACTAGCCCAGAGTATAACTTACCTGCTACTAGTATATCTGATAGTCAGAAAGGTCTAGTTAAACAACAGCTAAGTGTATCTAGAGCAAAAGTGGCTAGTAGTGATTTATTTGATATAAGTCCAGATAGTGAAGGTCTAGAAAAGTATGCTATGCTACAAGCTGCTGCTCTAGTGCATCAATTAAGTGGCATAAAATATACAGATAAACGTACACTTAGTCCTGATGATCAGGTTGGTATAGTTTCTGATGCGCTTTATAATAGATTAAATAGTGACTTTTCTCATAAGTTAAGAGATACTAATGGACAAATTCATACAGGTGTTAGTGAGCATATAGACCTAGATAAAATAGTTTCAAATATAGATGGTCTATTAGTTAATAATGGTAAATTTACAGCGAACGCGTCTGGAGTAGGCACTCCTGATGCTACAGCTTTTATAGTTAACGCTGTTAAAAACGCTATATTAAGAGGCATAAATTCTGACCTAAAAATAGGTGGAATTGATAATATAGCTTTAGATAAAACAGACTCTAGTCTTCCTAGAGAAGTGTTTCCAACACAAAGTGCTAAAAAGACAGATAATATTAGGCGTGATGTTGGCTTAAAGGCAGTATCTAAATTTATTCTTAGTAAAATTGGTACTGATGGTGAGCTAAATCTAAGCTCTGATAAGCTTGTTAGTGAAACTAGAAGACACATAGAAAATGGTTTTTTTGAGCGAGATGAAAAAGAAGAATTAAGTAAGCCTACAACTGATAATGTTAATGCACTTACCGCGTATAAAGACTATGTTAGTAAGCTTAATATAGCTAGGGGCTCAAATTATGAAAATACCTCAGCCCCAATAGACTACTTAACTAAGCATGGCTATAGTATAGTTAAACCACGTGAAGCCGGTGAAAATGCTAATTATGAACATAGTGGTATACTAGGCCAAATGGAAGGACATCCAGATCTATTAGCTCATAGAGTGGTGCCTAAGCTAGATGGTAGCCTAGAACGAAGATACTTACTACCAGACATAAAAAGTCCTAATAAGCTACCAAAATCATTTAGTGATGTAGAAAATGATAACTATAGTCGTGAGTGGATAGCTCAAATAGTATCGTATGCTCAGATGCTACCAGAGTCTATACGTAATTTTTTAGACATAGGCATATTAGCTGGTAAACCAAATGAACCAGGTAGTGAAGTTCTAGTTACTAAGCCATATAATGAGTTAGTTAAAAATCCAGTATGGGCAACATTAGTAGAAGAATTACATAAAGTAAAGGTAGGATCTGCAGCACATATAACATCATTACCAAACAATATGTTACCAGCTGGCCCAGTACTTCAGGCAAACATAACAGCTGATGAGCAGAATAATGTTAATAGACTAATTAATGAAAGAAACGATATTGGCCCAAAATATGTTGAAAAATTAGTAAATTTGGCTAATAGGCGTGATGGTGCTTCTCAAGGTAGTTTAATATATGAGTATACTAAGCAAAATGTAACAGGTGGAGATAGCTTAAAATCAATAATAGATAGCATGTACAATGAGCACATATTTGGTCAAGTTAGTAAGGACCAATTTGCTTCTAATAGTTTATCTCTATTACTAGAGGCCATAAATGTTCCAAAAGACAAGCGTAAAGATACTATCTTAGATAAATTAACAGGCAACTTTAGCCCAAACGAAACAATACAAAATAGACTAGTTGGTTTAGAGGTACAGGAAAAGCCTGATGCTCAACCTAAAATTTCTAAAATTACTAATGAGCAACTAAGAAAATACTTTAATAAAATGTCTAATAGCATAAATGAATTTTGGGCTGGGGCATTTGCTTCTGATGAATTACAGGGGAGAAAAGTATCAAATAAGTATGTTAAAACTCTTAATATAGATGTTGCAAATCAGGCTAGTTTACCAGGGGCTTTAAGCTTTGAAGACGCAGAACGTAGGGCTCGTATAGAAAAATCTCTATTAGCTGGCTATAATAGAGCAGACCTAGATGCACAAAATTTAGTATTTAGCGCAGAGGCTAAGAAAGCTGCTATAGGGACTTCAGGCGGCTCTAACTATTTACATACAGGTATAGCTCCTAATTATGCTAAAAAATCAACTGATGGAGAAATAACTTATGAGGAAAGTATTGCTGAGGCTATACAGCGAAAGCAATACTATGCTACTCAACTTGACACATTTAAGGGTTCTAGTTCTACTTTTGATATACTTAATAAATTAAAGACTAAGGAAGACACTAAGCGTACATCAGACATAGCCGCAGAATTAAATAGAGTGCTTAGTCTACAGCATGCATTTAATGAGTCTAATGAAGCTGATAAAGGAGCAACAGGTTTTCGATATGCTAGAGCATATCGTAGATTAGCGAACTTTAATGAGCCTAATATACTTAGTATGGTTAGAGCTCCAGAAGATATGTTTAAGGATATGCCTGAATCATTTAGTACATCTTATGCAGAAGCTGCCAATAATTATAGTATTAACTCTCGTAGCTTTGTACCTACTAGCATTCAAAATAGTGATGAATTCTTAAAAAAATTAGAATCTAGAAAGAATAAGCTTTCATTAGATTCACAATTAAATAGATATATAGCTAGCTATATATCAGAAAATGAAGACACAAATCTTGAGCTTATTGGAACAAAATCAGACATAGCCAGTAAGCAAGAGGTAGAGGCTAAGGCTATAGCAAGTTTCTTGCAAAAGTACCAAAAACAGCCAGAAAAACAATCTGATGATCCAGTGTTATCTAATATACTAGCAGAACGTACAGACTTAGCCGATAAACATCAAAACAATTTACAGAAACAGTTTAGAACAGCTGATACATTCGGTTTAAGCACAGAAAATTTAAGCCAGATTATTTCATCAGCTTCTACACTTTCATCTATTGGAGAGTTTAGCTCTATAGGCTCATATCTTGAAAAAGATATAATAGACTTTTCTGGTTCTAAACAATTAGCTCAGTTAAAAACAGCGGCTAATCTAAAACAAACATCAAAATTATCAGGATCAGACTATCAACGGCAATTAGAAAATTATGCATCTAGTATAGCTGATCAAATAGCTGGCTTATTAGGCAACTCTAGTATTATTGATTCTAAGACTAGTGGTAGTTTATACTCTACAGGAAGGAATGCTGAATCGGCTATAGCTAGATACACAAGTCTTAACTCATATATAGAACAAAAAGAATTATTAAAACAGGAAGTAAGCCAAGATGACTATGAGTCTAGAGATAGGCTTAAAAAAGAGTTAAGTAGTTATAGAACAGATTTTGAAACGTTAGCCGATCCTTCTGTTAGACTTACAAGCTTAAAAGATAAAATTATAACAAGCGATAGTTTACAAGTTTTTAAGCCAAGCTATATAGCTGATAAAGCCGATAGACTTAGTAAGTTACAAGATATGTCGTCAAGTTTACGCCTAGCTGTCGATCAGGGCGATATGTCTACTACACCTGAACTGTTAGATAATTTTGTATCATTACACAAGTTGTATAAAAAATCAGGATTAGACTATACTAAAGGTGGCTTAACTATAAGTGATATAATGTCACAGTATGACACTAGTAAGTCTATTTCTTCAAATTTTGGTGTAGATGGTGAACTAACTAATAAAGGTAACCAGTTTGTAGTAGCTTCACAAACACTTAAGTCTAGCTCTAGCGGAGCTAATAAATTTGATGCACTAATAACAAAAGAAAAAGCAGCTTTAGCCGCAGTTAGAGAGCTTGAATCAGCTTTTACAGCAATAAGTAATCCTGACTTAGGTAAAATAGAGTCAGAGTTTAGAAACCTTTTAGAGACCATAAATGCAGATACTACGGCTCTATATAAACTGGAAGAAGCTAAAAAAGCAGCTGGAGGAAAACTATCAAGTCAAGACGAAAATAAACTGGCTATTGGAAAAGAAAGAGTGCAGGCTAATATAACTACTGCACAAGAACTAGCTGAAAAAATGAAGCAAAAAGATAGAACAAAGGGCTTAACAGAAGCTGATTGGAAAGCTCAAGTAAGAGACGCTAGCCTAGAGCGTGAAGATCAGAAATATAGTCTTAGATCTAAAGCAACTAATCTTAATGCACTTATAGACTCTGGTAAAGTTGGTAGCTCAAACAGATATAACGCTACACACGCGGAATTTGAAGAAGCAATAAGATTAGCCAAAGAGTTAGAAAGTCTCGGAGTAAAAACTGGTCATGATAATAAAACTTCATTTGGTTTATACTCATCATCACAGCTTGAAACAATGATGAGCAATAGTGGCCATAGAGGTAAGCAACACTTAAGTTTTACTGAAGGCTTAGTAGATCAAGCAGCATGGAAAATGCAGTTTGGTGGTGCTGGCGTTGTATTAGGTGGTTTAAGCGCGTTAACTGTTGGAGGCTTTAGCGAAGCAAAAAAGTTTGAAGAGGACATGAAAAATGTTGAGCTAGTATCACAAGCTTCAACTATTCAATTAGATCAGCTTAAAAATAAAGTAGTAGAGTTATCTACTACTTTCACTAATACTCCAGCTCAGCTTAGTGATGGTTTAATAATTTTAGGCCAAGCTGGTTATAAAGCTGCTGAATCATTACAGCTTCTAGGCCCTATAGCTCAACTAGCTACAGCAACAATGTCTGATTTAAAACAAGCTGCTGATATTACAACAACTGTTTTAATGTCATTTGATAAGCCAGTGGCTAATGCTGCTGAAGTAACTAATACATTAGCTGCAGCTACAATAGAATCTAAGTTAGAACTATCATCTTTAGGTACTGTACTAAACTATGTAGCTTCAACCGCACATACAGCTGGTATGTCACTTGAAGAAACTGAAACAGCTATGGGTATCATGTCTAATGCTGGTGTTAAAGCATCTACTATTGGTACTTCATTACGTAGCATTTTAGGTACATTAATAGCACCTACTGCTGCATTTAATAATGAATTGGCTAGAATAGGCTTAACAGCAGACGATGTAAATCCACAGATAAATTCAATGTCTACTATTTTACAAAGGTTACATTTTAAAGGCTTTAATGTAGAGAATGCATACCAAGGTCTTGATAAAAGAATTGCCGGTAATATATCTACTTTAATGGCACAAGCTGATCAGTGGGATAGCTTCCAGTCTAAGATTACAGGTACTGATACTGCTGAAGCTATGGCCTATGGGCAAATGGATACATTTGGAGCTCAGTCTAAAAGACTAAGTAATACTTTTGATACTACTAGAATAGGTCTAATGTCTGGTGCTCTAGAGCCACTCAAAACTGCGGCTATGGCATCAAGTGAAGTATTAGAACTTATTGGCAAAGCTGCTGAAACTTCTACAGGTAAGGCTATAACTAGCTTCGCCACTACTGGTTTAGCCATAGGTAGTTTTATATCTATTTTAGGTGGTTTAAGATCAGCAGGATCTACTATACTTCCAGCACTAGGTGATGCAATTAAAGGCTCAGCTGCCCAGTGGCTTATTAGACCTACTGGTGATACTACGTCTAATTATTTTAAAAATAAAACACAGTTTGTTTCAGCTGATAGTAATTTAGGTAAAATACTTAATACAACAACTGATATAAATAAACTACCAGTTAGTCAGCAAAGAATGCATCAAACAATAACATCACTTGGCGGTATGGCTTTTAATCTTCCTACATTAGCTATAACTGCTGGTCTTGGCTTAGCATGGGCTGGGTATAGCTCATGGAAAGATTCTGACTTACCTGGTTTAGGAACTGGTAAAAATAGAATGATTGAGTCTAAAAGAAGCGCTGATAACCTTTCTGGATATATAGCAACCCTAGAAAAAGCTTCACAACAGCAGCGTAAATTAGCTCTATTTAACAGGGGTGAAAATTCTAGTAGTACAAGGGCTTTTGATGAAATGCTTATTAATACTGGAGTATTTGCTAGTGTAAATGAATTAGGACAAACAGTAACGGCGGGCTATAAGTCAAATAAAGATATGGGAATTTTAAAACTGGTAAAGTCTAGGGATAGTATTGATCTAAAAACTTCACTTAGTATGGCAAAAGATGTGCAAAGAACTAAAACTTCAAAAGAAGAAATAGACTCAATGTTCAATTTTGCGCAAAAAAGTTATGATACGGATAAAGAAGCTATTTCAGATGGTGGTAGACAAGCTTCTACCATGGTATCCGATTTGGCTATACGTAAATTAAAACGAGAAGGAAAATTTTATGATGTAGACGCAGTTTTAAAAGAGGCAAATAATGCAGCACCAGGTGGAAGTCAGATGGCTCAGAGTATTAGAAATAATATACTGGCTGCGCATGAAGAGGCTATGACTGTGCCTAATATGAGAGAGTCTAAAACTAGCCAAGCTCAAGATGCATATAGAGAATTACAGAGAATTGATGAAGATATTAACTTATACTCTTCTTTATTGAGTGGTAAACAGTTAAACGAAGGTGAGTCTAAGAGGGCTAAGAGTGTATTGCCTGAAAGGGCTAAGGCTTTTTTAAAACCAGTTATGAGTGATGAAAAATTTTCAAAAGCAATAGCCGAAGGCGGTTCATTTAATTTATTATATAAGCATGCGCTAACAGGGCTAGAAAAAGATGGTGATACTGATAAATTCTTTAATGCTATGCAAGTAATTGCAGCTGGTAGTGGATCTGCTAAAGGTACTAATATAAGAAAAGAATTTTCAGATGATCTTACACGTGTCCTATCTAAAAAAGGCTCTCAAGAAAGAATGGATGAATTAGCTAGACTAGGTAAAGATGCTGTATTTGAATCACCAGAAAAAATAATGGATAGATCAACATATTCTGAGTCTAGAACTAGGTTTATACAAGAAGGTACTTTTAAACTAGATAGATTTATTAACGCTAATGAAAAGCTAAAAGCTGCAAAATCTAAACAGTCTAGTTTAACAGCCGGTACACAGGAATATGATGTAGCTAGTAAAGCTGTAGAAGAGGCAAGGTCTTTATTAGAACGTCAAGAAGCAGAATTAAAACCATTCTTAACAGATAGTTTTAGATTTATGCTGCCTAATACAAATGATTCAAATAGAAAGTTTTTACAAAAAACTAGAGGATCCATTGGAATTGTTGGCTCAATGGGGCTGTCTAGTTTATCATCTGATCAATATGATGATTTTGCTGAAAAAATGGATAAGCTTAGAGTAAGGCATGAGGAAACATTAAACCAAGATATAGTTAAAGGTAATATAAGTATAAAACGTAAGGTACAGTTACAATATGAACTAGATGTAAAAGATACCTTACATGAAATGATTCTAAATGCTAACAAAGATGTATTTAAATACTCTGAACTAATAGGTAGTAGTATTAAGCAGTCTATGGAGGCTTCCATAGGTAGTAAAACTCTAAAATTAGATTTTTCAAAGGTAGAAACAGATATAGAAGCCAGCAATACTATTAGTAATATGAAGCTAGCTGGTAGATCAGTTGTTTCTAGAACTCCAGCTAATTATTTAGAATTTAAGAGTAATAGCTACAACAGCTTAATGCAGTCACCTATTGATAGCCTAAATATTCCTAAGTTTAGCCAAGATGCTATTTACCTAGTATCTACAGATGCTCAGGTAGAAAAGCTAAATAATAATCTGCGTACAACTCTTGATATTCTAAACGAGACAAAAACTAGTCTAGCTATTACAAAAGCTCAAGATATTAGCAGTCTTGCTAATATTAATGATTCTGACTTAAGCAGACAAAAGACCCTAGATCTTGAAGAAAAATACATTAATGGTAGAATAGAGGCTAATCAACGGGCTTTTAGTTCTATTAAACAAATATTAGAAGAAGAGATAAGACTAAGGGATCAGCTAGTAGATAAGATAGCAAAGGCAAAAGATGCACAAGCTGAGTCAACAAGAGACATTAGAGAGGTGTCTAAATCTTTATACAAATCTGCTGGTATTGATGTAAGTGAGGATCCTAAAAAATTATTAGATAGCTTAAAAGCTAAAGAACAAGAGTATAATAAAAGAGTAGCTGGAGGTGATGTTGAAGGAGCTAATAAAATTATAAGCTCAATGAAGTCTGATGAAGTAAAAGAGCTAACATCAGGTCAATACGCAAATTACTATGTAAAAGAAGCTGGAGATATATTTAGTAGAATGGAGAAAAAGCAGCCTGAGTTATATAACAATTATACATCAAATTTAGTAGAGAGAACTAATGCATCAAATAATACTTTAGATAGTGCTAGAGGTGATCTGGCTAAATTAATTTCAGACAGCATTCAACTAGCTAAGGATAAAGGTAGAATAAATGATGAACAAGCTTCAATATATAAAGATAAGTTTGTTAAACGCTTAGAAGCTAATAGTGGTAATCAAGAAATTGCCTCTTCAGTATTTACTGATTTTGCTAAGACACCAGTTTTACAGGAAAAGATGTCTGAAGGTATGAATATAGAAATTATATTTAAACACTTAGCCGATGTTATTGGTACATCATTAAATCCTACAATAGACAAAGCAACTGAAGAACTTAAAAAGTTTATAACTCAATTAAATAGCTTTGTGCCTATGTCTAAGCAGTCATTGAGTGATGTTACACCAACTGAGCAGGACGTAACTAAACTAATAGGTAATGATGCTGCAGAGGCTTTAGGTATTGGCAGCTTTAAAATGCCTAGGCTAATAGCAGAAAATAAACATAATAATGTAGATGGTTGGAATACTGGTAATGAGATACACTATACAGATAAAAAATCATTAATACATGAATTAATACATTCTAAAATAGCCTCTGAGGGTAAGCAATTTAAAGGCAATTACGCAGAAAAAGAGCTTGCTGAAGAATTTGAAGTTAATAAAAGAATGGTACAGATGGGCCAACTTAATAGGTCTGATGTAGAGGATAGATTTGGCTTAGGACTTGATGCTGATTCTTCAAACCTTTCTTCTGAGCAGCTAAATAGCTTAATGGGCTCTAGGGCTAGTAAGCAGTATGCACAAAAAACTAGATATTCACTTAATGATGAAGTACTAGCTAATTATAATAGTCAACCCCAATGGAAAAGAACTACATCTAATGTAGTTCACACGGTACTGCCGGCAGTTTCAGCAACTATAGGAGGTTTAGTCGCTGGCGCAGCAGCCACACCAGAAACATTTGGAGTAGGTACAGTACCAGCTGCTGCAGCTGGTGGTGCTTTAATGTATGGTGCTGGTAAACAAGGGTCTAAACTGATAGATAAGTATGTATTAGGCCTACCTGATAAGGAACTACCAAAATTCAACAATCCTATTATTAATTCAGCGTATGAGGCTACGTACGATGTGGCAGAAGGCGCGGCTATGGAAGCTGGTGGTGTTCTTATGGCAAAAGGATTAGAATATGCCAGTCCATATGCCATTAATGCTACTAGAGCTATTGCTAAACTAGGAAAATCTAAGCAAAAAGTTAGTGTTAGTAATAATAGCTTAACATCTGCGCAATATGTTCATACAAGTGGTAGACCTATAGCTGAACTTAATCAGGATAGTACTCTGTTTGTATCTCCGATAGATAATATAGAAGCTTCTCTAGCTAGGTTAAATAGTGGAACCGCTATAACTTATGGCGTGCGTGCTGAAAAATCTGCTAATATATTTGATATAACTAATATGGCTAATAGAAAAAAGTTTATAAAAGCCTATGTAGAGGCCAATAAGAATGAATATCCAAATATGTCTAAAAAAGAGCTAATGCCTAAGCTTAGAGATAAAGCTGCAGAAATATTTGATGGAGCAAATACTACTATTAATGGAGAACTGAAGCATGGTGAAAAACAAGACTTTCAGTACTTAGAAGATGGCAGCCATGAAATATTACCTACTATTAGACGTACTTTAGACCACTTAGGTGCCGATGGTTTAAAAATGAAAGACGCAGGTAATCCGGCTATAGCTATATTTAATAAACACAAGTTTAATGTAACTGGACCAAATGGAACAAAAGTTCCAATTATGGGAGAAGAAGTACCATTAAGAAATATATTTGAAACACCAGTAGAAGCTGTAGCCTCACAAATAAAAAATAATAATCCTGCATATAGATTTAATGCAGACCCAGTTTTAGGCATGTATGATTCAGTAAAAAATATTTCAACTCCGGCTAGATGGGCCAAACTTAGATCATTATCACCAGCAAGAATGATGAAAAACTTAACTGGTGAAGAAGCAGTTAAAGCATCGGCGTATGCAACAACAAAATTAGCCCTAGCATCCTCAGTTGGAGGTGGTAGTCAATTATTTAACTCATTAATTATGACTACTGATAAAAAAGAGCCAGCTAAAACTATTGAGCAAACAATAGCTGAATCAAAAGAAAATTCAACAGGTATATCTAATGAATCTTATGCTAGAATAGAAAAAGCACAAAATGAAAGAGCAGCTTTAGAGTCTAATAGATTAACAACTATAGCTAAGAAAAAAGATAGCCGTAATAATGCTTTATATAGTCTAAATCCAGAGGCTGCATCAGATAGTTCAATAAGTGAAATGATGGCTAAATCTAGTGAACAGCAGACACAGTTTGATATATTTGAGACCAAAGGGGCTACCGGGCTTTCAAAATATCTAAAGAAACAGGGCGCTACAAAATCAGAGATAGCTGATAGAGTTAAATATGTTGGAGAAATAGTAGAGTCAAGTAAAAATAGTGCCGTTGTAAATAGTGGTATACAGCAATCATCAACACACTCTAATATATCGACTAAAGATGCGCAAGCTAAACAGTTTAATGGTGCATCATTAGCAGTATTTGGACCAACTTTAGACAAAGAAACTAATAGTGATATTTTTAGAGACAGATATAATAAAGCTGTTAATGAATATGGTCAAATTAGAACGTCTATTATTGGCATAGATGGTAAAATAAAGTCAATAGGTATTAATGCATCTGCTTTTGAAAGAGACGAAAATGGTGGATATAAAACAAGTATAGGTAATTCAACTACTTATTTTAGTAAGGATTCAGATGAGGCTAAGGTAATAGAGGCTCAAAAAGGATACTTAAAAAATCCAGTACCAAAGTTTTCATTAGCAGATGAAGCAGTTAAGGCACCATTGAGTTCTACTGAATCTGTAACCAATTCTAGTGATAAGCTAATAGCCGCACTTGATAACTTACGCTTAGCTTTTGAAAAAAATCCTTCTACTAGTACAGAAAAAGCTTCAAGTACAGGTAGTGTATCAGTTTCAGTTAATGCACCAATAACAGTTGCTGGTCAGCAGTCTACGCAACAGGATGTATCAGTAATTGTTTCTAAAATATGTAATGATTTCTTTAATACTGAATTTAATGCTAGATATATAAAAGCAGTACAAACTGTGAGTTTATAATGAGTCTTATTAGCTTAAACTTAGGCACAGTTAGATCTGAAATAAACGGTAAAAATTTAGGCTGTGTTACAGCTGTAGACTTAGATATGTCTACAGCTGTAGTATCTACGTATAAAAATGGTACAATAATAAGTCCAAAATCTCATAAGCTATTAAAACCTTACGGTGTATTATCTATAACTACTGAAGAATTTGGAAATGTTACTTCTATTATAGCCGATATGCTTAATAATTTAGCAGTTGATAGCATAGAGGCTGTTAATTTTGATTGCTTTAGCATTACTGGTAAAGTCTATTTAATTCCACAGTTTAGTTTTAGTCTTGGATCATGGACTTCTATAACAATAAAACCAATAGTTAAAAATTTTAATTTTGTTAATAAGCCGTCTCCAAGTAGCGTTATACAATCAATGCCTAATAGGGCTATTACTGATAATACTGACAATTTATGCTATGCTATTGATTTAAATGGTAAATTATTAAGTAGTTTAACTTTTGATACTAAATGTAATTATGAGCTTATATTTGATAGCTATGAGCAAGAAATACTAGATTGTGTAATTAATTCCTTTAGTGTTGAAATAAATGCTGGGATAATAGATTTTGAATCAACTGATATACCTACTGAATTTGATCTAAATTTTAATCTAATTGGAGGCCTGTACCAGTTAAAGATTAAAGATGCCATAGGTATACCACAGGGCTTTAAATCTTCTAAGGACTATAATACTTGGCATGTAAAAATAATAGGTAGTCTATGAATATTTTTAAGCTAGAAACAGAAGAAGGCTATTCTATATTTAATGGTATTAGTGTAGTTAATAAACACCTAATATCTTATTACAATTTTAATTTCTTAACTTCTCTGGCTACTGTAGCTTTAAAAAGAGATCAAAATGATAAAAAATTAGCTTACAATCAGTCTATTACAGGCCTATATGTTGATAAAGATTTAAATAAAATACCATTAGATGATAGTAATGTAGCGTCCTTGTACAAACTATATAATGCCATTACATTTAATTTAGATGAAATTAGCTTAACACTAGCAGAATCAATATTGTCTAAATCGGCTAAAGCTTCTATATATATTGATTATATTTTAAAACTACATACTATGGCTAGTTCTGATGATATATCTAGTTATTCATATGCGAGTATAATCGCTAAAATAAATTTGCTTAAGCAGCTTTTTGAACAAAATAAAATATCATGTAGCTTAGAAACACTAGATAGCTATACTGGTATATTAGCCCCTGCATCTGTAACTTATACATATAAGCCTAGTATAGGCTATGGTACTTTACAGGGAACAATTCTATATGAGTCTTGATGGTATGGATATTAGTATATCGTATTCTTCTTCATTTATTTTAGAAGAAAAACAATATTTACTAAGACAGTTTGTGGTTAATTCTAAATTAAGTACTGGTCATAGTATTATTGAACATAGTAATATGTTTGGTCAGAGAATAGTATTAAGTATTAACAAAAAAAAATTACCAGCAATTAGTATAAATGATGACAACATATATAAGGAAGTATACACTTATTATGAAGCAATAAGCATAAGCTACGGTGCTAGGGCTATTAAAGATGTTACTAAGTATATAGCTATGGATACTGACTGTAAAAATTTTTATAGCGAAAGACGCAGACTACTAAGTTTAATTAATAATGATAACATATCCATAGATAAGAAATTAACTTATATAACTGATTTAGAATCTTTAATAAGACCAGTACTTAATACACCTATAACTATTGATGGCTATTCACATATGTTAGCGGAAGAAAATTCATTAGCTTTAAACAAGTGGACAAATGGTCCATACTATGATATATCTTTAAATATTATAGCTTATAAAAAACTAGATTTAGGAGCGTAAAATGTCTATTCTATTATTTAAGGATGATGCACTAACACAACCAGTTAAAACTCCACAAAAATTTACTAGAGCCTCTACTTTGTCGCCATATCAGTCATTTACTTTAACTAAAATGAATGGGTCAGATATGGCTCATTTATACAGATATAATGGTATAACACATACTAAATTAGTGCAAGGAACTGATTTCACACTTTCTGGTAATATAATAACTACTGCGGCATCTTTAGGGGCTACGGAAGTACTTATAGCTGTGCCAATTGATAGACTTAATCTAAACTTTGGTGGTGTATTTGGAGCTACTAAAACAAACACAGTATCAGTAGTATTTAAACGTGAAGCTGCTTATATGTATGATAATTTACTACTAGCTAGCGATGACTTGGATAAAGAGCCTTTTGCTCAAAATTTAATAGATATGCCTTTTACATTCGTAGCCTCACAATCTGGTATAAACTCACTAGGTGAGGCAGTTGTAGGTTCAAAATGTACAAGTCCACAATTAACCGGCTTAACTATTAATTCACTTGAAGGATATGCTCTTGTACTTAATAATACTTATATAGGTAAAATATTATCAAATGATACAGATAGTATAATTGTTAATAATTCTACCTATGCCAGGGTAGGTGAAGTAGGTGATGATCTTAGCATATTTTCAATAGGTTCATTATTATTTGCTCTAGACATTAATGGAACTGTTCCAGCTAACGGTGATTTTAAACCAGTAATTAACTTACCAGATTTAGATCTTGGTAAAGATACAGTAAAAGTATGGATAAGAGATACAGTAATAATTCCTGAAGTAGCAACAAATTATCCAAATATGGCTTTTAAGTTATCTGGTATTGAGTACCTAGCATAATGCCTATAGTCCATATAGGACATAGTATTTTCTATAGTTGGGCAATTGAGCACGAGATAGAAAATAATTTAGCATTAAGTGGTATTGGTATATCAACAGAATTAAGCCAATACAGCTATCTTGAGCCGTCTAGAAGACTACCAACAGGTATTAGAATAAAAATTCCTGACTATTTAGTGAATAGTCTAACAACAGTATTTACGTATATAAACTCTAGCTGGAAGCAAATAAGTACTTTTAAACAATTTGGTAACATATTAGAGTTTCAAACACCTACTAGTGACAAGCTATTAGGCTTTTCTTATGGTTCTTTTTCTGACATATACTATAAAAATGGAAGCTATGTATATGAATTTTATATGTCAAGATTAGATCATAGAGTGTATAAAAATATATCAATAGTAGCATCGTCACACTTAGTCCAAGAAAATATCACAATATATTTTAGTTTGTCTAAAATAGGCCCTTGGTATACTAGCTTAAGTTCTTATTCAATTATTCCAACTTTTTATGTTAAAGTAGTGGTTGATAATTTTCAACATATTGAGAATGAATTATTAATACCAACTGAAATTATAAGCATATCATGCTTAGTTTGTGAGTAGTCATGCTAAAATGTACGGGTAAAATACGCATAGATACTGTTGGTATTGTAACTGGTTTTCAAACTAAGTTTTTAGCGGAGCTTAGTCCAGGTGATAAAATACAAGCCAATTCTACAGTATATGAAATAATGTCTATTTGTAATGACACTAGTCTACTTATTAACCAGGCTATAGAAATACCTGAATTAATAGACTATTACTTAATTGAAGCCAATCCTTATTTTAGATTATCTAATAAAGAAGTAGTTATTAGCAAAGAATCTATACCATTATTTTTAAATGAGGGCATAGGTAATAAACTTTCAATGGGCCAAGTTTTTACTGGTCAGTTTTTAGCAAAACAAAATCCTAATAATTATGTAAATCCTACAGTAGTAACATTACCAAATGGCTATAATTACATAACACCATATACTAATTTATCTTTTTGTAAAGTTAGTGAAAATTCAACTATAGCTACAGTACCAGATATAGGAATTAAAGTTAGTGTAATAAAAGATAAAGACTACATAGTTATACCGACTAATTATGAAAATTTAGCAAGCATAAATTATCTTGTTATAGGCTTAAAAGTAAGTATTAATAATATTGAGTATACTGTAATTGATAAAACTTATGCTGAATATAGTACTCCTGGTTCATTTACATACGTAGCCTATATAAAGGTAGATAAAGTATTTAACTACTCAGGTACAAATTTAAAAGTTATTATACCAGCTAACTATGATATTTTATATCCAGCTGGTACAATTGTTCAATTAAATGGCAAAATGTATACAGTAGAAAGTTCAGCGCCTAGTAGTATAACTTTTAAATACCCTATGTCTGCTAATGATATAGTGACTATTAGAAAGCCATTAGTTGGCTCATTAGTTGGTTTAAATAGCATAGTCTTTAGTAATATAGATTTTGATAAATCATACCTATATAATAATAACTTAGTATATGTGCAAGAAATAAGAGATGAAAATGACTTATATGGCGATAGCATAGTATATGGGGAGTTAAAGACTATAAATAGAAGCTTTAGTTCACATGTTATAGCAAATGAACTAAATAAGCGCCAATTTACTGGGGTTGTTCATTTCGGCCTGCCTAATAATGGCTTTTATATGTACAGTAAAGACGCTAGAGTTGATAGTAATAACTTAAGTCAAGTATATTTTTATGCACAAAATTATGGCATGCCAGTTATTAATCAAGTTGTAAAACTTGGTGACAAACTGCATAAAATAACTAATACCTATTGGTATTCAAGCTATACTTTAGCCTCTATAACTATAACACCACCAGCACTTAGTGGTAAATGTGTTATAGAAAGGCCTAATGACATAGCTTATGGTTCTTACTCTAGCCTAATAAAAGCTTTATGCTTAAAATTAGCAATATATAAACAAACTAATAGTCTATATCAGCTAGTAACAATAGATATGCTATATAAGCTATTTTTATACAGTATTAACTATGCTATTAATTTATTTGCTAAAGAGTATACTGTATATAATATGCATAATCCTGTATACTTTTCTACTAGTAAGTATGCAGCAGCTCCAATCTTATATACTGAAAGTTTTAGCATTTCTAAACATACGTCCTCTATAGGCTATGAGTATACAAATAGGCTGATAAGACGTTGTGGGCGCTATATCAGAGGGGCTAAGTAATGCCAATACAGCTAATAACTGATACAGGAATGTTAGCTCCAGCTATTACTGATCTATACCAATCATTAAGTTATATAGATTATGCTATTATTAACTCTAGAGTACCTGAAGGCTATGGAGGGTTTGTTATAGCCAATCCTAACTTAAACACTATAAATAGCATGACTATATCAGATATAGAAGATACGTATGATTTATACATAAGTGATAGCTCTGTTGATATAGTAACTAATGTTAGATTTTCAACAAATATAGCTTTAGTATTATTTGAATACAGTAATGACACGTATAGCGAATTTCCTGTTAATGTAATAGTCAGAGAAATTAGTATAGAGATAACTCCTCCGTGGGCTACTATTACTCCTGATCCATCTTTACAGTATACTGAGCCAACTGAATTTACTATAATACCTCCTATTGGGTATGACTATGCTATTGTACTAAACGATGCCTTTTATTTTCCAATGTTTCCATATAGCTCCGGTATAAATATGCATGATAAAGGTTTTATGCTTAGTGGTAACACTAGCCTAAAACTGTATAAAAATACTAAAATTAGTATTTTTTACTATAGTAATGCTTACTGGTCATACTATGCAACAATAGAGAATAAATCTGATGAATTTAATATAGCTATTAAAGAGCCTTTTAGCTTTACAATTATTGACTATGGAAAATTATGTTCGTTTAAAACTCCAATTAAAGCTATAGTAAAATTTACTGATATTTGTATTATAGAATTAAAAACAATAGACTTAGAGCTAAAACTAGAAGTTATAAACACAATTGAAATAAATGAAAATTTAACTCTAGAATTAGATATTTCTTCAAGTTGTGTAATTGAAATAAAATCTATAAGCCCTAAAGAATTGGTTAGAAAATATATTTTTAAGCGTGAATTAGGCAATAAATCTGTATATTCATTCTACACTGATGATAACAACATACTAACAAATAATATACTAGATGCTAATTTGTTTGATTTGGAATCTTCAGATGGTGGAGGCCAAGCTGCCTAATGTATTTTGATGCCCTAACAAATACTGTATATTTAGATAGATTTGTGTTTTCTAGCAAAACTAATTCTATAATAGGTGGTATTCATAAAGATAACTTATTTTTACAAAAAGTTCATCCAGAATGGGAAAATATAGAATGGTATGTATTCTATATGCAAAGTTGGAACCTTTCTGGAAATTTTTTAATTAGGCTTCATTATAAGGCTGTAAATTTTGGAATTAAGAAAGATGGTTATGACTCTATTCAAGCTGAGATTAGACTTGGATATACATCGTATTATATAACAGAAGATAGTGAGGCTTGGATAGAGCAAGAAATAAAGGATGGAATGTCTGACTTCTATGTTTCTATAACTAATAGAACTTATCAAATTGTTATAGACGCATATTTAGAAATAGACTACCTAGAAGTAATGCCAATATTTCCACCATATAATTGGACTGGTTATGAATATACTTTGCCAGCCAAAATATCTGGGGATAAGTATATAGATTCAAAGATAAAGCTATATGGCAGCTCAGACGACCCAGAACTTTTACCATTATATACACTTGATGGTACACTACCAACTATTTCAAATACTAACTTAGAACATTTAGTTTATTATGATAGTGATAAGTATTCAGATATTATTAAAACTCAAACTACTGTAATAAATTCTGATACTATTGTAAACCAAAGTGTACTATACATGAAGTCTTTATTTGATAGACTAAGTGGTTTTACACCATCTTACTATGCTTCTAGAATTATGCTATTTAGCAATACTAAACTTAGTAGTTATAATCCTATTAATAATAGCTTTATAGAAGATTTTAAACTAGGGCCTATAAAACTAGGCTGGAATAGTGAAGATAGTTTAAATAATGGATGGCAGTTCACATCTAATGGCCTAAAGACACCAATTATACGTGATGGAAGTTGTAGTATATTTTCTACTAATTGGCCGGCAGATTTTAGTATAACTAGCATTACTGTAAATTATTCTATCTTAGTATCTGGCTCATTTAGTGGCAATTTTAGACTACGTTTAATGTATAGTGATGGTAGTTCTAGCTATGAAACATACTTAGATACTACTTTTGGTGAGCATATATTTAGTCTAACAAATTTAGATACCAGTTTTCCTTATAATGGTTATTTAGGTTTTTCATATGATTCTTATGCCTATATGGGTGGTGATATAAACCAACAGATAACTATAAATGCTATTACATTTAGTCCTGAGTATAAAAAAGAACTTGGCACAGCACAGCTCGTTAATGGTACTGAATTATTTCCTAATAGCATACCTAGCCTAGACTGGCGGGCTACTGGCAATTGGCATTCATTTTTACAGCCAAGTTATTTTAGTGGCGACTATACTCTAAAATCTCCACCTGTACCAACTAACAAATATACTAAGTTTAGTTTAGAGTTTACATGTATAGATGGTAGCTTAGAAATAGACTGGCTATGTCTAGTTAAAGGGTATGTTTTAATATGGCTGGATAATATACCTTTTACTAGTGATAAATTATATAACTATTTCCTACCGTTTAAAAAAACTATTGATGTATTAAGTGGAAGCCATACTATCTCCATTATGGCGTATAAATATAGTTGGCATACTGAAGATGACCAGTTTAGTTCAGTATATATAAATAGTATCAGCTACCCCACTGATAATGGTATAGAGGTATTTAATAACAATACTAAAGATAATTATAGTGTAAGTTATGAAAGTGGTGACACAGCATATTATTTTAGTTTTACACCAACAAATAGTCTGAACACTTGGAATTGGGAAGCTGTATCTAATGTATTAAATATGCCAGATATAAAAGCTTTTGGATCTACTGTAATAGGTACAGAAGTAAATACACTTAGCATAACAATTCCTCTTAGTAAAGGGCAATATGTTACTGCATATGGTTATACTAATTACCAACCACCAGCTATAGTATGGTATGATTTTAGTCAGAGTCCTGGTATAATAGAGTATTATGGATACTACCATAAACTATACATAGATTGTAGTTGGGGTGGAACTCAAGAACAATATGACAACTATGGTATAGATGGTTATAGAGTTATTAATTGGGGAACTTATTTCTCATTAAGAGTCCCATATAACAATTTAGGCGCATCGTACTATGTTAGTCTGCCAGAAGATGTACCTGTACCTGATACTGGAACTATATCGTTCAGTATAGTTGCCGATAATGTAGACTTTGAAGGTAGTCATTATTTTACTAAAATTATACTACCTACACCAACAGAAGAAATAATGGCTAATATTAGCCCAATAAATGATATTGTTATATTTCCAATACAAGTAGAATTTAGTATTAATAATAATTTAGATATATTATATACAACTGATGATACAGATCCAAAAATAAGTTTAACTAGTAAAATATATAGTGGTCCATTTAGCCTGACAGAACCAAAATTAATACGCTATTGTATAAAGGTTATTTCAACAGGTATATTTTTAGAAGGAGAATTTTCTAAGCTATACCTTGATAAAGAACTAAGTAATTTTGTAATACTATACGATACTTTTATGATAGGTATTGATAAGTATGTAAAATTTTATTCAGTACCTTGGCATATACCAATAGTTATTTTTCAGTCTGATGAAAATGGCCTAGTACCTACTTTTTATAAAGACCCAATTAAGCTTAGTCAAGGTCTTAATAGCTTTGCTATAACTACTCCTATTATAACTACTTTACAGAGTTATAATAAAGTTGAATCATTTCTATATAGCTTTGATTTTTTCAATACTATGCTATATAGTATTGAAAATGGTTTAGTATCTAATGATGGAACTTATAGAACATTACTATATTCTATAGATTATGAAATTAGTGCATTCAAACCTAGCATAATACCATCTGTTTTACCAGGAGTATATTATAATAATTTTACTCTAACAGTTAGGTCTAATTTAGAAAATTATACAATTGACATTATGCGCAATAATTGGGAACAATTTAGCGATTTACTTATAGATAAAGACTGTAGTATATCATTAAGACTACTAGATATAACAACTGGCATATACTATACTGAAGTATTTAACTATGAAATTAAAGCTACTGATACAGATTATATTAATTTTAGTTTTATAACTAGACTAGAGCATAGTCTTATTAATTATAGCACTTTTATAAAACAGTGTTTAAGCTCAATAGACCAAAAATTTTCAACCTATATAACCAGCTTTAATTATTATAACTTAGCAGAAAAATCTGTTAAGTTACTGTATAGTGATTATACTAAGTATATATTAGATAATAATATAATCACCCTATTTTCAGATGAAGCAATGCAAAAACCATTTTCATTTCATTTTAATTTAGTCATACAGCCAAATGAATATTTATTAATACCAGATGAATATACTACTGTATATGTTAATGATTCTAGATTTTTAACCTATAGTCAGGATAATAATATTATACAATTCGGTTCTAAATTAGCCTCTAATACTAATTGTACAATAGTTCCTGATATGGCGTTAAGACTATGTGTTGAAAATTATAAACAATATAGCAGTTCAGTAAAAGTATGGACAAATGTGCCAATAAATAATTACTTAATAGTAAATTCAGACTTTGTAGAATTAAGTAATGATAATGAGTCATACTCAAATGTGCTAAAATTGGCTAATAACTACTTATATATTAGATGTATAAAACCTAATAGTTTAGAATTAAATAAATCTATGCTTAATATAGCGATAAAAATAATAGCATATGAGGAATATACTAATGAGCTTTAGTATACCCAATCTAGACATACAATATTTAGAGTATAGCAGTAGGGATCCTATAAGTACTGATTACCATTTATTTAAGCTTGGTCAAATCAGCATAAATTTTAATCAGTTCTATATTTATAACAGTAATAGTAATAAAATTATGCTAATAACAGACTGGGAATTAATTAACTCTACGTATATAAAAATAAAACTTGATACTGATATTGATAAGTTTCATTCATCAGTAGGTACTAGGCATATAATACTTACTACGCAGTCTAGCCTAAATGTAGACTTTATAGATAAGACTGGACAAACAGGAGTTCAGTATGTATATGGTAAGTTTAGTATAAATAATGACTCTAGATATAAGTACA
Source organism: uncultured bacterium (assembly GCA_938003925.1). GTDB lineage: Bacteria > Patescibacteriota > Patescibacteriia > Patescibacteriales > UBA12465. The sequence goes on from CALKWQ010000016.1 coordinate 54,459, forward strand.
TGAATACCCATGTTGTTAGTACTGATTTATCTGTTGCCTTAAAGTCTAATAAATATCCTTATACTACAGAAAATATTAGTTATGTTAATGGTAGTCCTTCTAGTAATATATCACCACAAATAAGCGGCTATTATGATCCTAATAATTTTTGGTTATTTCATCGAAATAAGTATGTATCTAGCTGCAGCCTAAATGGCTATGTATCAGGCTACAATGCGTCTAAAGGTATAGCCGAACTAGTGTATAAGGGAATAATAGAGTTTAGTCTATCTAGTTTAGGCCCGTGGTCTACTAGCTTAAGTATAGGTAATATAGATCGCAATAGTTATAAACAAATTTTTTATAGATGTGGTAAAGATATATCAACGCAGTATAAAGCTTTAAATAGTTTAAAAGTGTTTATAACGGAGGTAGTATAATGGCTTTAAATCTATATAATCATTCAAGCTGTGTAGCATCATCTAAAATATTGTCTGCTTACTGTGTAGAAATGAGCCAAGCTTTAACTATAGACTATAAACAATATTTAATACCTACTACTACTATGCTAACATCTGATTTATTAAGTGTTTACTTAGCAGTATTTAACGTAGACCATTTTGATCTAATAAAGGTCAATTCTCAAGATATAACGCTACAAACAGGTAATAAAGTTACTATAAGTAATCAGCCAGTAGAATATATGCAACTACATAATAGAGTTATGTTTATTCCAAAACTTCCTGCTAATTTATGCTATACAGGAGTGGATGGTTCAGTAGTTGAGAGTAAAAGACCATTATGGTTAAAGCGTTCTGATAGCTTAAAAGCTTATGATTATATATCAGTAACTAGTATAGACTATTTTTCAAAAATATATACAATAAAAGAATATCCTAATATTACTTTTGTTAATGGACTAGGTTCTGGGTTTTTTAATCTAACTTCTGACTATACTAATGTAGTTGTCGATTTTGATGGACAGCGTATTGGAACAGCTAGTAGTATTTTAAGCACTAGTACATTACAGTTAGATACAAACTATACCTCGTCCGGTCCATCAAGAGCTTTTTTATATCATCAAGGTGATTTAGAATTTGCATTAGATAATAACGGCTCTCCAGGTATATGGTCTAGATGTTTAAATTTACCGGTAATAGACACAGATATACCAACTAAGTTTTGGTTTAAAAATTATAAAGAAGTAACCAGTCAATTATCAACTACAGCTAATAACTCTATAAGAATATTAGGCACAGAGTTTTTATTATGAGATATATTAATGAAACTATAGCTTACTCTAGGTATAGCGAGTCTATAAAGAAGTTAGAACTAATAGCTGGAGGCTATTTAACTCTAAATAGTTCTACATTTACACCAACATTTACATTTGGCGCTAATAATAGTCCTTATCTTTACTCCTATGAAGGAAGAGCTTTATACGCAGATATAAATAGAGATATGAAGCTTAGTGGTATATTTGATTATGCTAGAAATATATACTACGCTGATAAATTAGTGGTCATGTTAGATGAATATTTAGCAGTATCTAGTGATAATATAAATTGGAATAAATTTAAACTACCAAGTAATAAATCTATAGTGCTAACATATTCTAATTTTTATAACTCTTATGTATTTTTCAATGGCAGTGTATGTGTTAGTATTAATTCACCTGTGCTTAGATCAAATTCTTCTTATCCAAATTTTAAACTACCAGAAGATTTTTTAAGCCTACCAACTGCAATAGATAGTGGGACTAATATAAGTGATATTGGCTATATTTGCAACCAAACTGGGTATTGGTCACCAAAACCAGTTTATCACTTATGCTCTACTAGCTATATAGCAAGTAGCTACTCAGCATTTAAGGTAGCCAATTCTAATATTATAGACATAAGTATTTTTTCTGGCTTAGGTAAGCATTGGGTTGATGGCATTTGGAGCTGGGAATGGTACGATTATGTTGGAGCTTTTGTTGATGACTATGAAAAAGTACAATTTTTTTCTTGCTCTAACGGTGAAATATCATTTAGACTACTATCATCTAGTTCTTTATTACTAAATAATACAGTTCAAGCTAGTAGTATAGCTGTACCATCAGACACAGTCTACAATGTAATTCAATATAAATTTATATATGATAAAGATAGTATTAATCAAGCTACTAGTACACTACAGGTATTTGAGAAATATTACGCTGTAGCCAGTAATGGCTTATATGAATTAACCTGGAATGGTATTAGTTTTGATTATTTATTTGTTTTAGCGGATACTTTTGATACAGTTCTATACTATACTACAGAATATGTAACAAAATGGAACTATTATGGCTCAGCTATAGTAGGAATAGAAGTTCATAGGTTACATATATACTGTAAAAATGGTAAACATATAGTTGTAGACTCATCAGATAAATCAATATCTACTATTTATGGCTCATTTAGCATGGGAGTAGAATTTAAATCATTTACTTTTTATGCCACTGAGGATCATTTATTCACATCTATTGATAATAAATTATATAAATTAGCTAATTACAACAGTCTAGAATTAAAGGCTAGTATAGACTTTGATACTATAATAATGCGTAATCGTTGGATACTAACAGACTATAAGCTATATTATTTAGACAATACACTGGGTATTAGTAATGCTATTGATCCATACTATACTAGACTTGGTGTATACTATAACAGTAGTAATCAGCCAGTATACTTCTCTACTAGATATCATAGAAGAATAAGCATATACTATAATAGTTATGATAATAGCTATGTATTATTTGACTATGATACAAAGTATGAATATATAACTACTGATTTTTTAGTATTTAATGAACATAAGTATACAGAAGTTCCTTACACCAGTACGGCTACATTACTTCCTCAAATAACTAGTATTATAGAAATAAATAGCGTAAAATATTTTATAAATGCATACTCTGATTATCCTATATTTAGAAAAGAAGTAAATGAGTATGTAGCTGGTTTTCAAAATGAACAGGTTATCAGCTCGGCTAAGTATGCTATACCATATAATGGTTCAATACTGTCAGAAGTAACAAATTCTGTGGCTCAGTATGATACTACCTACTTACGCGCATTAATATCTAGTTACAGTGAGCAGTTGGTTGGTATATTAAAATCTAATGAGATTATAACTAGTATAAGCTATGAACAGCCAGAATATTTATTAGCATCTTTATCTATTAGAACTAATTTATATAGAAGCTCTCATACAATATATACAGCTAGTCAAGCTATAATAATATCAGGTACTGCGCATCATGTTGACGCTAAACTAGCTATAAGACAATTAGACGATACTATTGTATATGAACAAGTAGTTAGTGGGCTTAATTTTAATTCAGATATTAAAGTTTTATTCATTAATATACCAGATAACTATGTTGATCATTACTTAGATATAAAGTTTTATGCTAAAAAGAGTTATAATGACAGCTCTGCTAATATGCATTTTAGCATAAATGTGCATAAAATAATTAATGTAAGCTTTAAAGTTAGAGATGATTTAGGCCTAATAAAGTTACAATCTAATGAGCATATTATAAATGACTTTAATGATATAAACTATATTTTATCTGGCAATTGGCAAATGGTCACTAATAGTCATATACAGTATTATATTAGTTTAGAGGATTTATTAGGCCTTAATACAGAGGCAGGTACTGACTATAGCCTATTTTATGATGGAGGACTGTTATATCTAATAAAAAGAGTTCTAACCGCTAGAATATCTATTTATGAGTATAATTTTATTGGTTCTGTTAGTTTGACCAGTTTTAATAATGGAGTAGAATCTGAAGTATTTGATCAAAAAGTTTTAGACTGGTTTGATACTATTAAGCCTAATTTATTAAATATGTATACTAGCTACATGGGCGTTCTAACTATAAAACTAGTGTATAGTTTTTTAACAAATGGTTTAGCAGTTAATACAGGCACAGGTACCATTGATTTTAAATATCCTGCTAGTACCTCTTTTACAGAGCTTATAGCCAAAGATTCTAATAGAATCGCTATAAATAGCGACGGCTATTTTAGTTTAGAAACAAGATCATCTTCAGCAATAGGCACACAATCGCAGTATGGCTGGCATCATTATATACTAATGCAAAAAATTAGTAGCTATAGTCTATTAGATATTTTATACTTTACTGTAGGCAGTAAAACTAGAATAGTTGCCTGTAACGTTAATGGTGATATACTATATACAGATAGTATTTATCATAATTGGGTAACTAGTAATCTATCGCAGTATAAGTTAAACAAACTTATATATTTTGATAAAAATGGGTATAAATTGGCTGTTTGTGGATCTAATGGTGAGTTATACATTTCTTTAGATTATGCCATTAGCTTTAATAAGATTACTATACCAACTAGTATAAACATTACTTGCATGAGTTACTTTGGAACTAGACTATTTCTATTTGGTGACAATACTATATGTTTTAGTGATGATTTAACTAATTGGACACTTCTAGGCCATAATTTAGAATTTTTACCATTAACTGCCTATATTAGCCAGTCTGTTCTATATGTTGGGTGTAAAGATGGCGTAATTATTAAAACTAATGATGGTACGTACTGGTCATATATGTCTTCAAATACTAAAGCTGACATTAATAAATTTGTATATGCCATAGGAAATGTTAATTTTTATTATCCTAATCCTATATTTTATAGCCTAATAGCTAATTTTATTGATAAAATAGACTATAGTAAAATACATAGTGGCGATTTAGTATACTTTAATAATGTAGAAACAGTAGTCCATGAAGTAACCAATGTTGCTATTGATGGCTTTAATGTAACACCTTCTTATACAGGGGTATCTGTTGTACCAATGACTAAAATGCATGTATGGACAGACGTATTAATAAATCCAAAGTTTAAAATTTACACAGATAGTAGCTGCACTAATGAGCTTCAACAACAGCTATATGTGTCTGCTACTAACAGCCTAATAGACACAGGTACTGATTATAGACTAGAAATAACTTTTGAGTCTAATGACATACTTATGAATATATCGTATGTATGTGGTTATTTATGGTTAGATTCTACTAGTAGTTATAGTAATATAGTTTTTGAATTTTCGTCTAAAATTGAGCTAACTAATTATAAGACGGCTGTTTTTAACATAGCTTATACTGATATACCAATTGGTTATGATGTTAGAATGGAAAATATGAAATTTGTAGGCATTCCAAGTAATAGCCTATGGCTAGACTATTTTGCATCTACTGATGAAACAATAATATCTTATTTATATATAAAACTTATTGATGATACTTTATATGATAATTTAACAATTACGTCTCGTAGCCAATATAGTAATACTAGATTTTTATTTAATTCTTTAATATGGAATGCCCAGCAATATGACAGTAGTAAGTTACATGGTTTTAACAGAACTAGAGCTATAGCCCCTAAAGAAAATAATGAGTACTGGCCACTTAGTAGTCCTTATTCTTCGCAGTCATTTTATAACGGTATTGAGTTGGAGCTATCAGATAGTTTACTTAGGTATATATCTATAGGTAGCTATTGTATTAGTCATGGTGTATTAGGCATAGTATCTAGTATAGCTAAGCAGTCAAATAATAAGTATATAATAAATACTACTTACCCAAGTGGTATAACACCTTATAGCAATAGTGGTTTTTTATCTGAGACATATGCTAAGCATAACATAGTTTTAATTAATGGTTCAGCATCTCTAAGCCTAGGTGATAGAAGTGGAAATTATTACATTATAAAATCTATTGACTGCTCGTTTAGAGAGCTAAAAAACGTTACAAACGGTGTAATAATTTTTAATAATAGATGCTATACTAAGTCGCAACAATTAACTAGCTCAGGCTATCCTGGTGCTGGCTGGTACTACATATCAGATACTAGTATAGCTATACATGAGTTTTACTACTTTGATAGCTATAGGCTTATTTATAGCGTTCCAATTAGTGCATATACTGGTCAAGTTAGCTATATTAAGCTAGAAGACAATTTTGGCTATACAACTGATTCTTTACAGCCATTATATGATTTCGAGCCTGGAAACTTAGAATTTAGCTTAGACTCTGAGCCTAATAGTTGGGAAAGAATTTTAGACTTACCACAAATGACTAAAAATACTACTATAAAAGTTAATGTAAAACAAACAAGAGTAAATTTTAAACCAGGTCTTTTAGCCAATATTGTCACAATCCATGGTGTAGAATATTTAGTATAAGGAGAGTATATGTCAATACCATTAACTGAAGTAACAACTGTAGGCGGTCCTTTACCAGAGGGTGATTTATGTCAGTATAGTTATGATCCTGTAACTAGTACTGTGTATTTAGCTAGACTAGTAGATGAATCATTTACTCCTGATAGGCAAGTTTTATATTTCACTAAGCTAGGAACAGGCAGTAAGATAAAATTTAGCGGTAATTTATTTCCAGGAATAATAAAATATAATTTTACTTCATATTCTTCTGGTATAGTAGGATATATAAGTATAAAATATAATGATGAACTGATACTAAATGAGCCTCTAAAATCTAGTAATACATTTGATACACAAATATATGGTATAAATGAATTTGGCTTAAAAACTAATGACTATGGAATGTATGAAATTGAGATTAGTCAGTACATAACAAGTGCACATTTAATGATGGCTATATCATTAGAATTACCTACTAGTGAAAGCGGCTATACTACATATAGTAATCAATTTAATCAACTTCCAGCATTAAGCTTTATAAATTTTGATGACAGTCTTACAGTGGATTTAATAAATACTGAACTTTTTCAACAAGTTCCTATATCTAATTTTAACCAGATAAATACTTCTTGGGGGTATATAAGAAAAAATGCCAAGCATATAGCTTTACAAACAATAGCACCATTTCCACCTACATTTTATGATAGTAACTGGTATGACCTAGTAGACTATAAAGAAACTAGTGCCTTTACTGCTCAATACGTACAATATAACGCATACGAATATTTAGATAGTCTAGCCTATGAAACAACTCCAGATCTGTCTAAAGCTGTTAAACTAATAACAGATACACATGCTAGAACTAAGCCAACTTGCTATGACATAGCTATAATAACTCAAGAAACTAGTGATAGACAACTACTATGGAGATGCTTTAAAGAACAGCGTATATATAAACCAGCTACAGTAGAATATACTGTAGGTATAAATATTTGGAAATCATCTGAGAACGTTTATAAGTATAAATCAGGTAAAATATTCTTTGGTGGAAAGAACTACAGTGGACCTTTAAATACTATTTTATTTGATAATGGTGATGGTATTACTTATAGTGAGCATGCTATACTTGATCTTAATGAGTTTCCAATAAATTCAAACAATGAAGTATTTGTGTATGATCATGTATCTAATTATAGTTTAACAGCTCCTAAGGTATATTGCGTTTTAAATAAGCTTTCTGGTAGAATGGCTGAAATTGATGTAAATACAAAAACTATCAAGTATTTTACACTTGTAGTACCAATAGATCATGAAATACAAAAATTATTTTTTACTACAAGATTAATGTATACTGTTAAACATAGTAATAACTCAGATCTAAGCTTATATGACGCTAATAATAATGGAGTATTATTACACACATTTGATCTTGGTACATACGACCCAAGTGTACAGCCACAATTTATGATAATAAACTAAAGGAGACTAGTATGAACTGGAATGGTGTATTTTCACTTAGTTGTAGAAATAAAATTACTGGTGTAAGAAAATGGACAGATACAGTCCATAATGCCTTAACTGATGAGGGTGAAAAAAATATACTTGATACATACTTAAGAAACTTAAATGTTCCTATTTCATTTTATATTGGTCTAACAAGTATGTCTAGTATAGATGAATCAACTACTTTATTAAGTCTAACAAATGAAGTAATTGCAGCTGAATATTCTAGACAGCTAGTTGAACGATCAGCAACTGGCTGGCCTCAATTATTAATTGATACAAATGACAATAATTTCCAGGCCATTAGTAAAGTAGTATCATTTGAAGCTAATACTTCATGGAGTATGGTAAATAAGTTATTTATGAGCACTACCAGTGATAATTCTGGCTTATTGATATCATTTGGTAACTTATCAACAGATAGAACATTGGTAGAAAATGATATTTTAGACATAACATATAAAATAAAACTAGCTTAGGTGATATATGGAAGAGTTAATAGTAACTAATATAAGCTGTACTATAAGTGTAGAATCTTCATTACGTAGTTTATCTAATGTTAATGACAACATACAGTATAGTGATAGTAACTATTCAGCTCTCATATCAAATGAAGATGTAACTAGTATAGTTGTATATTCAGACTATACATTAGATAAGCGTAAATATTTAGAATATAGTACAACTAACATCAGTGCTAGTTTATCTAGTACTGATGTTAGGGTATTTAGATCATTATATAGCTGTTTTAAAGGCTATAATACTTATCCATTGTTAAATAGAACATTACGAACCTTAATAAATTACGACTTTAGTAATAATATATTCTATTCTTCTATAGAAATGATGCTTATTAATACTACTCAGATAATCCTACAGGATACAGAATTGTATTATAGATTACTCTGTAGTAGTTTTATTTCTAACGTGCTACCTATGACTAGCGGTAATACTGTACCAGTCTATTCTACTAGTTTAAAAAAACTTAGTTGTAGCCTATTTAAAAGCTCTAGCATAAATATTTTAACAGCAACGCAAAGCATAGTTTATAGTAGCGACCAAAACAACTATATATGTCTATTGAGTAACAAATCAGGTGTAGTAGCCTTAATGGCTACTACACAAAGCTTAAATTTTATACAGCTAAAAGCTAATAATTATAGCTCATTAAGACATAGGTCTAGTGAATTGACAATACCATCTACTAGTCAAATTACTATATATTCTAGTAGTATAAAATTGTATAAAGTTAATGATATAAATTATACTAGTACAGTTATAAAGTCTAAAACAAATACTCAAAACTTAGTTTATGGCGGTGATAATACGTTCTATTCACTTAATGGATTTTTTAACTACTTTAGGTATAAATACCCTAGTTTAATGCCAAACTTATACACTGTGCTAATTGGAAATAAATTAATAAATATGTACAATAATAGTATGTCGTGTATTGAATCGCATAAAATAGGATATAAAAAAGTTCCTGTATCTGAAAATTTCCTAATTGACGCTAATGGCATTTGGTGCAGTAAGTTATCACTGCCTTTATTAGTATACGAAAATAAAGTAGTTTTTTTCTATAATAGCAAACTATTTACGTATGACTTTAATAACATAACTTTTAGTGATTTAAATTATTATGCAAAAGATTATAATTTAGCCCCACAAAATGTGTCATTATTTTACGATAGTCTATATGGCATGCCATATATATGCTGTGAATCAACAGAAGTTAGTCAAGAGCTGACTGAGCCTACTGAGTTTTGGAATTTCATACAAATAGATAATATAAAAGAATTAATACCTCAAGATAGTATAGATGAACAAATCGATTATACACATGAATTATTTACTCCAACTGAATATATGATATCTGGCATAATAGCTAGAAATAAAGATAAGTTTATTTTACAAGGATATAAAGGGGCTACTAATAAAGCCATCTTATTAGCGGATCTTTTATTTGACGGACAAGCTATAACAGAATTATTTTCTTATTCTGGTTCTGATGTACTATACTGCTCATACCCATATGTTTACTACTCTAAACTTAATAAAGAGTTTAAATCATCATCTATATATGATTCAATAGTTAAATTAAACTTAGATATAATGGATTATACAATAATAGAGCTAGAACATTTAGAATGTCATATAGAATATAATGATGGAGTATGGATAGTTTATAAAGACAGACTAACACAAGCATATTATCTGGTTAAAGAAAACGAGCTAAGTAAAAAGATAAATATTACTGCGAATTTAAATCTTAATGATGACTATATACTTGAGTTTAAAATATTTGATACATTTGTATATTTTATAACAAGTTCTAGAAAAATTTATGAACTAAACTATTATACAATGCAGAAAAGAGAAGTAGTTTTAACTGGTGTACCTATAAGACTTGTTAAATTTAATAAAACATTAGGCTGTGTATTATCTAGATATTCTACATATTTACTATTTGAAACTCTACAACCAATAGAATGGTCCACAAATCAAACTGAATGGATTACTCCTAGTGATCTAAAAAAAGGTGAAATACTACAGCCATATGGCTTAAATAATTCAATATTGTTTAAAAGAAGTTGTCCAATAAAAACTATAGCTGACTATACAATAGCTGAACGTTCTAGTCTACGGTTTATTGAAAAAGAGGTTGTAGTAGTATCTAATCATACAAAAGCTAATAATTTAGAAAGTATAGCTCCAATACGAGTTGGTATATGCTCACAACTAGTAGCTAGTGAAATTGATATGTCTATAATTAATCCAAAAACTACACAGATGTCTAGTATGGAATATTCAGAATCATTAAAGGTAGATAAGACTATTAGTAGAACAGGCGAGTTAGAGCTTAATATAGTTATGCCACAGTTTCCTGAGTCATTAGCCGGAGGATATAAAATTTATGCTAAATGATTACTATATAACGCTAGCTGCCGGTACTAGGGTAGGTGGTGCAAAGAAATATGGCTCTTTAGCCGAGCAATCAATGCATGAACAGCATTTATTAGAGCTTAAAAATTTATTAGGTGATAGGATAATAAGTTATGACAATAATACAGGCTTTGTATTGGCTAAGTTATATGATGATGAAGCTAATGACATAGCTATAAAATCTTATATCTATAGAGTATCTAAAGTACCTGATATAACACTATGTCCTATCACTAATTTCAGCAGTTATGCTACGTCTAGTTGGCATATGGGATTATTATCAAACAACATATATAGTCTTAATACAAGACTAATAAGTGGATTTAATCTTAGAATAGATAAAAGACAGTATGGAATATACCCGATAGATTATGATTATGTAAATGAGCTATTAGTGCTTTCATCAGAAAATAACAAGCTATTGCATAATAATGAATTTTTAAACTTTGAATATTCTTTTGATAGTAGTAATGAGATGGTACTAATAGATCTTAATGCTATACAAGATTTAAAGGAAGGTAACTATTACATAGTGTATAATATTATTAGTAGAATATTTACAATAAGTAATGTATTAACTTCAAACCTAATAGTCATAGGTAGTGTAGACCTAAAGTTAAATAATAGCAGTATAGTCGGTTATTATTCTGCATATAGTGATAAATTTGATATAGTTGAGCTAAAACTTATATCTGATTTTAATCACTATATAACAGCTTATAACGGAAGTGATGTTGAAGTAATTATAGGCGATACACACATAGACTATAATTTATCAGAATTTGACAATAGGGCTACTTTGTTGTACAATCCATATTCAAATATTTTTAATACTGCGTATATAGGTGAATTAGACACTGGCTATGCTAGTCATGGTACATTAGTAGCTTGTGCTTTGGCTGGTAAAACCTATGGTATGGCTAAGCATGCAAAAATACTTGGAGTTACCTTATTTGATTATTCTGAGGGCGAAAAAGCAGATGGCTCTAGTGTAAATCCATCTGATAAAGTTTTAATTGGTCTTCAGTATATAGCAGGGTATATAGATACCAAAAAAGTAACTGGTAATCTTTCGCCAACTGTTGTTAATCTAAGTATTAAAATGTCATCAACTATTCCAGAAGTTGATGACATAATAGAGGCTATGATAGAAGATGGTGCTGTAGTAGTTATAGCTGCTGGAAATGATAATATAATTAATAATCATTCACCCTATAGTGAAAATGCTATAATAGTGGCTTCATGTGATAACAATTTAAAGCCATCTTTATTTACAGAGTATGGGCCAAGAATAACAGTATATGCTCCAGGTGAAAATATTGCAGGCCTAATGAATGGTGGTGTTCCACATACATGGTCTGGAACATCAGTAGCCTGTCCAATAGTAGCTGGTTTATGCGCAATTTATTTGAGTATGTGCCCAGAAAGCTCAGTTAAAGACGTAAAAATAGCCTTAATTAATAACGCTGTTAAGGCTATTACGTATAATAAACTGTATACGACTAACTTATTTATGCAGCATATTAGTTATGGCTATCATGAAAATACTAATATTAAACTGGCTAGTCTTAGTAATAAAATAATTTTATCACTAAAACCGTATCTAACAAATTTTGATGATGAGCCAGACTATGGTAATAGCATAGAACTAACTTTAGATGACCTAATGAATACTATAATTTCTATCGGCAGCATAGAGTCAATAGATATAGGAACTATGTTTAAACTACAAAGATAGGTGATATATGAGTGATGCTATAACTAAAGACATAAGTATTTCTGGCTTTAATAACCCAGATAATGTTACTAAACTTGATATTTCTCTATCTGAATCTGGCGGAAATATAGCATATACTAGCATTAAGGATAAAAATGTATCTGTAGATGATAGTATAGTCATTCAAGGTGTAAAAGCTAATGTCTATAAATGTGGACAGTTAAATAATGCTATTGACATAGTATCGGCCGAAGTTGGTAGTAAATCAACTCAAAAGAATGTAGCAATTTTAATGCTAGAAGATGAAGCTAAGTATTTACCTTATAAAGTATCAGATGTTATAGCAGTATTTAAACAAAAGACCGGTATTAATATAAGCTATAAAGGTTATGACCTTTGTATAGAGAGTTTTCAATTTTCAGGCATAGCAAAAGACTGTATTCATAGTATAGCTAGTTTAGTGTTTGGTACTATTAGCTATAATAGCTTAGATGATTCATACACTATTATGGCTGGAGACTACATAGCGTCTTCTAGTAAAAACTCTCTTACCATAGAGCCTGAATATATTAAAAGCATAGAAACATATGTGGAAAAAAATAATTCAGTATCACAATTTGGTTTAATGCTACTTGAAGTGGCAAAAGAAATAGCCAGACTAAGACAGAGTATAATTGACGTTACAGCATCTATAGACGAGGATGCAAATACTAGAATATTAAGTGATACTATAAACTTTAAATTTGGTGGTGCAGGTGGGCATAACTATATTCCAAATGATATAGATGTAGAAAGTACAGAATGGGATATATGGTATGAAGACGAGCTAGGTAATAAATGGGTCAACCCAGTTAAAGCAGCAGAAGAAAAAAATGACCCCAAATTTGTATCTAAACAAAAGTTTTATTTTAAAGTTGAAACACTTGAAGAAACAATAACTATAGCTGATAGTAGCCAATCTGGCTATACGGTAAAAAGAGGTAAGAAACGTGGTCTTAGATCAATAGGCGTTGGAACTAGTCTGTATGTAAGATTAAAGAATATTACATCAACAAGTAACATAGTCGGTAAAGGTTTTTTAATAAATTTACAAACTTTAGGCATGCCTTCTTTAACTAAATATTTAGAAAATAAAACACAAGGAGCTTCTGCAGATGATAAATATGATGATGGCTATCATGTACTGTATGAAGTAGAGACAAAAGAAATAAAAGTTAAAGACAATAGCTCTAATGTTGTCGAATCATTATATGTGCCGTATCTAAGAATAACCAGTCCACCTGGTATTTATAACGCCATATTAGCTGCTTTAACATCAAAATTAGGCAGATCACCTAATAGTTTTGAAATAAATGATGCAATGACTAAGCAATTATACAGTGTTAATATAGAACTAATGTCAACTGAAACTGACTACGGTAAATTACTGTATGTAGGTTTTCAAGATAAATATGGCAGAGTAATAACCACTAGTAATCAGGTTACACTAATTTCTGGAAAAGATAATACATCATATTATGCTCCTTTAGAAGGCATGGATATTAGCTTTAGTACTACACAGACAAGTACTGATACTAACTATAATCCACAAATTTTTGACGAATATTTTACTGTTTCAGAAATATCTTCTAAGCTTGAAGCTGCATACAAAGATTTATACAATTTGGCTATTATGCAAGATAAAGTATGTATGTCTAAAAATACTGACTTTCCTAAATTTTTATACGAAGTATTAGATCCTCCTATTGCTGGAAATGCATATGGTAGAGTAGTTGGTATTATACTAGGAGAAAAAGAGCCAACAGAAGACTTATCTATTAATGCATTTGTAACAACTGATAGACAAAAGAAAAGGCTAGAGAGAAAACTAAAAGCTCTTGAATGTCGTATAAATCTAATAGTAAAAACTATGAATAGAACATCCTCAGTTGTTACTCTATCTGATGTAAAGAATCATTTAAGAAATATTATAAATTATGAGGCTATACTGTATGAGGTAAAAAATGAGTCAATAGCCACTATGCAAACTTTAAAGACTAACTTAGATGAACATATTAATTTCTTTTTAGATAATTTAGGCTTGGCAGAAGCTAGCTCAAAACATATGGTTAAAGTAAAAACTTTAATTACTAGTTCTATACCTCCAATTGGTACTACTATTAAGTGTGATAATGTGCAATTTACTCTTAAGTCTGTAAATAGTTCTGGTTTAGAAATAGACTTTGAGGGTGAGCTATTATGAGCACAATAAAAGAGTATATTAATAACCAAATACTTAATTCTACTAATAGTAGTAGTTCTGGTCTGTATAAAAGAATAGATAAGAAAATAAGTGATTTTAAAAAAATGTTAGACAATGGTGCAGTGTCATTACCAGGCCAGACTGGTATTGATAAATTAGTAGCCGATAGAGTATTAGCACTATATGTACCAGCACACGCAGATAATAATAGCACTCAAATAAAGCCTAGTCTAGAAGTAAAAAAGTCTAAAAATGTATTTTCTCCCACTAGAGAAGAGGCATTTCAATTTGATGGTTTTATATCATGGGGTGGAAATGACGCTTTTATATGCCCATGGTTGACTGAATTTATAAGTCCTGACTCAGACGGTATATCATCAAATCCATACGAGCCTTCTCAATCTTATGACTATATAGAGTTTAGTAGGGATATAAAATTTAATTCTAGTTCTAGGCTAGTATCACAAAATAGACAAATAGTTTTAGACTTTAATTCTATCTGCTCTTTTAATAAAGATAGTAAAAAACTTATATTTGGTTTTCCTAATGATAGTGCATCGTTTACAGATGAAACAAAAGCTTCAAAAGTGATAAATCTATCAACATATATTACAGAGCAATATTGGTGTATTGGAAAAATAAAGCTTGTAAAAGACTTTTTAGTAATACAAGTAATATCCTTTAATAGCGAAAGTGATTTAAATCTATTTGAGAGACCAAATTGCTGCGCCTTAACAAAAGATGAGGGTAAGTGCTATACGGCTAATTCATACCTATTAGTGGTTAATATAAATTCTCAATCAGTAAAAAAATTAACAAATAATTTAGCAATAGCTCAAAATAAAGTAGACATTATTAGTGGTTATACAGATTTTATTATACATAAAGAAAAAATATTTGTTATTAAAACAGAAAGTACAAATAGTGTAGAGTTTAAAGGTTTTATGCTAGGCACAAAACCAAAAGTTAGTGGCTATGTTAAGCTGAATAAACCATTAAAATATAGCCTAATTAATTGTAAGCTAGCATTATATGAGCTAAATCCAGTTGATACTAGCTTAAAAAAATTATGTAATATAGACCTACCTACAGAGCTAAAAAATGATAGATTTGGTATCACTGGTAGCAGGGCTGTTGTTACAACAGCTAAATTAGCTGCCAATGATATATGTCCTTATACTTTTTATGTACAGGTATTTTATGAACTAATAGCCCAACTACCTTATGACTATGAAAAAGACTTTTATGGCCATCCATTTTGGGAAGCTGGCCTTGGTAAATTATTACGAACTGACTCTTCTAAACTTAATGATTTTTGCTATAATGAAGACAAAGCTGAGAATATAAACTATCTTTATGGTACTTTACTAGTAGCACCAGCAGAAAACATAAGCTATGGTGCTGTTGTTAAAATAGCTGGTCACTTATATGCCGAAATTCCATTTAAGCTTGATAATGACATTTATGAGAATAAAAGCTTATCAAGTCTTGATATAATATATGAGACAGTAGATGATGCTAGGCCTGGGTATGATCCTAGAAATAATAATTGGGAAGTATGGGATTATGGTGAAGGAAACATAACAGCTGGTGATATATTTGTTATATGGCATTTAGCTAGTAGCTATTTAGGTTCTGGTAGTAAATATACGGAAGCTATTGTGAATGCATTAGGTTTAAAATTAGAAGACACAGCTCATCCTGTGTACGTAGAAATAGCTAAGAAAAAAGAAGCTAAAGAAACATTAACCACCTTTGCTAAAGCTATTACTACAGGTGGTATATATAGCATAATTTCTGAACGTTCACAATCTAAATGGTCACAATCTTTAAGCATAGGTAGAGGCGCGTACTCTTTTCCATTTGAAAGACGATACGCCTATTTTGGCGGTAATAGAGGCTCATTTGATTATCCTATTAGTGGTTATAATTCTAGTCAGGATACTTTCTTAGTAACATTTACTCATGATGATTTACCGCTTGATGGCAATAGAGGCCCTAATAAAGCTAGACCTATTTTAATTTTAGGCGGTTTAGGCATGCATCCTGATCCATGGAAATTAATGGGCACTTGGGGTGAGCAGTTGTCACAATCGCCACTATCTGTTGAAGTATGGTCGTATGATACAGTAAATGGTAATAACCTGTCTGAATTTTCACATTGTAATAGCGACTCCCAACCAAAAGTGTATATGCAGGGACATGAAATACCATTAGGTACAATAGGCTATTATAGCACCACATATGATGCTTCAGATCCAGCTAATCAAGTATTTCATGGTATGTATCCATTGCCACAAAATGGCATAAATATAGATGATAATGGACATAAGATAGAATCTAACGCGCATATTTTTAGCGATATAAAGATACCACTTGATGATCCATTTACCATATATTATGTACTATTTATGTATAAAGAGGAATATGACACAGATGATAAGAAGTATAAGGTTAAAAATCATATATTAGAAAGTAGAGCTTATAAAATAAATCCATATAAAGATAGCTCTTATAATGGATTCTCTCAGATGAGATTAGACACCGCTAAAGCTATGGCTTATTGGTGGAGTAAATATGTGCCGGCTAAGTCCACAGACCCAGTTCCCTGGTTTGGACCTAGCCAGCTAGATTTACATATTAGCATACGCTAGCTTTACCATTTAATTCTTGTACAGTGATTAATTTATCAGCATAGTGCATTTCAACAGGTTTATGCGTAATATTTATGATTTGTGGTATAATATCTTTGAGCTCTAATAAGCCCTCTAAAGTT
Source organism: uncultured bacterium (assembly GCA_938003925.1). Taxonomy (GTDB): domain Bacteria; phylum Patescibacteriota; class Patescibacteriia; order Patescibacteriales; family UBA12465. The sequence continues at coordinate 71,862 of CALKWQ010000016.1, forward strand.
TGTTTTGTACGGTTATCATCAAAAGATGATGAAATTTCATCTAGAATTATAAAGCCAAGACTGCTAACTAATTTATTACTTCTTAATGTAGCTATAGCTAGTCTAAGACAAAGATTAGCCAGATCATTTTCAGAACCTGATATAGTAGAAAGTTTTCTTATAAAACCTTGATGCGTATTTATTATTATTTCATAGTCATTACTGAGCTGAAATGATGAGTATCTATTTTTAGTAACCTTATGAAATAGTGTTTCGGCTACTGAGGCTATCATTGGTCTTATTTTAGCTGTTAGATATTTTTTAAACTTTACATAAGTTTCATAATAATACTTTAGTTCAGCTAATTGCTTACTAACATCATCAATTAGTTGTCTTATATTATTAGCATTCTCCACTGCCTTGCGCAATTCTTGTATCCTACCATCTAGCTTGGCTATGTTTGTTAAAATTGACATAGCCAAGTCCTTCCTTTCCTTTAATTCATTAGATAGTCTTTGTAATTCTAGGCTAGAGCTATTAATATCATTGTATAAACACTGCAATTGTGACTCATTATACTCTTGAGCTATTTCTGACGCTCTTATTTTATTCTGGTTAATAACCTCAATTTTTTGCTTCAATAGTTCATAACTATGCTTTAGTTCTTTATATTTTGATTGATTAAGTCTTATTTCATCAATTTCAGTTTCAACTAGCTGTTTTTCTTCTGCAGAAAATTCTACTTCAATAAATTTAGCTTTTAGCTCATTTCTTCTATCTAATTCTGCAATATAAGCGGAATATAATGAGTTCAGGCGGGAAAACTCAATTTGTTCAGCATTATAAGCATCGATAGCCGGCTGACCATTTGTTTTGGCATGGCCAACTGATTCTTCTAATGATTTTATAAGTCCGTCAACATCTGCGATCTCCGTTAAGCAGGTAGGACATACTGTCAATCCACGTAACTTACGAACAGTGGCTAAGTTACTTTCAGCAACGGAAATCGCAGTATAAGCCCACTCTGGTTTTTCAGGAGCTGTTGGCTTATCTACGACTGTCAATTCTTTTTCTAACTCACTCTTTATAAATGACATTTTAGCACTTAGTATTTCTAGCTTTTTTAGCTCCTCAAGTCTTGCCAAGAAATTACCAAAATCTTTTACAACAAATGATTCAAAAGCTTCCTTAGCTTCTTCATAACCAGTTACAGGTTCTAAATCCAGTCTTGCCAGTTCCTTTTTTAAACTTTCTAATTTTGTAGCCTTAACCCTAGTGTCTTCAATCTGTTTTCTCAGTAAATTAACCGGTTCTTCATTTATTTCAATAGGAACTAAGTTAGCCCTTTCTATTTGAGCAGTAGTTAATTCGTCTGATAAATGATCTGCGTCCTGAGCAGCTGATAGGAGACCTTTTAATTTTGAATCAAGATCATCTATATCACCTTTAAGCCTAGTAAGAACTTTATCTATGGCATGAATTTTGAGCATCTTTTCAATAGTCTCCTGCCGCTTACCAGGACGCAGAGCTGAAAAAGCAGCAAGTTCTTTTTGACGAACATAATGTCCTAAACGGAAACCAGCATGTGTAACACCAGTAATTTGTGTAACATACTTTGTTACGTTGGCTTTATAATCTGCTACTAGCTCACTTCCTTTGAATACTTTTGCAGCTACAGCATCTCTTCCAACTTTATACTCATCAAAAGATAAAACTACACTACCACTAGACTTACCATCTGTAATCCATGCATTACCAGTGTCACGGAGAGCCTTTGCGCCAAAAAGTGCAAATTCAATAGCTTCTGGTATAGTACTCTTACCAGCATTATTAGCTCCGACTATAGTGTTTACACCTGGAACAAATTCTATTACGGTATCGTGGTGTTGCCTAAAGTTTGTTAATCTTAGTTTAGATATCATCTTCTTCACCCACCAGTTCTGCTATAGCCTCTTCTAAATAGACTAAAGCTTTATGATCATCACAAAAATGTTTAAATTCTGTTATCAAATCAAAATTGGCATCTATATGGCTAATTTCTACTTCTTCATGACCAACCTTAATTAAGTCATAAATTAAGTCGCCTTTAAAATTCACACACACGCTATCAATAGCGGCTAGACAAATTGAATACTCAGAATGGGGTAAATAATTTACAACTACTTTATAGATACATTGTTCGTCTAGATCGTGAAGTCTATCAAGTAGATCATTAACACCAGACCATGAAATGTCTATTCGCTTCATTAATCGTGGCTGTGGAATAGGCACTAGCTCAACCTTATCATCAATTAAATACACAAATCTAGGACCTAGTTCACCAAAATTTAACTCCATTGTAGACCCAGTTATATACACATTATCATTTAGTATAACTGGACTATGCTGATGTCCTATAAAAATCCTTTTACAGTACTTAGTAAGATGATCTAGCATCTCTTGATCTATATTTAGATCATTTGGACCTAAATCCAACTTACTTAGAGTCATTGAATGCAACATACACATATCTGCATATGTATCTATGCTTAGAACAGCTTCTCTAAATTCTTTTTGAGACTTCATATGTGGAATGGCTATATAGCCATTTCCATACTCAATTTTGAAACTATTGTGTATTGTAATATTGTGTCTTTCTTCAAGAACATCTAATGCAGATACACTAGTATAAGTCTTAGTGGAATCGTGATTACCTCCAAGAATTATAAAGTTTATATCTGAGTATTTGTTGAAAACTGCATGCGCTGCTTTCTCAACCCAATTTGGCCAAGTAGTATCATCTATTAGATCTCCTACTTGAAGTATAGTTCTTACTCCTTTATCATAAAGGAGTTTTACTGCTTGTTCAAAGCACCATGTACATTCCTCAGTACGTCTGGTACTATCATAGGCTTTAAAGCCTAAATGTGCGTCTCCTATTACTCCGTATGGCATGAGCATAACTTTACCTCCATTGCTGAGATAAGCGCATCAGCATTGAATATTGTATTTTTAATAGTTTCATCATCTAATGAAGTAAATGAAAAGCCATGAATAAATGAACTCATAACCATAGCTTCAGCTGAGGAGTTAGCATTAACTATCTCTTGTTGAAGATTATTATCATGAAAAGATACATAGGCTACTACATATGTTTTCATTAGTATTCGTCCTTTCCAGTTGATAACTGCTTTATTCGTTCTTCCTGTTGTTGCTTCTTAATACGCTCTTTAATACACTTAGGGTCGGTACAATCTTTTACTCCGTGAGTAGTACATTTCATATCTATCTCCTATAAAATGGATTTCTAAAATTTCTTCTTATAAAATACTCAACTATATAGTTATAAATTCCATACGGCCAACAAATAATAGCAAATATAAAAGTTTCAAATGGTACATATTTAGTGTGTTTTAGTGATGTGCTAAGGTGAATTACGCAGATAATTAGGCCTATAGCAAAGTAAATACCAAAATATAGGGCTATCATGGCGCCACTCCTAATTTATATAGCATTTCTATAGCCGCAGCTTTTGGTACAACAAATTTTGGTAAGTTATAATATACGATAGCAGAACCTAGCATGAATATTATACTGGCTAGCTTATTCTTAAATAAGCCAGCAAGTAGAAAGAATAAACCTAATAGAATATAGCACACAGCTTTAGCCTTTGCATAGTCTGTAAAAATTTCTAGTTCAATCATTGTAAGTACCTTTCATATAATGATATTAATATTGAGCCAATAACCAGAATTATATATATATAGCCTCATACTTCTATTACCTTGGCTTCAGTTACATCAATTATGTTGTACCAAATAACACATTGCTGATTCATGAGCTGTAATAAGTCTTTTCTAGCCGCTTCTTCAGCTTTATCTTTAGATCCACTATATAGTCTAGACTGCTTACCATGGTCTAAAGCTTCATATAAAAGAATAATAGATATATTCATATAATCCCCAATCTAGTAAGATCTACTCTCTTTCTTGAAGCCATGTAATCTGCTAAATGAACTATTTGCTCAATATCAGTAAAACTATGTGGCCAAAACTTTTGTCCTACTTCTAATGGATTACAATCAGTAGAACCAGTAGCCCATCTACCCATATGCCATCTAACACCTTCTACTAGGGCATTAATAGCTTGGCTATCATATTTCTTTGCAAGCCATCTTAAATTAGTTGAAGCTACTATATCATGCGGTTCATCCATAGCCTTACCAATATCATGAAGCATTAGAGCTCCAATTATAATGTCTCTATGTTCTACAGGCGTATCATACGCGTAGAATAATTCTTTAGCGAAATAAAGTGTGGCTAAAATATGTCTAACTAGCCCACCTATTCCATTTGATTGACTAGGATGGTGCTTGCCGGTGGAACTAGCTGCTATTGTATGAAACTTACTAGGTATCTTATTAAAGACTTCAATTATAAAAGTAACAATTTCTTTATTATCTATAAAACCCAATTGTTTAAAGAGTAAGCTAGAGTAATATAAGTAGCTGTGCTCACCAAGAAATTCTATATATTCTTTTTCATTAGTAGCCAGTAACTTATATTCACCACCAAATGTAACTAAAGCTCTATCACACTCTATGTTATAGAATAAAGTTAAATCCTGATTAAAAGGTGTTGCGTACGTTGGTGCCACTATTTTAACCTCAAACATCTTTAGACCTTTCTAGGCATTCGCCCACTATAACCTCAGCAGTTAGTTTAATAGGAGTCATTTGTGCCCAGTATATACCAGCTTCACCAGATTCTTTTATGGTGAGCATTAGTCTACCAGGAATAAAATACCATTGCCATTCTGGAATTTTCACTATCAGAAAAAGGGAATGGCCACCTGCAGCAAGGACACGCATTGCGCCTATCCACTGAGATGGCCTAACATCTTTAAAATAGAACTTATCTTTATACTCAGAAGACTTTATCTCACAAATTGCGAATTTGCTTTGAAATATAAACCATAAGTCTGATGGCTGATTTTGAACTACATTTCCTCCGGCCTGGTAAGTATCAGTAAAAGTTTTAAAATAAAAGTCTTTTCTAGAATCCATAAAAACTTTTAAAACTTTCTGTACTCTATCCTGTGCCTTCTTCCAGTTTTGGTTGGACATCTATAACCTCAATTATATGCTGTGTTAGTAGTAAATTTGAATCATTTCTATAGATACATTCTAGACCCAATTGCTTATGGGCTAAGTAAATTAGCTCATTAAGAGTAAGTTTAATTTTCATTGCTACCCTCCAACTTAACTGAAAATAAATTTGTTAATCTATCACTAGCCGTGACTGAGGCTACTTTTGGTGTATCTATTGTTATACGCTTATTTATATACTCTTGTACTGCTATAATCATTGTTGCCTCATTTATTATTAGCTCATTATTGCCCTTCATTTGAATCCTCCAAGGCTAATGTAGCTCCAACATAGGCAAATGCCAATAGAGCTAATGTACCATAGTTTGCTATCAGTTTATTCATATCTATTATAGCATTATCAAACATAGTTCTTTCTTCATTAGAAAGACCACTAACTGTCTGTCTAATTTCCTCAATAACGGCCATATGTTGTTCTTTTTCAATCATTATCATTCTCCTTGAAATAGTGTTATTATTAAGCAATGGTTATATACTAACTGATTATAAAATGCTGTTTCAAATATACTGTTTTAAGTATAAATAGTAATCATTTAGCGATTAGTGGTCATTTTCGCCATATACCATATCTGCCCAGCTTTTATATGGCTTACCACAGCACATTTTTCCTTGATCGCATTTTCCTTCAGTAACACAGGCACAACCACCCATTTTAATACATTCACCGAAACCAGCTTGATCAATTGCCTGTAACATACCTCTAATGTTTTGTAAAGATTCTGGTGTATTTCTACGACAAGCCCGTTGTGGCATAATAATACAAACTATTTCACGAAGGTTAAACTTTGCGTATAAATGATTAGACGCAGCACCAGGAAGAACATATCTGGCATCATCCTTACCAACATAATGTTTTAATAATGTATAAGTTTCGTTAATCTTTTCCATTAGGAGCTTATAAACACCTGAGGCCTGTTCATGATTCTCAATTGACTCTGGAATTACATACGGAAAGTTATCATGATCTTGATATTGCTGGGAGCCAGAAGTATAAGAGGCTACGCGGTGTCTAGTTATTTGTGATAAAAATACACGTGAGGTACTTTCAAATATAAATCCAAAGTCTGCACATTCTAAAAGAGAAGTATGACCCATATCAATGAGAGCTCTCATTATCTTAAGGCCTGCTTCATGTGAAGTTGGTTTAAATGCTTTTTTATGCTGTGTTAATGATGCTAGTCCACCTATCACTGCAGGAACATCAAAATCTGGTTTAGTTATTAGCAATACCTGACTATTTTTCATAAAATCTCCTAATTTAAGAACAAGCGTTATTATAGGTCTTAGTATTTATACTGACTAGTATCTACAACACTGTTTCAATAATGCTGTATAGATGTAACTTTTAAAGCTGTAATGTTGTCCCACTAATGTAACGCTCATATTCATGTTTTCTTATACTAGAAAGACAACAAGACTTAAACTTTTTACCGCTACCACATGGACAAGGCTCATTTCTACCAGTTTTAGCCACTGGCTCTGATAGAAATGGTTTTTGCTTAACTTTTAAAAGCCCAAGACATAAGCCTATTCTAGCCTCTTCATGAGTAAGTGTATTTACCCTTTTTAGTAAAAGAGACCTAATATGAGTATTACAATCATCTAGAGATAGAATATCAGTTGTTACACCAGATATAGCTAGCAAATGACCATACGCCTCAACTGCTCTAGACTCTTCTACATTATAGAATCTTGCTAGCTTTTCAATTATAGGCACTGCTTTTTCCATCATAGCTTTTAGTTCCACTATTTACCTCCTTTAGGAAACTGAACATCAAATCTTAGAACTTCTCCACACCAATAAGCTTTTACAGAAACATCTACTAATTTAATATCTGACCTTTGGCCAGGTCTATTAATGAGCTCATCAAATAAGTTTGACATTAAATCTTTAGCTTTTTCATTAGTATTCAATTTTAACCTCCGTTTGAAGATCTGGACCCATCATTACCCAGTGATCACCAGTCATATCATCCATGTATACTACAGCAGTAAGCTGCATATTCTGTAGGGCTTTAAGGCAGTCACAGCATGGCCGTTTGGTAACGTAGAAAATAGAATTAACTATACTAGTGCCAATAAGACTAGCGGTAATTATACAGTTAATTTCTGCATGTACTGCTGGACAAACTGTAAAATCTTTTTTACCGTATTTTTGCTTATGCTCATCAAGTTTACATGGATAACAATTGGCCTGAGAACTGGGGGCACCATTATACCCTGTACTAACAATACGATTATGCTTAATAGCTATACAACCATGTTGCTTTCCCTCTGGGCATTTAGAACCGGTGGCTATTTGCATAGCCACCGATAAATAGTATCCATTTTTATCTTTACGCTGAAGGACCTGATAATCAGTATCCATCATCCTGTCTCCTATGATTTTCTTTATTCTTAGCAAAATAATAATTTATAATATCTTGCTTAGTCATACCAAGGCTATAGCATAGTTTAAAATTATACCATAGAGCTTTTTGCATATCTTGCTCAATAACAATAGGTAATTCAGATGTAGCTATATTAGGGTATGATTTCCAAGTTTTCCACGGCAACAGTTCTATTAGTTCTGTTAGTACATCTAATAACTTATTACATGACTGTTTAATTTCAGTAATATCAAATGCATGATTAGTTTCAGGCACATCCTTTAGAAGCTGTTCTATATGATCCTCTGTAAAAGAAAGTTCTAAAGCTATGTTAAAAATAAAATGAAGAACATCTATAGCTTCCATCTTCATTTCTTTAACTGAAGATTCAAAATCGCTAAGATTAGTTGGAGTAAGCCAGTCCTGTAGTTCTTTTAGCTCTGCACTGGCACAAAAATACCAGTATATACACTTTTTAGCCGTTAGATGTGCATTAATGCTAAAGTCTGTATTAATAGCATTAAGCCTAAGTTGTAATCTTTTTTGGGCTAAAAACATTTCATACATAGGACGTTCTAGTCCTATTTCAATAATTTCAAGACCTGCGCATATATTATTATCCGCCATATCACTCTCCTATAGTGTGTATTCAGGAATCCCTTTTTGTTTTCCGAAATTAATGCCAACTGTTAATTCTGATTCCATATGTGTTCTAAGACCAGCTGGAGTGTGTGCCATATGCTTATGTACAATATGGGCTACATCTTTTAAAGCTGAATCTTTAACATAAAAAACATTTTCATCATGAATTGATGCAAACATAACAGCGTCTTCAACTGGAATATGCTCATTATAAATGTTTATAATAGCACGCTTAAGAATTTCAGCACATGTGCCTTGAATTGGATAATTAGTAGCAGCACGCTCTGCATCAGATCTCTTCCAAGATTCTCTAGCATGAATATCTGGAAGATAGTACCTTCTACCATACAAAGATTTTACATATCCATTTACTTGCGCATAAGCTACGTCATTTTTCTGCATTTGTCTAATTTCTGGATACAGACCGAAATAAGCACGTATCATACGTTCTACATCATTTAGACCAAAAGGACAACCAAATCCCATTTTAGCCAGATCAAGCTTAATTTGTCTATAAACTCGTTTAGTAGCTCCGCCATAAATTAAAGTAAAGTTAGTAGTTTTACCTGCAGAACGATAAACTTTATTAGCTTTAGCCTCTTCAGCTGTAATACCAAATACAGCCATACACGTAGCCGTGTGAATATCACCACGTTTTTCACCATAAGCCTCAAGTAAAACTTTTGATTGTGATCTATGACCAGCTAGCACTAGTTCTACTTGTGACATATCTGCTGACATTATGTGGTCATATCCTGGAGGAGGAATAAAGAGTTCTCGAACTTCCGCACCATCCCCACGCTTTGCCAGCTGCTGAAGGTTAGGTCCTGAGGAAGAGAAACGGCCCGTGACAGCAACAGTCTGCCGTAACTGGCTATGAATATGTCCTGAAGTAGGGTTAACGAGCAATGGGTATGGACGGTAATATAATTTATTTCTTGTCTCATACTTTCTATACTCCAAAATTTTTTGAACAGCAGGGTGTAAATCAATATTCCAATATAATGACTCCTTATCAGAAGCACTATCGGACGTAGCATATGGTGGCCTAGGAAGTCCTAAATCACCGTATAGTAATTGACCTACTTGCTTTGGTGAGGCTAAATTAATAGACCTTCCAATAATGGCCTTCATTTCTGTTTCAATTTCCATCATTTTTTGCATAGCATGAGCCGCTCTAGTCTTTAATAGCTCTGTATCTACTAAAGCTCCACGTAAAGCCATCTCAGCAATAATTGGCACTATTGGCATTTCTAATTCTTCAAAATATTTTACTAGCCCAACTTCCGCTAGCATTTTCATAAATAGTTCATCTAAGTCCCACTGCATTTCAGAGTCATCACAACCATACCAATAAGCTCTTTCTGAAGAGATTTCTCTCATTTTAAGCCCACTAGTAACTGATGTGTATGATCCTTGTAATATTTTAAATTTACGTCTTACTAGGTCTTTAAGGCCTACTGCTTGACTACTGTCTAACACAAATGCTGCAACCATAGTGTCTCTTAAAGGCCCTAAATCTCTAAGGTCTATACCAAGACACTGCTTAGTTACAGTCCATTCAAAGGCTAAGTTATGCGCACAAATTGGGGCTTCATATGGCTTTGCTTTTAAAGCATCTGCTACGGCTTCTTTTGGGAAATTAAAAGAATTAATATGGTCTATGCTAAGATAGTAGCATTTACCATCACTGCATCTAAAAGATACTGAGGTAATAGAAGTATTATAAAAGTCAATAGGACGTTTTTTATCAGAAATTTGAGCATAGTTAGCATTTCCTTCATCAGAAGTCTCATAGTCAAATGATAATTTGGCAGTGGTAGAAATGCTTCTAATCATATCCTCATAATCTCTTTGAGACGAAACTAATACATATCCTGGCCTATCAATAGTAGTAGATAGGCGAAGCCCAGCTTCTTGTGTTTCTGACATTCTAGCCTCCAATACGATAAATAATATCACCAAGAGCTAAAAACTGTTTAAATTCTAGCTGCTCAAATATGGCTATAATCATCTGCTTATTAACATCAGGCTTACTTAATTGCTCTAGATTAATATAACCTTCTGTATAGTTAGTTTTAGCTAAATTTAGCCATAAACTTACCATAGCCCTGTTTTCAATAATAGAACCAAGTACGTTTGAACGCTGATTTGACAATTTAGCCGTACCATCAATAATTGCTTCTGCTCTTTCGTTTAGTTCAAAATACTTAATAGCAGCACCTATGCCAAATCCTGGTATTCCTGGATAATTATCACTAGCATCTCCTACTAGCGCTTTGTAATCTGGTACTTGATCTGGTCTTAACTGTATAGTTTTACCTTGTTCTTTAATAGAAATTTTACCATCAATGCCTAACTGTACTAGACCTTTATCTGGCTGGTATACATCAACATTGTGACCAATTAGCTGCAGAACGTCTTTATCATTAGAGTAAATAAAAACCTTATCATGATGCGAAACTTGTGTAGAAATACCTCCAATAACATCATCTGCTTCTACACCAGGTTTTGTTATTTGTATACAACCTAAACAGTCTAAACACTGCTTAAGTAAGTCCATTTCTTCAAAGAAATCTGGTCCTTTGCTCTCTCTATTACCTTTATAAAGACCATATAAATTTTTTCTATACTCAGAGCCTCCTGGTGGATCCCAGATATATAAAATCTTATCTGGTGTTAAGTCTCTAACTGCTGATAGCATACTGTTTAAAAACCCATAAATCATACCAGTATTTTGACCAGTACTGGTTTTTAAATTCTGGGCATAAAAATTCCTATATGCTAGGTTATTTGCATCTACTAATAGATATTTCATTTTGATACTCCATAACAGACTGAACTAGTTCATCTGCTTTGTTAATATGGTTAGTTTGTATAGTTTGTACGGTCTGCGCTAGTTCAGACCTTCTTGGGCCTAATTCTTTATCTATAGTTAGTTGTCTAGCTAGTTGTTCAAAAGTTGGCTCAAACATAACTAAACCTCCAAATGAAAGAGCCAGCTGCAATTCCTACATCCTTACTCCTAATTTATTAACTAAAAGAGCTAGATGTTCAGAATTGTCAGCTGGCTCAGCTGGCTCAGCTGTACTACTTGCTAGGAGTAAGTTCTTTACAAGTAAATTGAAACTTTGAGAAACGAATATTCTGCTTATTAACAGCTCTAACAACTGTAATAATTGTGTCTACCTCTGTAAGCTTTTTGCCTATTTTGGCTAGTGCTTTCGCATAATCATCAAGAGCATAACGTGATGTAGGCGAGCAGTTAATTTGATGCGGAACTTCCTCACCTGTCTCATCATCCATATACATGAAGTCTAGTTCAAAACAATCACGCAGACCTGGATACATACTTACTGGTTCACCATCTGTTGTTTGTTTGCCATCATATGATTTAATCATAGTTTGGCTTTCTTCAATAAACAACATTTTTACAGCACGTCCACCTAAGAATCTTACAGTTACAGAATCTACAGTCTTCTGAGGATTAGCATCTTTAAACAAAATTTGTGTACCTTCTGGTACTAGACGCTTTGCCCAGCCAGTAGTTCCAATGCCTTCAAATTCTGGGTTCATATTTTGAACCTCTGATTTTTTAGAAGGAACTGCTGCGCCTCCAACTACTTCCATGTCTTGAATTTCCATTTCAGCCATTTGAACTATCTCCCTTCAGGGTTAATAATAGAGCTCTAAGCTCTGTATGAGCCGACTCTAAAAAATTATCATCTATTGACATTATATTATACATAATCTGTTTAAACCCACTATAGCCAAGCATCATCATCTCAGTATCTTGAATAAACTTATTATTAAATAATATTCCACCTGGTAAATCATACTGTTCCATAATGGCGGCTACTATTTTAGACTCAGGGTAAATATCTAATTGATCAAAATAAACTTTAAGCGAAAAATTCATATTTCACCCTTTAATTGATAATATTATAACATATATGAAATTATTCGTAAACAAATTTTTACACTGGAAATCATATCTATTTCTCTAAAACATTGAGGATAAGTCATCGTCCTCAAACGAGATAAATTTCATAAATTCTGATGGATCCTGTAAAATATTCATACTAAACTTTTTCTTATTGACTAAGGCTGGTATTATTCTTTTTTCTTCCATAGAACCTCTTATTGCATACATAATAACTGTAACAGCCCTCTTTTGACCTGGCCTATCAACTCTAGCCACAGCCTGATCAAAATCATCTAGATCATATGTGTATTCAAAAAATATAATATGGCTAGATACTGTTAAGTTAATACCTATACCGGCTGACTTTGGATGAGCTATAAATAACCTACATGTTGGATCGTTATTAAATTTTTCTTTTTCTGCTTCTACATCTTGCGTACCACCAAATACTACTGCAGGATTATACTTTTTATATTTCTCAACAAGCTGTTTAATAGTATGTCTATAGTGTGCAAATATAACTACTTTATTTTCTTCAATTCCTAAAGATTCTAAGTCATCATCCAGCATATCCCATCTAGTTGATGTACAATCAAGGCCTAGTTGAGCCGGATTAGTTAAGATTTGATGGAATCTAACTAGTCTTGAACCTAGGTCTGTAGCCTCTATAAACCTATCTTCAAGCTCTATAATTTGGTCATCCATAAGCTTTTTATAGAAAGCTTTTTGCTTAGGATCCCAATCTAGAAGTCTCGTAGTATAAGTAATCGGTGGAAGATCCATTATTTCACGCTTAAGATACCTAATTGCTCTAGTTGAGAATATTTGCTCTACCTCATGAACATTTTTATAACCCAATAACATATGCTTACAGTGTTTATTAAAAATCATATGTCTAAGTTTAAAAGTTCTATAAGAGTTGTAATATTGCCCAGGCCATAGAATATTTAAATATGAAAATGCATTCTTCATACCATTAGTCAATGGTGTACCAGTTAGCAAATGGCACCTTCTAGCCAAATGAGCTAATTCAGTTAGCTCGACAGTTCTTTTTGACTCATGATTTTTAAGCTTATGTGCTTCATCATAAATAACAGCTACTCTTTTATTACGAGCTAAATTTTTAAGTATTTCTATACCAGCCATAGCCGTCTCATACGAGCATACAATAATAGGCTTTAGCGTTATATGAGGTAAAATAGACTTTGGTGCGTATAATAAAGTAACATTGCTTCTAAAGTCTGTATCTATAATATTTTTATAGACATTTAACCAATCTCCTAGAACAACTTTAGGAGCCACTATAATGGCATGATCTATTAAGCCATCTTCATAGGCTCCTAAAGCTATTAAAGCCGCAGGCCAAGTTTTACCAGCTCCAGGCTCAGAATAATCTGGATACCTAGGTTCTTTACAATATGTTTTTAGAGTCTCAAGTTGGGTATGCATTAATTCATACCCTTCTTTTAGTCTAACTTTCATAGTTTAAGATCCTCATTTGGAGCTTCTAATTTAGGCTCTATTAAAGAGGCTAAGGCTAGATTTTTAGCCTGTAGAGTTTTTATATCTAGAAACATACATAGCCTCATATGCTGTCCTAGCTTGGTTGGTTGATCATCTTTTAAATAATAAGCTTCTTTCCTAATCAATTTAACAAAAGTGGTATAGTTAGGTGTATCAGCATCTAGGTTATACTCTGATGCAAACTTAGTATAATTTGCGTATATAACCCTCATATTAAGCTTTAGTATACCATCTTCAATAACATAATCCTGATTATTAAACAATGCTGTTCTATTGTTTTCAGACATTACATTAATGGCCTCTAGTATTCTATCAACATCTGATTTACTAGCTGCTAAAACTTCTTCCTCTAATGATGGCAGTCTATCAACCCAATATTGTTTAATAGCATGTCTAACAATATGATCCATATTAAAAGGTGTAGCCACCTTTTCCATCAATTTTAACCCTAATAACATTATTGCCTGATTAACTCTTGGTCTATCTCTATAGATAGCCGGTACAGATTCGAAAGCTTCATGGTATAAGCGTTTTAATTCATCCTGATCAATACTAAGCGCAAAATCTAGAATTACTCTACCAAGCTTATCTAAAGGGCATTGTTTTAACTTCTCAAACTCATTAAAATGTTTAGAAGACATAGCCCTTGTTAAATGAACTTCCAATATACGATCTTTAGCTGCTGGCTCAGAAACTATCTGCTCACCGGCTATTATTATAGGAGACTTATAATAATATTGTAAAATTTTCTGACCCGCTGTACCACGCTCTCCAGCTTCATTGTTATACGCTGCTCGTATTAATTTTGAAACCATCTTTACTTGCTGCTGGCTAAAAGTTGAAGACTTATACTCATCTAACATAAGAGGTATAGTGTTGTTACTTGAAGCTGACTTTATTAATGTAAAGTTTGTTACATCGGCTATTGATTTAACATTATCAGTTGTTAAAGCAAATAAGCTTTTAAGTGCTAAAATAGTTTGTGTTTTGCCTGAACCAGCTGCCCCAAAGATAAATAATAGTGGGAATTGATGTGTTATAGCAAATATTCTTTCTTTAAAGAATACTGATGTAAACCAGCCTACAAGTGGTATTACAATCTCAGGCTCATTAAATTTAAACAATAAGTCTATCATTTCTTTGCCTTCTTTATCAGAAGGCATTTCTGTTGAAATGAGCTTAGTGTGTAGGTTATAATCGCTTTCTAGTAAAAGATCATCACGTTCACCATTTGCATTAATAGAGCCCTCATGTGATACAAAATGCCAAATACCTTTTACTGGATGCATACCAATAGTTCTTACTCCAACTTTTTTAGGCACGTCAATCTGACCTAATACGTGAAATAGTCTTGACACGTCTGTATCACCTCCTAGGTAGGCAAACTCTGGATGAGGCAGTTTTTTAATAAAGGCTGATTTACTACCCCAATCAGGAGGTGTAAATGTTACTGGCATATTAAGCTTAGATATGGTTGAACTAAGCCTAGCATGCATAGTATATTCGTTATCATTGTCGTTATCAATATACTCTATTACCGAAGTAGGATGTATATTAAATGTCGTTAGCTGTGACTTACCACTATCTGTTCTTTTATAAAAACAATTATTAACAACCATTAAGCCTAGTAAGGGATCATATTCCTCAGCCTCAATCTGAGCCATTAGTGGACATTGTGGACATGCATCACCTATTACATCAACTACATGTTGCATATGAACACACGCAAATTGATACTGTGGATTGTCGGCACTTGAAGCAAAGTATTTAAAAATTGCCTTTACATGAGATAACTTATCTCTATCACTTTTATACGCAGCTGATTTCACGCTACCACGTAAGTACTCAGACTCAGATATCATGTCATCAATTGACCATCCACGACCAACACCATACGCGGCTAAAGCCATTATAAGTTGATTAAACCTCTTACCTTCTTTTAATGACTCTGCTTTAAGCAATTTTTTTACACAGGCTGGATTTGAACTTAAATTTTTTAACTTTTCTTGTCCTATTGCCTGTATTTTTTGTGGCTTATACTCACTACGCTTAAATAGAGCACTTAATTCAGCAGAAAAATCTAATTGTTTTACTTCTACAGCTGGCATACCAGGATATTGGGTTAATTCATTAATCTCTTCAGAAGAAAGTGAGAATAGTTGTGCTGGTGTAATTAATACCTTGAACCTACCGTTAGGTCTTTCAAGATTTTCAATACGCCACATTCTACCTTTGCCAGCGGAATATATGCTATAGTCAAGATATTCTAAACCAAATGTCACGGCTATATTCTTATATGTATAAGGTAAATAAGCATTAGCTGTTCCCTTAGAAAAAATCTTCGCTGGAACAACTACATGAAAACCTTTACCACCTGAACAAAAAATATGTATTTGGTTTAAATTTACCCCATAGTCTTTATACAAAGATAAAACTAGTTTCCTACAGTCATAAAGACTGCTATTTTCATCATCACTATCTATATCAAAGTATAGTGGTCCTTTATAGTTTACCTTAGTATCAGCCTCTAGTTTATCAACGTCTTGATCAACTGATAGAATAGTATAATACTTAGCACCTTTAGCTATAGCTTCTTGAATACCATTTTCTGAGTCTTGAAATAATTTCCAAGGGGATTTACCCTCTGGTTTCCAGTAACGGTAGTTGTGACTCATTGTTTATCCTCTCAGTACGAAGTTGTAGACTAATTTCTCTTTTTGTTTTTCCTAGCAATTTTTGACTTTGATAAAAAAGTAGTTCTTCAAATACCACTTTTTTATACAAACCTTGACTAGGATAAACAGAATTGTCTAATCCTCGGACTGGAGGGCTTATAATACCAGCATTAGTTAGATTATACAACGTTCCTCGTTGATAACCTGACTTTAAAACAACTTCTTCTAAAGTAAAAAATTCTTCACCAAATAATACCAGCATATTCAACTCCTATTGATTGTTTGGCTAAATAGTCAGCTCTATCATTATATTGATTTCCACTATGACCATTCACCCAATACCACTCAATTAAGTACTGTTTCATCAGGCTAAAAATTCTAAGCCATAAGTCCTTATTCTTAATATCTTTTTTCCATTTATTTCCTATCCATATTTGTAAATGTTTTGTGGCTGCATCTACAATAGTCTTTGAATCTGTATATATTTGTATAATATCTGTTTTATTTCCTACAGATTCTATAGCCCTAATAACACCTAACATTTCTGCTCTAGTTGAGCTACTGGCGTCTAGGCTAGATTCACTAAATTCTTTTGTTCCTTTATGAAGAATAACTACACCATATCCTCCAATTTTTCGGTAGGGATCAAAGGATCCATCGCAGTATACGATAGCCTTATTCATGTTTCCTCCTTTTGTAAAAAACTGTGAGTTTTATTAAACTCACATTTCAATTCTCACTCAGGTAAGAGTAAAAGAAGGATCCATGCATAACATGGATCCTTCTTTTACTCAGCAATATTAGTCAAGATTCATTGACTCGCCAAGATCAGAAGCTTCAGCTTTTTTCTTAGCAAAACCACGTGGCTTCATAGCCTTTTCTAGAGTCAATTCAGCACCTAGAGCAATACCAGTTGTTGCTGCTTTACCTGTACGTGCAGCACGTTGACGCTGACAAATTGTATATTCTTCAGCCAGCTCCATATTGCCCTCGGCTTCAGCTGAAGCCTTCTTTTTGTTACAATAATTAATATACCACTGAACACATGCTGCAGTAGTATTTTGGCCATAGATTTCAGCCTGTTTTTGTGCCAATTCAGAAGCAGAAAGATTAGCCAATTCTGGATCTTTAAGCAGCTGAATAGTATTATAACCAACAGAACCTTCTTTAACACCTGCATTACGCTGCTCAATAGGCTTAACAGCCTGACGAATACGGTGAATATGGCCTTCTTCAGTTACATGCAGGTTATTTTCAGAAGCAAATGCTTTCATTTCTTCTTCACGACCAGCATCAAACAGGAAGGTAATAATTTTTACCAGCAATGAGCTAGTATTTTCTTCTTCTGCATTCAGACCTTCAAAACCAAACTCTTTAGCCTTCTCAAGAAGTGACTTTTTCTTATTGGATGAAGACTCACCTGCCTCTTTTGCAGCTTTTTTGACAAAGGACTCTAGGAAGGGACGTGTCTTCTCGTTGAGCTCTACGCCTGTTGCTGCTACAACTTCTTCAATGGTATCATACTTTTGCTTTCCAGCCATGGTACTTCTCCTTTCAAATTTAAGTGTAATGGATTATACTACGTGTGAAAAACGATGTAAACAAATTAATTTACTGGACAATTTATTTTTTCATACCAAATACCTCCTATAATAAATATTTATCACTCACTGTTTAAAAATATTATATCGTATGTGAAATCACATTGATACAAAAAATTTACATGGGAGTTATTTTTCTTCTCCATTAGGTCTATTTAAAATAGTACTTAGCCTGATATACGCGTTAGAGGTACACACCGGACATACAACATTACACGGTTTTTCTGGTAGTTCAAAAATAGAATCACAATTAACACACAATAGTGCATCATTTACTTTAATAGCCGGCATATTAAACCTCCATAAATGAGAATGATTTTTGTTCTAAATAATGTTTTAGAAATTTAAGACATAATGAGTCAAAATCTAGTTCTGTATTTTGTTTTTCGAACTCTATTAAAAGCTTTAATACAGTCTGTCTATCTATATTTCTTTGTGCACTTAGCCAATCAATTATTTGATGAGCCCATGGCCGCCACTCACTTGTTAATATTAAGAAGGTATCATTAACAGTAGTCAATACTGCTGACTCTGAATTAAGATATACTAATTCCTGTTTAGAATCTGTTGTGATAACTGTTATAATTCTATCACCAGGAGTAGGTATCCATTCTGATAGCATTAGTAATCTCCAACTATAATGTTGACAACTTCATTAACTATACTATCTATTTCTTTATTAGTGTCTACAAACCATTTCTGGTCAATTTTAACATAATCATTTATTACATTTTCGTAACAGCTGGCTAGCTCTGATCTAACCTTAGGACCTAGCTTGTCCATGTGATCAACTATATTGCCAGCTAATCTAGCCTCTCTCACATCATTTGGAGCTGTTAAACAAATAACATTAGTTATTGCATGTAATTGAGGTGTTAAAGCCATATTAAATTGAAATAGTGCATGTGGATCTAGCTTACATAATACTGAGCCATATACTAAATCGCTTATCCAGCTTCTATCTGAAATTATAAAGACATCAGACTGTATAGCTGGCTTTAGTATAAATTCCCAATTACATAAAGAATCGGCTTTATATAGTGCTCTTTTTGCAAGCTGCGGAATTTCAGGGTGATTAACGCAAAAGTCTCTAACCTGTGGACCAGTTTGATACGGCTTACCAAAATAGCTGTTTAGCTCATCACCTGGTTCTAAACCCCATTCAGCCATTAATGCTATAGGACCACCTGGCTCTTTAGTTAGAAGAAAATTATCATATCCTTCATTAATGAGCTGCCTGGCTACTTTCTGCATTATTGTTGTTTTACCAACTCCATCAACGCCCTCAATTGTAAAAAGCATTATAGCCCTTTCTTACTGCATATAGATTGTAAAGCATCTTGAATATATGGGATATAATTTCTATTAACTACATTAGTATGCACAAAACCTATAGTCCATCCATTATGGACAGACGACTTTAGAAGAATATATAATTTTCTCTCTATAAAAGTAAAGTATACTGCTTCAAAAGCGTAGTATACTTTTATTAAATACTTTGGTCTTTTATACATAATAGAAAGCTCAGTAACAAAATCACTGAGTGAAGGCTCTTCTTTCCATATTTTATTAGTGAATGAGATTAGAGCCACTAGGAATCATCCCCATTACAAGATTATTATATTCCTCAGTTACATATTCTAGCCTGGCTTTTAAATCTTCTATTATCTCTGCTTGTCTAGTTAGTACCATAGGTATTGCAAAGTACATATCAGCTATTTCTTTTGACGAAGTAACGCATACTAACTCTTCATTTTTATCATAACAGATAAAAGCATCATCTTCTCTTATTATCTTATCTATTATTGGAACTATGCTTATCATTTTAGTACCTAAAAATGGTCGGTGTGGCAGGATTTGAACCTGCGACCCCTTGCTCCCAAGGCAAGTGCGCTACCAGACTGCGCTACACACCGATGGCATCCCAGAAAGGATTCGAACCTTTGACCTACGGCTTAGAAGGCCGTTGCTCTATCCAGCTGAGCTACTGGGACAATTATCCCTAAAATAACATGGCCATTTTCTCTGTTTTGGAAATCTAATATATTTACATTTTTTATCAGATATATGATGACAACCTAAACAATTTTTATGCAAACCTTCAGGTGAAGAATTACAACCATGAACGTATAAATAGTTTTATCAGATTTAGCGGCAGTCTGTAGCTTACGTTTTGCGCCGTAGTTCATTGAAGCAAAATCACCCATTAATAGCCCTCATAACTTCATCATATGATGCATTTGATGTTACTACTATACTATTGGGTAAATTAAACTCAACTACTGTTAGAACAACTAATGCATTTAGTCTAATTTTAGACCCCAACTGTGGTAAATAGTCTAAAAATAAACTAAAGTGTGCACCAGAAACAGTATCAACTATCCTATAATTACTTTTTCCGTTCGACATTAACAATGACTCCCAACGCACTTGAACATACCTCAGTAACCATTACTTTGTCAGGAATATACAAATAATCGCCTACTTTTGGCATATCACTAACTGTTTTAAGCTTTATTGGCATAATTCCTTCTTTAACTTGAATTACCACTTTATCTCCTTTGGCTCCCCGAGTAGGACTCGAACCTACGACACTCTGATTAACAGTCAGATGCTCTACCAACTGAGCTATCGGGGAATAATGGCGGAAAGGGTGAGATTTGAACTCACGGAAGTTTAAACTTCGCCGGTTTTCAAGACCGGTGCCATAAACCAACTCGACCACCTTTCCATTATATGCTTAAATACTAACTAGGAAAAGCTTTTATTATATCAGTTTCTACGTATATAGAATTTCTTAATAAGTATATCTTATCTAGGTATAAAATACCATATAGACCATCTGCTGGTACTACAACATTTACTTTACCTATAGGTTCTAAACTTTTAGAATAAAGAATAACTGGTACTGAATTATCAATACTAGACAATTGTGGAGATGCTATAGAAGCTATAGCTTCTACTGAGGCCACTAAAGGTGTTTTTAATACGTTTGGCTTAAACACTAATAAGATCCTTAGAAGTTGGTCTTATACTTATCTTAATCTGTCTAGTTGCTTCATTATCATCAGGTAAACGTTTTAATATTGAGGTGGCATAAAACTGACCACAGTGTTCACAAACCAAACTAACTATATTAGTATCAACTAATACTTTAAAACTATTACCACTGCATTCTGCACACTTCTTAACAGCTAGCATATAGTTTACCCCACTTAATATTAGCCCAGCCTCTTTCATGCAGCCAATAGAAAAATGGCTTTATGACTAATTCTGTTAATGAGATTGTGCTTGAAACTACTATTTTACCAGTAACTATGTATGAAATACAAAAAGTAATACAAGAGCCACAAATTCTCCAACTATAAGCCTTTATAAAACTTCTAAGCCTAGAATCTTTCATTTAATAACCCATAGATTTTCTTATATCTGTAGCCGAAATACTATGAATAGTTTCGTCAAATACTTCTTGCTCTATTTTATACCCAACGTCCCTACCGTAAGTTATATTTGTTATGTTTGGAACTAGTATAATAGTATACTTACCAAGGTACTTATTATCAAGTGCTCTAGTTATATTCCATCTAACGGTTTTAAAATCAAACGGATTTGATTCACTAGTACCGGCACAATCACGAACTAATATAGCAACTTGACCAGTTTTGGCTATAGCTCTTTCAAATAAAGCCATATGTCCAGCATGCCAAGGTTGCCATCTGCCAAGCATTTGTACAGTTGGTAGCTTAGAGTCAAATTTAACTTTAGCTAAATTAAGAATATTATCTACATGAGCTTCAGCATTTTTTTCACCAACTATATGATAGTCGTACTCTGTTGGTAACTCAAATAGTTTATTTGTATCATCATAAATACTTTCATTTATTGTATCAACCCAAATTGTGATATCAGCCTTAATTATATCACGCATTAGCTCTAAAGGACAAACAAAATCTATAATCACAGTACCAATATCTGCTAAGTCTGCTACTTCTTTTATACGAAATGCCTGCCTAAGTCTTCCTTCAATTGAAAAATCCCAATCATTATGCAACCTTCTTATATCGTCGCCATTAATATGAGTTACTTTTTCAAACTTTGTTTTAAGCAGGTTTGCTAATGTAGTTTTACCACTAGTTGGTAGGCCTAAAATTAGAATAACTGTTTTCATTACGCACCTAGTATTGACCTTAAAGAAACTGGTCTATAGTTATTTAATTCCATAGATACTAAAAAATGGCTTGATGATTGCTTAAAGTCTCTATGTTGCTTAGTATGCAAATGACCATGTACGTTAACAAAATCATAGCAGTTATTAACTGGGATATGTGATAAAATAATATTAAACCCGTATAATGCTAACCTTATTTCAGATGCTGCAAAATCCCAGCCGTTACTTAAATACCATTTTATTGATTTTTTATCATGGTTACCTAAAACTAGCCATTTTTTAACACTAGAATGTACTGCCTCTGTTAGTCTAGCGTTCCAATACTCATGATTATAAAAAGAATTATCACCTAAAGATATCAAAACATCATTAGGCTGTATTAATTGTAGATTTTTTAAAATAATGTCTTCAAATTTGCTAGGCCTACTACCATATTCTTCAGTCTCTAGCAATCTATGCCCCATATGTGGATCAGCTATTAGCCAGTAATTCATAAATACTCCTATGAATTACTGGCTAACCTAGTGGAGCTATAAGCCTCTCCGCCATAGGCCTCCACTAATTCAATAGTAGAAGAAACTATTTATTTCGCCAAATATTAATAGCCTTAATCATGCCATCAGCTATTGCATCTTTTGAATAGCCTTGTAGCAGAAAGGTATTAACCATAGGTATTGCCTGACTTTCAAAGAATCTTAATATCTTATTATCATCCTGCGATAAATGAAACTCTCTTGCGAAGAATGCTTTTTGTGTTTCAGCAGGTCTATCTAACATTTGTAAGCTCCTCAAATAATTTATCAGTGCCTAAAAATCCTTCTTTTCGTTCAGGTGAAAACCATACTGGAGGGAGTCTGTGCGACCATGTACATAAATGTCTTTTAGGGCCACGATAAATATCTCTATAGTTTTCAATTACAGAATTAGTTATAACTTCTACGCCCTCATTAATGAAAGGCTGCTCAGTACAATGTCCATTAAATGGTAAAAGTTGTGGAGCTGATAATATGGCTAAGTCTTTTGCACACCAATGCAACTGCCTATATCTATAGAAAAATTCTCTACAAACTTCTTCAGCCATTAACTTTAGCCAATCAAAGTTTTCCCAACATTCCCAAGCCCATCTGCCTAATGGATGATCTAAACCTTTTAGTATATCCAAATACTCTAAAGGCATTTTAACAACGTGCCTATCACAATGATTTCTAGCACAAACTATAGGATCATTATCAAGTCTAAAGATATTCATATATTATCTCCAAAAGTAGAATAATTATACTTTATGTGGTAATCATTGTAAACAAAATATTTTACTTGATAAAATTTAATAGCCAGTGGTTCCAGTAGGAATTTTACGCAATAGTTTAAATCTGCTATAGCCAATAGCTATTAATCTATCTAGATCAAACTCTATAAAGCCTAATTTTGGTCTTATATTTATACTCTGCGAACAATTATAGCCACTAGCCTTTCCAAAGAATATACTATCAGATATATACTTATAACAAAGTTTATTAGGACAGTTATAAGCACAGCCAGCATTACCGAATAAAACAATTCTATCTTTTGGGGTTAAATTTACCAATAGTTCAGGGCTTGAAGAATAACTCATTGGCAGAATTATAGAATCATATAAAACTAGACTATTAGTTATGTCGTCTTGAGTAGTTATACAATTTATAACACTAGCCTCAATTTTAAATAACGGAAAATCTGTTCTTATAGCGTTAGCCAAACTATCATTAGCACATATAATTATATTCCCAGCTCTATGAAAATCTCTAAAAAATTGTAGCTCACTCCTATACACCTTATAATCAAAGTTATGATTTGATAATGGTAGTCTAAGTCCTATATTGTTATCATACATCCAAAATAGGTCTTGTCTTGATATTTGTTGTGAAATAAAACTTCTACCGCCATAGAAGTGGCTAAAGCGCATAAAGCCAAATATGCTATCTATTTTACCTAGCACTTCATAATATGATCTATTAAGAAATATAGGCATAGGCATATCTATTGGTTTTCCCCTTGCAGATACTGTGAAAGTAACCATTAGAAATTATCCTTAATAAAGTCTTCATCTGCCCTATGCTTATTTCTAGCATCTTCTCTTCTAAGCCTAGATTTTATCTGTAACAAACGTATTATTTCATTTTTAACCTCTGGCTTATTATCATACTCTGGTAGTAATCTACTAAGCTGTGACTCACTCATTTCCTGAAGGGTTTGCCCGCCTATTCTTATAATCGCCATGTCATACCTCCAAAATTATTAACCGTTTGCTCAAAGGTATAGCTATAATTAGACATTAGTTCTAAAGCTAATTCTAGTGTAGCTATCTTATAATTATTGTCATCTATACTAGATTCTAAGTCTTCTAACTTAGCTATTAGCATATTAGCTACAGCATTTGATGTTTTACAGCTTAGCCTAGCTACAACTTGTTCATATTTTACCCTAGTTTTTATTAATGAAGAATTACTTTTGTTTAAGTTATTTATGCCTGTGTTTATAACTTCTTTTACTCTATAAATTAGATCAACATTTTCCGGACTATCAATTTTATCTATAACTATGTTAAATGCAGTTAGAAGCTCAGAATATGCTCGGCCATGTTCTGGTTTCTCAATATCATTAGTTAGCTTAGCGTAAGCTAACCGCACCTGATCAAATAATTCTCTATTACCACCAGCATCTGGATGGTGTATTTTACATGAATCACGAAAAGCAGCTTTTAGCTCGTCCTTTGATGAATCATATCTTAAGCCTAATATTTCTCTAGCCTCAGATTTTTTCATTTAAAAGTACTCCTAGTGGTATTAGCCCCATTTTATGATCTTTACACACTCTTTTATCATGCGGAAAGCGTTCACCTTTTCTACGCACAGTAAGCTTAGTATAGTGACTACCAATAGCTATTTGCTTGCCACAGTAATCACATATATGGGCTTTCCTAGCTTTATCAACTTTAGATATAATTATATCAAGTTCTATTTTCATGACGCTTCTCCGCATGCAATATAGTCATTATGCATACACTGATCAAATTCTGATGACTTATAATTTCTAAAGCCGGTTATGCTAAAGTAGTTTATGAACAATCTCCAATGATACATTAGTCTTTTTTCCTCATTCATTTTTAACCTCCACTGTACGGCTAACGTATGGAATTATGAAAGTATCTACTTTTATACTGTTTAGTTCAGAATCAGTCAGGGCTCTATTTCTTACAGCATAGGCTAAACTTTTATTATCTATGCCAATAGGTACGGCTACACTATTTATAATAGCGTTTCTTTTGTCTTTATAAAAGCCCCAACTTTTACCGCACCTACAAGCTCGCTTAATATCTATTAATCTTATTACATCATTGCACTTTGGGCATAAAATTAATTTCATCTAAACACCTCTTACAAATTGGTGGATGTGGTATACCAGCTAATACCATAGTCCCACAGTCGGGACAATGATACATTCCCAATGGTGCACCGGCTAATAATTCCGGCTTCTCATTACAGCCTGAATCGTATAGCTTATCAGTAGTATCATAACATCTTCCACACATTTTACTCATAATAGCTCCATAGGAACCTTTACTTTATAATAGCTATAAACCGATGATTTTTTATTAAGATCATCAATATACTTCTTAGCTTCTTTAGTATAAGCCTCTATTACTTTAATAGGTGTAGGCACAAACATACAAACCGCAGCTTGTCGCTGTCTCATAATAACATAAGCCATAGTTATCTCCAATAAGCATAAAATAAGTCTTGAGCTTTGCTATAGCCGTCTATAACAGCCCAGTAAGAATTACCACTTGGATATGGTAAAATTATACTATCACCTACTATAGGCACACTAGGTAATAAATATACTTGCATAGGTCCAGTACCAATTTTTATTCTAACTTTACATTGCATGATTCTATCCAAAAAGCTTCATCATAGAGATTATTTGACTTACAATAAAAATTCCAATCCCATAACTTAAGCAGTACATGTGTTTTACAATTGTCTAATCCACCAGGATACCAATCTTCTGCATCACCTCCTGGTGGATAGTACGTGCCAGTTTTAACAACTTTTTTATCAGCTACGGTTAAGATTTTTCCTTGATAATCTAGATATTCTTTTACATGAATAGTTCTTTCTTTACCACCAAATCCAGTCTGATGTAAATACTCATAAGCTAAAGCTTTAACTATTTCATTATAGGTTTTTCTACCTACTTTATCTATAGGTGGCCAGACAGTTGCTAATTTAGCAAAATTAAGCTCTACGCCTAGATTAATAGTTTTTATATAACCAATTGATTTAAATAAATTTTTTATGTCAGTACTCATAGTAGTTTCAACATATGATATGGCGTCATCTATAGACATTGGATAACCAACTCTTATAACTCTAAGTGGGTTAGTTATTACTACTTTAGCCCCTATTGGTATAGTTTTATTATTTTGTATAGATTTTGGTATTAGAGCTGGTATATTCATTTAGGCCTCTAATAAGACTTCAGACATTAGTTTATACTGTTCTAAAGATTCAGGCTTTGACGAATAAAATTTTTCATACGTTTTAAGTACATCATTAACTATAGCCTCAATACCAAGCCCATCATAATTATCCTGCTTTAAAGCTATAGACTTAGACATTAAACCATTAGATGCCTGATTATTTAACGCTGTTATAATCTGGCTTCGTTCTACGGTGCTTATAATACGTTCTCTAAGCCCAGGTATGTTATTAACAGTGTCTATATTTGGATCAATAAATGCTAGTTTTCCATTAACATTCAGTACATTTCTAGGACCTAGATCAGATACAATATCGTTATTAATTGGATTCCACCATTTAATAGCTAAACTATCATCCATGCCATCAGTATTATTTGGAACATGCCTAACTGGTATAAAGCCCTTATTTAACATTAATTGACTAACATCATTATAATTTGCTGGCTCACCTTTTATAGCGGGTTGTGTATAAACTGCCATTAGTGGTAAGCCATCCTTATGTGGTTCTGAAAAGTTTTCAAACTTATACGCTGTTCCTGGAAAATACGCATTATGTTTATCATAGGCATTTAATACGTCTTTCCAACTATCTTGCGGCCATAAGTACCTAGCCTTTTCTACTTGCTTACCATTAAATATAACTAAGTGTTCTTGGCCTCTAATAGGCTTTCCCATTACTTCTGTTTGTGCATGCCACCTATCCATAAACACTGACTGCGCATTTAACTTTCCACGCTCTTTAGCCCAATCAAGCAGCAAGGTGTTTTCCTCGTTTTGGCTAAGTCTTTTTCCTTCTTCTGAGCCTCGAATTGGTTCAAGAACTCTTCTTGGGTCATTATCTCCATATACTGTAGATCTTCCTTCTGAAGCTCTTCCATTTTTATTTCTCCTCAGTATATTAAAATAGTCTTCTTTAAGACCGAAAAGGTCTATTGCTACTGCTAGTCTACTAATGGTTGGTTTTTGCATGAAGCTAAAATTATTTCTTATATTAGCTTCCGCTTCTGGTTTGTAAAAACCATACTTTTCTTTTATAATATCTATATTTTGTCTATTAGACCGCTTCTTGAGTTTTACTTTAACTTTAACAGGCATTTATGCCTCCAATAGCAAAGGTTTATGCTTAGTGTTAAACTCAATATCTAAATGTATTGGTTTAGATTCCAAAACCCTAGATATTAGGACAGGCAAGCCTCTACGTAGCTCTGGCTCCATATCAGAAAAATGCACACAATGAAGTGCACGTAATATATTATAGTCTTTACTATCTGGAATACCACCAGACATTTCTAATATTTTGTCTATTGTACAGATAGAAACATAGCCGTCTCGCATCATTTTCTTAACAGCAGCTTTAGCTGCCATAATTTCAATGTCGTCCATATTTCCTCCCACAACGTTTACAATACATAGTTGCGTAATCCCAGAAGCCTTCTACTCCACCTCTTAACTGTGCCTCTGTTGGAGGTAAGCCCTCAGAAGCTGCACAGGTCCAATCATGCCACTTAAGCATATAGCATTTAAATATTTTCTGTATAGCTTTTATCAGCCTCTCTTGCAACTTTAGCTTCATTATCTTCTCCTATATAAGCGTCTTTATCAATAAACATAGTGTCTGAGTCATAATTAAATACTCTTAGGCCATTTTGTTTTAGTTGATGTATAACATTCCTAGACTCTCTAAATGGCAAACCTGTATATACTATATAGCTAGAAAGTTTTGCATGTCTTGTTATACCAAGCTTATGTAAATCATCAGTAGATGATATAAATAATACTACTGATCTTCTTACCATAGGATAATCTAAATAAAAGCTATGCTTAGGAATTGATTTGGGCTTGAATACAATTAATTTTATCACTTTTTAGTCCTTTTACCAGTACCATTATAATCATATATCTCTGTTCTAAATGAAACTTTAAATGGAACTTTATACTCAATATTTACTCTTTTTAAAGAGTACTTACCAGAGTTAAATTCTGATTCAGAAGCATATGCTATTCCTAACTTATCTAACTTTTGCTTTGTAGACAGCATAGGTTGTAATCGCTTTAATTCTTTCATATGTTCATCACATAGCCATATTCCTTCTACAGTTACAGAAGTATTACCATCTTCACATACTTCACATGGCTGTGGATCTTTTCTATACTGCTTTCTTATAGCAGCTGACCCTCTTCTATACAAGGTATCTAAATACTCTTTATACATCATTTTATTCTTTCCTAAGAATAAGCGTTATTTAGGGCTTTAGTATTTATACTGGTCTACTTATACAGCGTTGTTTCATAAGTAATGAAATACTGTAACTTTTATTTAATATACTCAATCCATATATGGCCTATCTTATAAACTGCTTTTCCACATTGCTCACAAGTGTAAACAGTTCTAATCCTGCCATTTATTAACTCAAAAGATTTTTTATCATGATGATTTTTACAGTATGGGCATTTCATTCAGTCACCATCTTTATATCAAGTAAATATCTGTCTGCCTTATCAACTCTAGGTAGTACAAAATATCCACCTTCATCCTTTAAAATAATTATTCTATCAACTGGTAATGATCTACATACTGTTTTAAAATATTTATGTTGCTCATTTAGGCTATAGTATTTATGTATTTTACCACTATCTGGCCAAGTACCTGCTTCTATAATATCTATTACAGTGCCTGTAAATAGCCCGTTTGCTGTAAATATCTGTAGCTTATCTCCTAGCTTAATTAGGCTTAATTTTATTCTCATAACTTTCTCCAAGACTCTGCCTCTTCTATAAGAGTATCTAACGCTTCACAAACTTCTTCTGATAGAAGTTGTGGCCAATATTCTATTTTAAACTCCATAAGTCTTTCCCTAGGAGTTTTTATTGGTTTTGGTGGTGGCGGAGTAGTATATAAAATAGACCTAGTTATAAACTCTTTTTGTACTGGTTCTACTAGTACAATTTTTTGATAATTTTCTTCTTGTGCTTTAGCTAGTTCTGAGTTACTTGATACCGGTAGCGCGTCTTCACCGTGCTCTGATATAAATACGCTTGCTGCTATATCAGCAAATCCAGCGTCTAAGCCGTAAGTAAAGTATGTTAAATCTTTTACATCTGGAGCTTTATCTACTATGAGCTTATTAACTATTTCATACTCAGTAGTCTCTTTCCACATTTGGGCAGTTAACCAGGCTACATCAAAATCTCTAACTATCCTACGGTCTCTATCAATAGATATTGCATCTGGTTTAAAGTTATACCCATATACAAAATCTTGTAGCGTAGCTACATACAGCCCACCTATAAATATCTGACCTGGTCTGTCGTTAAGAATAACCCCTTTAGATGTTGATTGCCATGCTACTTTTGGTTCTAGGTGTAAATTTCTTTCATACATAGTATGTAAATCTTCTGAAGACAGCCCATTAACTATAAATGTTAATGGCTGAGCTATTTCAAAATAATTATGCATGACGTCAAAAACTAGCTGTTTTGTCTTATATGTGCGGCTATCTATAAGTTTTGGTACCCAAAAATCATTGCCATTATGTATCTCTACCCAATAGCCCAGTCTTTTAAGAACCAGTGAGGCTAACTTAAAACCCTCACCATATTTACCAATGGCCTGATTATTGTTCTTTTTAGAATAGCCCAATAATAGTGTTGATAGTTCAAGACTAGTATCATATGATATGATTTTAAGAGATGACCCTTGCACAGAAAAAGACCAACTACCATGATCTATGGCGTTTTGAAAAAGTTCTCTTATAGCCGCCTGTACGTCCCAGTCTGAAACATAATTAATGTCTAAACTAAGCTTATGCCGGGCCATTGTTTTCTCCTTGTCTTGATCCTCCAAAAGAGGTCTTAGGAATAGGTAGGGCCATTAGTTCTTTATACAGAGTTGGATAGAAAAAATCATAGTACCATTTAAATTTCTGAACAATCTCTGAAGCTATTCTTTTTGGAACTTTATGCTGATGCATAGGAAATATACTACTATACGTATTATGCCTAAATTTAAATCTATAATGTGAGTCTGACTCATGTGGTTTTACTATAAGATTTGTCAAATCAATGTCAAAATTTTCAATTCCTAAAAATCTGGCTATATTGGCCAGCTCATTATTAGTATTTGTTATTAAATTTTCATACTTTAGAAAGTATATATTACTGTCTGCTTTATACTCCTTATCAATATCTTGTAAGTTTTCAATAGCTCTTAATGGTCCTCCGACAACTCCTGTTGGTGAAT
This sequence comes from uncultured bacterium, assembly GCA_938003925.1. Lineage (GTDB taxonomy): Bacteria > Patescibacteriota > Patescibacteriia > Patescibacteriales > UBA12465. The sequence continues at coordinate 102,650 of CALKWQ010000016.1, forward strand.
AAGCCTGATCTGCTCTATACCAAGAGCTATTAGTTGTATGCTGATCAGAGTAAGATATTAATATTGTATTCTTATGCTGTTTATCTATAGATCCATATAATTGAACTAAATCTCGTATACAGACTATCATCTTATAGTTGGGATCAATTGTACTAATAGTTTGAAGCATACCCAGCCAAGCTCTACTTTTATCTACTATTAGGCTAGCAGTTGAATCATCTAACCAGCCATTAATAAATGCTCTATAAGAGCGGTATAGTCTATTATATGCAGTATCAAAGTCTGAATCTAGTTGACTTAGAAAAAAATTATTACTAGATACTGATTGTCTAATAGTTTCTATAATAGAGGCTAAGGGAGAGCTATAGCCCGGGCTATGTATGTCCTTATGATGATCAAGCAATTGACATAATAAAGTGCTACCAGACCTTGGTAAACCTGATACATACACTATTTGTTTATTAATTAGATACATTATAGTTAGCCTCTTTCATAGCCTTATATACTTCTAGCTCATTCGCTATTCTGGCTAGTAACTCTGTATCTTTATTCTGAATAGCTGTACTCATCATTGCAAAACAGGTTTGTGCACCAGCATAAAAAGCATCTTTAGTGTTATTAATCTCATTTATAGGCACATGCATAAATTCTATAAAATGATTAGAAAACATTTCAATGGTATAGTCTTTCATAATTTTCATTCCTTTGTACTAATGCTATATTTAAATAAGCTAGTAATATTAACTACTTATTAAAGTTAAGATTCAATAGTCTTGAAACAAGCTTAACTGCTCATCATCTTCTACATAATTCTCTAAAAATTCTTGTAAACCTAAAAGTAATTGATTCCAAAGTCTAGCACCAACCATCGCTATTTCTGGGCTAATTTCCATTGTATGTAAAGAACCAAGTTCTTTTATTGACTCTTCAACTTTTCGTAAAGCTCTCGCTTTACGACTATGTTCTGGGATTTGTTTTTCAAGCGAAGATATTAATGATATTATTAATGAAGCTAACAAGTTATTAACTATGCGATCATCTATTGTTTGCATATTATAACCCATGTGAAGTTTATTGTAAACAAATAAGATAAAAAGCCTGGGTAAGATCACTTACCCAGGCTATGTATTTATAGCCTAATTTGTTCAGTAATAGAGTTAATCTTACTAATAACACTACTAAGTGATCTATTAGTCTCAATAACGCTTGCTATTGCAGATGGCGACTTAGGTATACTGCTTACTGCAGTAAGTGACTGCGTTAAGGCTGGCATTACACTAACTAGTTTATTTTCTAAACTAGCTAAGCTTAATTCAAGCTCATCAACAAGTGTTGATGACTGCTCAATTAGTTCGGTAAGTGTGTACTCTTTTGCGGTTGTTTCAAACTGTTTTGCTTCAAGCTCTACAATTTTTCTTTCAACTACAGCCTTGGCAGAACCCTTTAAACCAGTTACTTTTTCTTTTAATGCATCAAGTTTAGTTTTCATTGCGTCTCCTTAACACTAGATAAATACCCTCTATAAGCAAAGTACTCAATACCATCAGAATCAGCTATAAAATACACATAGTCTACATCAGTACACTCTTTTATTGTTCCTATACCATGATCTCTATGTATGGCTTTTGAGCCATCTTTAAACTCTTTAATCTTCATGGTATAAAGCCTACTGTAATAACTACAGTATCGCTATCTACAGCAATAATAGGAAATGAATCAAAAGACTCAGCACTTTCTATAATTTCTATTACTTCAGCTTCTGCTTCTTCTGCAATTCCTGCTTGGCCTACGTAAACTCCATGCAGGTGAGTTTTATCACCGTCTACAATGAAAAATTTAAGCGGTCTTTCTCCACAGCTGTCATGAATTACAATTGTCTTCATATTATTCTCCTTCTAGGTATGATTTTAGCCATTCTCTGGCTTCTAACTCTTTTAAAAAACCACTCATATGAACTACTTCTTTTTTATCATGTGCACATAACATCCCATGCTTATAGCCATCTTTAATCTCTTCTTCTATCTGAATAATCATATTATCTATAGTACCGGTAAGTCTCTTAAAAGTATGATTATCACGCATATAGTATACATGATTTTCTTCTATAGTACCAACTAATAATGGTGTATCAAATTCAGCAAGAACTTCAGATGGAATATTTGCTAAATCCATATACATCTTATAAGTATCTTTATCTACTTTTTTTCTACTAGAATTACTTCCTAGTGAAATATAATACGTATCTGCCATTAATTAAATTCCTCTATAGGACTATGTTAGTATCCGGCCATAACTAGTTTATTAACAGCTCTAGTAGCCCCAGTATATCTATGCCTAGCATCAGCTCTACGCTCATCCCAGTATAACACACTATCATACTGTGAACCTTGTGCTTTATGCACAGTAATTGCGTATCCAAAATCAAGACATCTTTTACCCTTATATTCATTAGCGTATGGACTCTCTCCAACTTCCATAAACTTGCAGTAACCTAAACCTACATCTTCTTCTTGGCCATCAAATAATACTCTATATAAGTATCTATTTACTTCCGTAATTGTGCCTACTTCACCTGCAAATATACCAATATCATAGTCAGTTTTAGCCATGACCACACGTTCACCAACTCTAGGTGGTCCTTCAAAGCCTCTAAAATTACGAATTCGTTCATTAAGTTGAAAACGCTTAGCATTACTATGACAAAGAACTGTTTCAAAAGACGACAATATATCATCTTTAATCTCATATTGATCTACATCATCATATTTTTTACCCTCTCTAATAGCCGTAGCTATTTTAATAATAGGGCTATCTTTAGCCTGTCTTCTAATTTCAGTTAGTTGAAAATCAGCTTCTTCCATGATTGAGCCATCTTCATTAACTGGTGGTAATTGAAAAGGGTCACCAATGTAAATAACTGGTATCCTATATGACTCAAGATCTTTACGAATTTTCTCACCTACCATTGATGCTTCATCAACAATTATAATAGATGGTCTATCTTTTAAAAAGTCATTCTTAGCCCAAGACATTGTTCTTTCATCTTCTAACGTATACATTAATCTATGTATAGTTGTTACATTACTAACACCCTTGCTACGAAGCACAAGAGATGCCTTATTTGTATATGTAACTACTACGGCACCAGGGTACATATCCTGAATATGAGGTATCAGGCTAGTTTTACCAGTGCCAGCGTAGCCAGCTAGTACAAATCGGCTATCTCTACAATGCCAAGCCCAAAGACATTCAAGTGCAGTTATTTGTTGACCTTCAGGATTTATCATTACTTTGCCTCATCTACTGCTTTATTCATAAAGTAATATAACTGACGTTTAGGATCGGCTACGCATTTTGTACAATCTAATATATCCATAATTCTTTTAAGCTGTTTATCAGATAGATCAGACATAGTACTTAGCATATGAACTTGTGGCGTCATAAAAACTCCTAAGATAGGTTGAGGGACTTTCACCCTCTGTCACTATAGTGTCTGAAACCTTGAATGCTGGAACTAGACACAGGTTTCTGCCATTAGGGAATCTACCATCTAACACTATGCATTTTAGACCCGATGTTAGATAATCCCGTTTGCAAGGAGGTGCCGGGTCACGCAGTGTAAAACTCTTTAATCAGATGGCTAAAAATAATATCATTATCTATGACAATAGAACTATTGACTGAAGCTATGTTAATTGTTGATGATCTTTCATAAATTGAAAGAGTAAAATCTGCAGCTATTATTTCATAGCCCCAAGATTTTACTTGACCTAAATGTCTAGACTTAAGTATAGCAGAAATAGCAATAAATTTATCCTCTGTTTCGGGCATAATATTGCTATAATAGTTATACTTTGGCATTAAAGTTGAATCTCCAATGATTTAATATACTGTGGTGCTCCAGCGTGCTTAAATCTTAAAACCCATATCCCATTCATAAATGTTGGCCAGCAGTAAGGCAAATCATTTAGAACATGGAATGGGTAATAATCAGGATACTTACGTTTAAGATTACTCTGATGGGATACATGAAATTCTGAATGCCCAAACCATATAGGCATATTAACTGGAGCATCTATATCATAGAACTCCATTAGTTTAAATCTAGTTTCGTCTTTGAATCCTCTACGAAGGTATTCCTCACATGCCATAATACCATATAGAGCTAATGCATTTTCACATCCTTTCCACATTTTTGTAGCAGGATGATGAATCCAACCTTTGCCTGTTGTTAAAGCTACTAGTATTTGAAGAACTTCAATACGCTGCTTGCCTAGGCGTTTGTTGTCTAGGCAAGCAACTGAATCCTTAAAATCAGGATATGGTAGAAATGTTTGCATACTAGCCTCCTCATGTATTTTTTATATAATATCACATGTGATATTATATAAACACAAGAAAGACTCATGGAAAAATAAACCTATTCATCATTAAAAGATTAGCAGTGCCATATACCTTTTTAGCACCACAAACTTCACATGTATAATTAGAGGCATCTGGTTCACAGCTAGTAGATTCTTCACCACATGCTAGGCATAGACCAAAATGTTGCTCCTCTAGTTCAAGATATTCATCTGAATATTCTAACTCTACAGCATATGGTTTTGACTCAGATATCTTCATAGTGGCCAAGTCCATCTATCTTAACATAGTGTTCTAGCCTAGATTGTAACCATAACTGTACTAATACCTGTCGGCTATGAATAAAACCACCTGGCATAAGTGACTGGGCTAAGGCTACTTTTTCAGCATAATCCTTTATTTTATAGAGTTCTATTTTATGCTGACCCTGTGCTTTATCAAGAATAAGAGCCATAATAGCCCTTTGGTCATTATCTAGTCTATTTTCAGGGTCTATATCAGTAAGTATCTGATAATATGGTGATTTAGAGCCATTTATAAACAGTTGAGCACGGTCAAAATAAGAAGACATTAATGTCTCCCTTCTAAATAAGCTCTACCTTTTTTATTTCTGAACTTAGAGGCTTGACGAGTAGTCGGCTTTACACCAGCTCTATCACATGCTGACTGAAACTCATTATTATCTTTGGCAAACTTTTCATTACAGATTTCATACTTGTGCTTATGCCCAGGATTAGACATACGTGGAAGTGACTTTAGACCTTTTGATTGGGAAAATTTTACTCTTTCTTCAGTGCTCTCACTCATAGGTGGGCCTCCATTCATTTAATTTTGATAATTATATACTATGTGAATTTTAGTGTAAACAAATTATTACATTAGAAGATAAATAAAAACCCCTAGTTGTAAATAACTAGGGGTTTTTATTAACTTACTGTACAGTTTCTGACTCAGCCCAACGGGCAAAATCTTGTATATCAACTTCATATTCCTGCATCAACTTAAACCTAACTGGTGGTTTAGTTCCAATATCTGTTACTAAAAACCTAACACTATTAGTTTTAATCTCTAATATCTTTCTTTTTAGACCATACTTACCAATAAAAACTTTATTAACTTCTAAAGTTGTAATTAAAACTGGCATATTATCCCCCTATGCACACTCAGAATATCCACATACTCTACATACAGCACAACCACCCTCATGCTCAATGCTACCACCACATTCAGGGCATGCACCACGTTCCTGTTTTATAACTATATGCTCATTAAGATGTTTCTCTATAGCCGTGGCTACTGCATCAGCGCAGCTCAAAATTCTATTCTCACCAAAACCTGATGGCTTATGACATGATATACCTTTTAACTGCTTCATTACTTGCCTAGCTTCTACTCCACTACGCCAAGCTAAAGAAACCATTCTGCCCATAGCCTCAGATTGAGAAGCTGCACAACCACCTGCTTTGCCCATCATAGTAAATAATTCAAAAACACCTTGATCATCTTCATTTATAGTTATGTATAATGGGCCACAGCCAGTTTGCATCTGGTATGTTAAACCAGTCAATGCTTGTGGACGATCACGGCGGTTATCTGTAGGCTCTATTATTTTAGAAGAGCCAGTTGATAAAACCTGCTCATCTCGACTACCATCTCTATAAATAGTTACACCTTTACAGCCAGAAGTATACGCTAGAATATAAGCATCTTCTACATCTTTTTCAGTAGCATCACTGCTAAAATTTATAGTCTTAGACACAGCATTATCAGTATGTTCTTGAAATGCCGCCTGCATTTGTATATGATCATCTGGTGTAATATCATGAGCTGTAACAAATAATTTCTGAATATCTATTGGTACTTCAGCAATGCCTCTAACAGAGCCATGATTATCAGTTATTTTCTTTAACAGTTCAGTACTATAAAAACCACGTTCCTTAGCCATCTTAGTGAAGAGCCAGTTTGTTTCATACATAACAATATCCATTTGTCTACGCATAAAGCATATAGCAAATAGAGGCTCTACTCCAGAGGCTACTCCGGCTATCATAGATATAGTTCCTGTTGGAGCTATGGTAGTTACTGTAGCATTTCTAATTGGTAGCTTGCCAATAAAATTTGGATACGCGCCATTAACTTTTGCTAAACGCTCTGATTCTCTGTGCCCTTCACTATTTATAAACTGCATTACCTCATCGGCTATTTCAATAGCTTTATGAGAATTATACGGGATGCCTAGTAATATTAGCGTCTCTGCCCAGCCCATAACCCCAAGGCCAATCTTCCTATTACCCTTAGTCTGATCTTCAATTTGCTTTAATGGATACTTATTTACATCGATAACACCATTAAGAAAATTAACTGCTGTATGAACAGTACTCTTTAGTCTTTTATAGTCTATCTTACCGTCCTTAACAAATTTAACCAAGTTAATAGAGCCCAAATTACATGATTCATAAGGCAATAATGGCTGTTCTCCACAAGGATTAGTAGCCTCTATTTCACCAATATGTGGCGTAGGATTGTCCCTATTTAGGCGATCAAGAAAAATGATACCTGGTTCACCATTTTCCCATGCATTTTTAACAATTTTATTGAATACTTCTCTAGCATCTAATGTCGCAGCAATATCTTTTGTTCTAGGGTTATATAGTCTATATGATTGCTTAGATAGTACTGCTTCCATAAACTCTTCTGTAAGACCAACAGAAATATTAAAATTTGTTAGGGCAGTTTTATCCAGCTTACAGTCTATAAACTGCATAATATCTGGATGATCTATACGAAGGATACCCATATTTGCTCCACGACGGGTGCCTCCTTGTTTTACCGTTTCTGTAGCCGCGTTAAATACTTGCATAAAAGAAATAGGCCCACTGGAAACTCCCTGTGTGGTTTTTACTTTATCATTTGTTGGGCGTAAGCGTGAAAAAGAAAAGCCAGTACCACCACCACTTTTATGAATTAGAGCAGTATGCTTTACTGAATCAAAAATACCTTCCATAGAGTCTTCAACTGGAAGTACAAAACATGCCGATAATTGACCTAAGTCTCTACCTGCGTTCATTAATGTTGGGCTATTTGGTAAAAATTCTAAGTTATCCATCATAGCGAAGTAATTCTTTTCAAGAACTTCATTACCATTGGCTATTACTCTGGCCACACGTTTTAGCATATCTTCTGGCTGTTCTGCTGGTTTACCATCTTCATCTTTTACTAAATAACGTTTTTCCAACGTGGTTCTTGCAATTTCAGTTAACTGCATATCTTCTCCTTATTTAAGTTTTTTACCACAAAATGGACAATATATAAAAAGTTTACCAATATTAACACTATATATAATGAAGAATTTTAACCATCCTTCACAGTTACATAATTTCATAGCTTGATCCTTCTAATATGTACAGCACATACATATCTAACTTTACCATGCATAAATATCTTAACTTTATTTATAATAGACTTATGACAAATAGCACAATTTAACAATGTCTAAAACCGAATCGTATGAAGAAGCCATTATTAGCCTATCATCAGCTAGTAATGGCCTTGTCCAGCCATACTCATTTCTAAAATTAAACAAGACTCCAGGACAATCATTATGCCTAATATGATCATGAATATGTCTAGGACAGTCATCAACTAAAATAGAATCTTTTGTGTAATAAAATTTTTCGCTGGCATGAATTATGTCAGTAATATAAGGGCTAAAGTATTTATCTATCCAAAGATCTTTTTCCACAGGATTTTGGTTACTATGTGTATGTGTAACTATGTACACCTTACAAAATTCTGCTAAGGCTGCTACAAATGGCTGAGATCCAGGTAATGGCGTTATAATGCTATATACCCCTGGAACAGCCCACCAGGCTTCGGCATTAGGCCCTAATGCATCTCTTATCCAACCATAATACAAAACATCTTTAGGCTTAATGCCTAAAGATGTACACCAATCAAAACTCATACTATTTAAAGTCATGTCTAAATCAAGGAATATTTTATTCAAACTTAGGTAACTCCTTTTTTGAACTAGATGTTATCTGGCTTGGTGTTTCTTTAATAGACTCAGCCATTAATCTCAAGCGCTCTTGAGCCCTAATAGATCTTTCTATATCTGGATTATTTCTATATTTTGTAACTATTTTTTCTTTTGTTATTATAATTTCTTTAGGTTTTTCAGCTAAAAGCTTTTCATGTTCTTTTTGAAGCTCAGAAAATTTAACTTTTAGTTGTAAAAACTGTACGTCATTTACTTTTTGAGCATAAATTCGGTAGGCTATAGCCAAAGACATAACTATAGTGAAGAATAATAGACAAAAAGCTTTAGTATGCTTCATTATTTCATCTAAAGCTTTTCCCATAATAAACCTTTGAATGGAGCCCTCTCCCGGAATCGAACTGAGCACCTACTGATTACAAGTCAGTTGCTCTACCAGTATGAGCTAAGAGGGCGTTTTAGAATTGAGCCGTCTCTCCGGCTGTCACGCATAATTTCAGCTCGCGTTCGCATCTTCTGGCGAGGCGTCATAATCCCCTATAGAACCTGTGTTAAAGGTACCAGAATGACCCGGAATAATTTTTCCCATACCGGTGTTTAGGGCCAGCTCTTTCGTTGCTGGAAACCACGCCATGTAAATTCAACATGGATTAGATGACAATAGACTCAGGTCGCTCATAGCTTTAACTTATCTGATAGTATTTCAATCAGCTTTAGAATACTATGCCCTCAGTGATCTATAGTCAACTCATATTCTATTAAAGCCATTTTCCTAGGCGCATCAGAGCTGGCTATACTCGGTGAGCTACGTCCCTAGTCGACGCCTATGAGTTACTAAGCCAACCCTCATAAGACTTCCCATTTGGTGGAAAAAGATATTTATACTAATATAGCCCTAAGGACTCGAACCTTAGCTTCCTTCCCTAATCGGTGGATTCGAACCACCCAGTGCTAGCACTGCTCATCCAGGAGTTAACTATATTAGTACCTCTAGTCACATCACTCCACCGTTTGCACGTTGCCTCCTGAGCATGGAAATGTGACTAAACTTATAGCTGGAAACCTTTTTATCTTGTTGCCTAGGACAAGAGGCTTTTAGTTTTATAAGTAAGCTTACTAGGAAGGTACACTCGCCAGCGATATCCCTAATATCCCCATTGCAGTGGGCGATGCGCTTACTCAACCAGCTCACTAGCACTCATTAGCAATTAGGCTACAAACCTAAAGAGATGGATTTTCACCTTCTTCGTGTGCTAGCGTGCAGAACAATTTAGATTAACTTAATAACCCTCAGCGTTCTGCTATTCATTTGGATATTCAAATGTTTGAGAACCATCTGGCCATAACCAGCCATAACATTTTCTATTAAATAGACTATTTCCTTCTCTAATAGAATGATTAGGACACCATAGTCTTATTTCTTCTTTTGAAGGTAAATGGTCATACTCTGCACCACACCATTTACACTTCATAGTTTAATCTTTCCATTAAAAATAGCATGCATTAATTTATGGTGTTTTTGATATCTAGAATTAGACTGAAGTTTAGGCCAATAATCACCAGCTGCCCAATTAGTTCCTTTTCTAGTTTGGCACCATTTATGACGTTTTATTAAGCCAATAGTAAGCTTTTTATGATGCTGAAAGGCTTCTGTATCTGTACGCTTATTTTTATAAATAAAAATATACATAGTAGAACCTTATATTGGTCTGCAGGTTCCGCGTACCTTCCATGAGGAAAGCCCAGAACACTCTCCGATAACGAGTCTAGTATGTTAATACTAGCTGCAGTTATAATCAAAGTACCCGTAGTTCCTACGATTTCCTCTCCCAAGGCGGCTGTTTTGTCCTCCTAATGTGGGAGCATTAGGAGCTTTGTCAGCCCTTTTATCTACTTTGCCGGAGTCACGTACTATCCGGTACCCACCGTTAACGCAGGAGTTAACTCTCCATGTGGTCTTTAAACTTTGGTGGAGGTGCGGGGTGTCGAACCCCGGTCCGAAAAACCTATTAAGAAACTTTCTACGAGCGTAGATCAGAGTATAACTGTTTATTCCTTGAACCCTCTGTCATGGTTCTCACGGAATCTTAGATGGATTACCATCATTTTGTTGACCGTCTCAACAATTTTCTTCTCACGATACGCGAATAGCTACAGTGGGTCAGTGGCTCTACTATTTACGCCACCTAGGAGACAGTGTGTCCTAGGAATTTATTTCTTCTTAAGCAGCAACTGCACCTGCAAAGGCGTAGTTATCTGCAAAGAAGAAATCCTTCAGTTTAGCAACAATTGAGTTTGCAATTATTGTGTTGGGCTTTTTCTAACCGGCCAGCCCACCGGTTGCTCGCTTATTACTCCTTCAGTCCCCCGTCGAAACCAATACACCCCCAAATTATAAAAGAGCTACTCAATACTACCCGGTAGAGGTAGCTCTACCGACATTTCTATAACGAAACCCTTTCACCTCTATAGGTGATAGCAATACTTACTTCTGATCCTTCAGGATAGGCATCAATTATTAATTTATCTAAACCTTTTAAAATAGACATAAGTTTTAATTTATCACTAGCTTCATACAAATTATCAAACACTAATTTTATCTCAATATTAGGATTGAGATCAATAATATGTTTTACTTTCATTTCAGCGTTAGAACTCATAATTATTACCCCTTAGTTTAATGGTGCGAGTGAGAGGACTTGAACCTCCACGAGTTTCCTCACCAGATCCTAAGTCTGGCGTGTCTGCCATTCCACCACACTCGCATTATTTGGTGGGCCCCAAGTGATTTGAACACTTGACCTACCGGTTATGAGCCGGTGGCTCTAACCAACTGAGCTAGAGGCCCGATTAATTATTTCAATACTACCAAGTGGTGGTTCTTTAAATACCACCATATTATTTATAACCTCATAGTCCTTACCATACTTCTGCTGTATGTTATTTATTATAACATCTATATTAGGAACTAATAGTTGACCAAAAGATGTTATGTTTAAATTAATAGCTATAAATGCTAAACCTAGACCTTTTATAAAAGATCGTCTACTTAACATATTATTTAAGGCCTAAAAATTCTTTCACATAAGGCGCAAACTCTGCGCCTTTAAAATATCTTTTACATCTAGACGCAAACTCTTCCAGCTCATCTATATATCTGGGCATTAAGCGCCTAGCTTTTAGAGCCCTTCCAGCTGCAATACTAGTACCAAGCACTGGATCAAATTTATCACCTGGAGTAACCGCTGAAATGCCTATACAAATAATACCATCTATACAGACACCAACCATTACACCAACTTTACGCTCAGCTCTAATAAATTGTTTAATCATAGCGAAAATACCTTCCGAATCCAGTTATCTTTTAAATAAGGCCCATGAATAGTACCATAGCAGCCTTTACTTTCAACTTTACGGTTAAGACCAGTTAATTTCCAGTCAACAACTACTAAAGTACCTTGAATATGTTTTACTACGCCTATGGCCCTAATATAGATATCTTCAGAACCTCTACCAGCCATTGTTTTAATGGCTATACGATCACCAGGCTGAATTTGCTTTAACCTTTCATCATACTTAGGCATCTGGCCACTTCCATAGTACATTTCCCAAATACCTTTTGAAATGAACTCTGGATAACAATCTACTTTTGCACCATCAATCTCATATGCTGTTGCGCCTACTAAAAAATACTGCCTCTGATTCTGACTCATAAGAGTATCCTTTCACTACTATAATGACCCTTTCGGGTAAGCAATCAGATGCTGGATAACCGCTTTAAGTTTTACCCGGGCGCGAAGGCTTTAGCACGTAGACCGGAACCAGCTTTAAAAACGTTGCTCCCTAGGTTTATCTAGTATTACTAGGAGAGCTATAAATAAGTTAACTAGAATAGATAGCTTAGAGTGGCGTAGGCTATCAATACATTTAAGCCACCATCAGTCGGTTATTTACTCCGACAATCAGCATTAGTTTCTCTCGAGTGCTGTCTAGCCTACAGTCTCAACTAATGCGCCAGATTGGTACTCGGAGCCGGAATCGAACCGGCACAGCATCACTGCCGAGGGATTTTAAGTCCCTTGTGTCTACCTATTCCACCATCCGAGCTAATTAAACTAACTAATAATCAATTAAGTAAGATAAATTATACACTATGTGGTGTTTAATGTAAACAAAATATATTATTGGAAATTAAATTTTTACCCACACTAAAATTAATTCAATATATGAATAACCGTTTTACTAGTTCTATATAATTATATTACTAGACATAAAAAACGCTATTTCACTACGCTTGAAAGCTCGTAAAATAATTAAATTTCGATACTATACACACTTAATACTTAAAATCTGTGCAATAATACGTCTACGAATATTAATTTCTAGCCTAGAATTACAATGTAAACAATTAAACTCTGTAGTACCAGAACCCAAATTATAAGCGTCATTATATATGTTAATAGGAACATAATCAATTCTACTACATACTGGGCAAAGCTTTACACAAGTATTTTGTGTACAGTATGGGGTTGAATGATCATGTAAATGACAGCTACTATCAAGGCATTCTATTGACATAAAAATCTCCCTAAATATTTTTTCACATAAGAGTTCATATAGTTTATAGTATCTTTCCATGATTCTTCTAAGTCATGTCTAGAGAATAAGATTGGAGCTATAGATACTAAGGCAGTTGCTAGGTATTCTTTTGTATAAAAAGGACCTAACATGTACATATGATGCTTCCAATTACCTGATCTTTCTATCATTGCCTCATACGGCATAGTATGATTCCATATTAAGACAAAAGTCATAAATAGATGTCTAGTTTCCATATCTCGAGGATCAATAAAAGACTCTCTACTTTTCCACTTAAAAGAATCATCTATAGGAGGTAGACTATTTATTAATATCATACTATTCATTTTATGCTCCAAAATGGCTAGTAATAATAGTTTGTATTAGAACTATTTGACTTAGACTAATGTTATTAGTTATAAAATATGTATGTGAACTGCCATTTTTAGCAACACTTACTAGTCTAGTAGTACTGCTTGTGATTACTAGCTCTAATAGTCTATCATCATTTTTAGCCAAATATATTTCTATAAGATCATTAAACACTACACTACTAGGATCCTTATCAATAACTTTTATTGGTACTATGCCATTATCTTTAAGAAAGATAAGTATATCTTCAGTAGCTTTAGAATACATATCTAACTCCTTAAGTATACATCATGTCTATCACTAAAAGTTTCTATCCTAACTATTTTATCATTTGATACATGGTCAATAGAGTATAAAATATCAATATAACGTTTTGTTCTATAGCTATAACAAACATATGGTATACTAGCTTCGTTATATAGTACTTGTACATTAGACAACTCTACTTGGGTATGTGGTGTACCACCACTGTTTAATTCAAGATACCATTTATATACTGCTTTTTTACCTGGTAGTGTATTAACATTAATAACTACATCTTCTCGAAGAAGAATAATTTCTTTATCCTCAAATTCATCAATATAGTGCCCAAAAGCTTTTAACTCATTACTAATAAACTTTTTAACTGCTGTTAGGCGTTGTAAGCCATCAACTAAAACCATATCATGTGCTTCACCTGAGGTAAATCGAAAACAGTTAAACATTAGATCTCTAGAGTAGGCACCACCTCTAAGGCAATACTCAATATAATTAATTTGCTGTTCTTCAGACCATACATGTCCTCGCTGAAAATCTGGCTCTATATCTAGTGAATATACTTCTTCCCATCTAGCCAAATGGTTTAAAAGAAAACCCCAACTAAGATTAACTCTATAATTAGGTGCTGGAGTAAGTCTATCTATATCATAGGCTTTCATTACGCAGTTCCTCTCTAATTTTAGAGATATCATAAGTACCAAATAGCAACATTGCATTACCAATATGCTGCATAACTTTCGCCTCTTCTGGATTAAGCCAATATGAATCAGTTACTAATCGCCTACCTATAATAACATTTGCTTCTTTAAGAGCCTTAACCATAGCCTTTTCTCTACTATGCTCTAGTTTATCCCTAACATAGAAAAAAATCCATACTAGCAATATTACTGTAGCGGATAATGTAAACATACAGCCACAAATCTGCATAATAGTATTTAGCATTATAAACCCCTAATATTATTTTCATTATAGCTAAGTAAGCTATTAACATAATCCCTATCAAATCCTGGCATTGTTGGAAATTTTGCAACTATATCTGATGGTATAGCATCTATATATTCAAGCGCCCAGCCTATGGCTTCTTTTAATTTGACAATTTTACAGTATGGGCAGGCAGTGTGATGTTTTTGAACATCTCTGTCTGTCCAGTGGCTACATTTCTGCTGTACAACTGTCTGAATATTATTGCTTTTGCTTCTTTTCTTGACACACCTAGGTGATTGGCTACTGCTTGATATATATCCATGCTTTCTGAGCTCTGCTTGTGATAGTGGTCCATGTTCGTTAATGTATTGAATGACATTACTAATTCGCTCATTATAGTCTTCTCCTTTAACTATACCACAATCAACTATCTGCGCACGTACATTTTCTCTAGTATTTTCTACTCGCACTATTTGTTGATCTAAGTCAAAATAACCTTTCCATCCTCCATTAATAATGGAAAAATAAATTTTATCATCAACCTTTTTGCTTACTTCACATTCTATTACATGATTTAAATTTTCTTGTAATGCAATATAGATTATCATTGATAATCCCTCCATAGACTTTCAATATAATCAGCCTCATAAGCAAAGTCTTGCTCTAGATAAGCTAAAGCTTGACCAGTAGCTACTCTAGCCACATTTGCTGCTTTCATAGATTCTATTCTAGCATTAGAAGCACTAACTCTTGCAAAGAGCAAAATATATTTATCACTCATACACTGTCCTTAGCCGCTTTAATAGCCTGCATAGTTTTTGCATTTAAAGCTGTGATCTCTAGTATAGAGGCTGATAGCATCAAACTAATAAACTCATCTACTAGTGTAGAGGAAGTATCTGGGCCAAAACCAAAAAGTATATTAAGCCTTTTAGCAGCTTCTTTTTTACATATTTCTATATTATGCTCTATTTCTTCTACTGTCATGTTATACCTCCCTATAATTTCTTATATCTGAAGTATCTTTAATTCTTACTGAGACTAAAAATTTTACGGATATTTCTATAGCTGTAGAACAATGTTCACAGAATAGCCTACCGTCTGCGCCTTCTTCATTTAAGTCTGCTATAATAACTAATGGCGCATTATCAATAGTATATGTGACTAAATTACATCTACCACTCTTGCTCTGTAAAGAAAATGATTTATTACAATTAGGACATTTAATTATTACTGTATCATAGCAGCCCATTTAAAGACTCCTTTATATAGTCTAAAACTGCTGTACCTTCAAAATTAGACTCAGGATATTTACCATATTTTAAATCATATGCTGCACATTTATTTTCTAGTTCTTCTATTGAAAGAAGAATAAATTTATTTGGATTATCCTTATGATATTGTCTAGCCCTTTCTACGGCTGCATTAAAGCATGAAGCAGAAAAATTCCAACCATAATACTCCTATCTGGAGCCATACTAGAAACACTATTTTTCCACTCATCAGTCCAGGAAGAAGACACTAGTTTACAATGTTTAAACAGTAGTTGTCTTAGCTCATACTTAGTAGACACTAGCTCCTAATTTTTGCTTTTTTCATTATTTGTATAAACTTAGGCATAGTTAGCATTAGTCATACCTCCCAAATGTGCTTAAATACTGAAGAGTTCTTTTATTACAATAGTCTTTAAAGCCGTTATCAAGTTTAGTGATGACTTCAGGCAAGTTTTCTACACACCAGGCCCTTGTGTCCTTATAATCATTAAAGTAATCAAAATTATCTGGATCAGGATTTCGGTTTATCATTACCAGACCTCTTTAATGGACAGCCATTGGCTACTCTTTTACCAGCATACTTAGGATATGAACCATCTTTTTTTATTCTACCATTTTTATACCTTTTAGGAAACTGTTGATGCCTGCATACCCACACTCTGTAATAACCACTAGTTAATTCAAAATAAGGGCAACGTTCACAGCAAGTAACCTCAATTATTCTCATAAAGACCTCATGTATAATTGATGTTCATTAGTATCTTTAATAGAAGCAGCATGTATAAGTACAAAATGAGTATTGCCAGATACAGAACTAAGAATTTTTTCTAACGCTGTTCCTTTCTTACCTGGCCATAATAGCTTGAACTTATTAAAGTAATGTTGTGGGGTAAAAATTGATAACTTACAGCCTTTATAGTAGTTATGTAAAATTTTTGGACATATAAGAACATTTTCACCTGGAAATGTGGATATCATCTCACTAGTTTTCATTACTAAGTCTAAGCCATTAATATCTGCTATTTTAGCTATTAGTTTAAATGACATATCTTCCCTCCATACGGTTATAAAACCACCGTTGCATAAATGTAGGATGAGAACCAGCAATACCAGATGGTATTTTCATTCTAATATAGGCCTCAGAATCTTCTCTGTGCATTATATGTGCTAAATTACCTGATTTGTTAAGAAATACTACCCAACCACAGTTAGCTGGTAAAGAGGAGAGAAAATCAATTTTAGACTGAAGACCCCTTAGATCAAAAGGATACACAAGTCTTAATCTTGCTATCTTCTTTTTTACTATTGGATCTTCATTTATAGGTCTACATGATTCTTGTACTTTCATAAAATACCTCCATAAGATAAACTTATTATATCTTATGTGATATTCTATGTATACAAATAATATTACTGAGGAAGTGAAAAACCAGACCGTATAATTTTACGAATAAACTCTAAATGTTTTTTCGCTTTTTCCATCCGATCAGTATCATCTACAAAATTTAAAGCTTGTTTATAACAAAACCAGAATTGTTTAACAGGCGGAAGATCTTTATTTTGCATAATCCATATACGTTCCTCGCCTGTTAAGCCTAATCTTTGCTCAAGCTGATACTGAGCTTGCTGTAGAGTTATCATTATTTGATCCTTGTAAATACAACGATAGTAATAAATCAATAAATTCAGACAAGGAAGCTGAGCCTTTAGCCTCCAATAATCTAGCCTTACGCTCTTCTGTAGTTCTAAATGATACTACATCATATCTAGGATTTTCTTTTATCTTTCCCATTTTTTATTAAACCTCAATCCTTCTGTTAACAATAGTAAATCAACTACTTTTAAAAACTCATTATCTGTAAACAATACATCATTTGAGTGAGGAGATAAATCTCTTACGAAATTACACATATTCACTCCAGCTATAGGCATTGGTAGTTTAGCTATAAACTTATCAAGTTCTTTGCCATAGCCATGTAGTAATTCTGTAGTTATTGGTCTATATAACAAACCACAGAACTTTAGAACATTTAAGTTTGCTATTTTACGTAATAGATCAGGCCCTATTGAAGTCCTACAAATTTCTTCATTTAAGACTACCTTTTTAGACAGTTCATAGTAGTGGTCTAAAATTATACTACCTTTATTAAAGTACATAAAAGCATTATTTATGCCAAGAGGCTCATATGAAAAGCCATGGTCTTCTATGCCTAACTGCATATTATCTTTATTAAAGATAATAAAATCAGCATCAACCCATATAACTCTATCATAGTTTCTTGTTTCTTGTTTCAGCCATACTAGTCTACAAATATCTGTAATAACCCATTTGTCACTAACTTTACACCATGTAGGAGTAAAGTTAAAAAAATTGTCACCAATAAATTCATACTCATAGCCATAGTACCTAGTCCAGTCTTTTACAGATAGCATGCACTTTTGTATCCATATAGGTACGTTATATTCTCTAAAGCTTTGTAATACTTTAACTCTCATCCTACCACCACCCAATATTGGTCAGCATTATATACAGTATAAGCTATAGAGTTAATATCAGAATAACTACCATCTTCAAAAATAGCCATTGCCTCAACAACTGAAAATCTATCTACTAATATGGGCTCTACATACTCTAACCATTCACCACCATTGACTCTATAGAGCATGCCAGATACGGCTATAATATACTCAGCTTCTATATATGATGCAGAGTACTCGTGTCTGTAGAATATAGAGTCTGTAGCAGTTATAGCTATTGGTGATGTATACTCTAACTCAGACCCAGGACTAGAGCCTAAGTAATACATTATCTTACCTAGTTCATACGAACTAAGCTCTAAACTAATAGGCTTGAAATATTTGCCTGGAACATTATTTATTCTGACTATGGGCTCTATATTACTATCTATTACATATAGTATTGTTTTAGATGGATATACTATCCCATTAGCCGACACTCCAAAAAATGTAACATTTCTTGACTGGTTTATTGCTATAGGATTATTACTATCATATTTAAGCTGTAAGTCATTCGGTTGAATTATAAATATATCACCTGGAATATTTGAATTAAAGTGTAATACAACAGATCTATAAGTACCTGGTGGGGTTACTGGAGTGACTACCATAGGATTATGATCTATAGTATACGTTAGATAAAACTTATCGCTAAACTTAGTTTCTTCTTTAAAATAGTAAACTATATCAGTATTGGCTACTATAGGTATTGGTGAGTTATAAGTAAAAAACTGTCCACCATTTAAAGATATTCTTATTTCACCAATTTTATTAACAAAAAATGTTAATAACTGTTCTGAGATATAACCGCCTGATGGTGGTTGAGGTACTATCATTAGTGGTATTTCATCTGGATCTGGCTCAGGATCTTCTGCAAGTATACCATGATACTGTTTAATAATCCAGAAATTATATCCCTCAGAATTTACATAGTTATAGTCCATGAAACAGTAACCATTATTACCCCAATCTGTGCCCCAACTATTTCTTACAATATACTTTTGTTCTTGATCATTATATCCTACTATTACCATGGCATGGCCAGATAAAGCTATATCGTTTTCAGGCACTATACCAGATGATGGTGTATTTTGAAAAGAATCATATATCTGAATACCAAAAACAACACCATAGCCTTCTGCAACTGCATATCTGATATGCTCATGATTCATGATAGAGTAATAATTAGTGACTCTATGTCTTAGAGCATCAGTATATGCATTAACACTAGGAAGTATATTCCATAGCATGTTAGCGTATGGCCATATTTCTTCAGTACAAACACCTATATCAACGCAGGTTTTAATGGCCTCTCTTATACTAGTACCATATGTTATGTCGCCATTGCTCAGAGTGCCCTGTAGTGTTCTTGTATTGTAGTAAATAAATAATCTTGATAAGTCTTCATAAGGCTTACCAAGTTTATTTATTAGCATTTCTATTGCCCCAACAATGGCATTTGCAGTACAACTACCAATTGAACCTTGGTCTTCAATTACTGAAGATAAATTTCTTAAATCAACAATTGGAGGCACAAAAGTTTCTATATTTGGCTTATATATCCAATCTCTAAAATCAGGAAGATCTGGTATACAGCCATCAGGTACCCAGTAGTACTCACTCATAGTTATTCTCCAGAGTAACCAATATTTTTTCCTCATTAGGAACTGTTATTGGAGATGGAAATATACTAACAGTATGAGCTTCAGGATCGTAGTAATAAGATACGGCTACTGGTGGATAGGTTCTTCCTTCTGATATACACTGATATATAATGTCTATAGAACTGCTTAAAGTAAACTGTTGCTCAATTAGTTCTTCAAAATCTGTCCATTCAGACCACTCTAAATCTTGGCTATATGGTTGGCTAACATTTAGGTCTCTATGTGACCAAAAAATCTGTCCTGGTTTGCTAAGTTTAAACTTTATAACCACACTTCTATAAGTACCAGGTCTAGGACTTATAGTAACTACTAATGGATTTAGGTCTATTACATAAATCCTAGTTTGTGGATCTTCTATATTACCAGCTATATCAACAGACCAAAAAGAAAGTGAACAATCATTATTAATATTAACTGGTCCTGAATAAGTTTGTACTGGTCCATCATTTATTTTGTAATAAGTTATACTATCTTCATTAGAAGTAAGAAAGACTAATTGTTCTGATATGTAATATCCAGCAGGTACTGAGCAACTAGTAACCGGCTTAGTAGTATCAGGAATAAAGTTTATTCCATTAAACTTTATATTTCCAGTAGATAGGCCAGAAATTAAAAGCCCAGAGTCTAAATAGGGCGTAAAATCATCAATTGTTATTAAACTAAGAAAATCATATGGCTGATAATTATACATTGTTGGAGCATCATTTGATATCCATAAGGTATCACATGTTACCAATGAGACACATTTTGGCTTATTGCTAATAGAACTATCAAACTTAATTTCTATACTATCAGGGCATATTGGGCTTAGAGCCTGAGTTAGATCATTTCTACCATTAGTATTATTCCAATATACTACTGAGTTATGCCAAGGAGTTACATTATAGTAGTATCCAGTATAGCGCGCTCCAGCGTAAGAATCATTAGTAGGATCACCAATTATTTTAGCCGAACCATAAACATCATATGATAGCTCATTATTTTCTATGGCCAAATTATTTAATTTTCCATCAGGATAGTACACCCCACCATCATCTTCCTTATAGAAGGTAAATGTGTTTAGGCGTGAATCAGCACCTGGGCAAAGATTACCAGCACTAGTTAATAGCCTAAATCGCTTAATCTTTACATTAACTGTTTGATCAGCAGTATGATTAATACACTTTATGCCCCAAAAATAGTGATTCGTATTATATGGTTGAGCTTCAGCAGGAATCGGATAATTTTTAATTACACTTCTTAAGCCTATAGAAGTTTCAAATCCAACTCTATACCAAATATTATTATCATTTGATGCCTCTATTATTACAGGCCCAGATCTATCAAAATTTATAGACACATTTCTAACATCTGTTGGTGTACCAAAATCAAACTTAATACAGTTATATACACCATATAATTTTCTTAGCTGTGTTGCAGTATATGGGGATATATTGTCATAAAAACCAACAAATAGGGCATATGATGATATATCATTATTTACCATAGTTGATAGGCTATACGATGCACTAGATCCTTGTGTATAAGCTGAAATATACGATATACTGGAGCTATTTTTAATATCTTGTCCAGCTTCATTCTGAAGATAAATCTCTCTTACGCCTATATTGGTAGGATAGTCCATCCAATACTCAGAAAAAGCTCTATAATATTCTGGACGTATCCGCCAATATCTTGCTTTCATATTTGACTCGCTAGGGCTAAAACTTTATCAGCATACCCAGGTGTTCTACCAGAATAGGCTATTAATGTTTTACGCTCATTAAAGTTAACTTCTTTGGCATGTATATCATATACACGTGATGCTGCGTGTAAATTGGTAACTGGATCAAGCAAGCTACCTTTTATTTTAAGCTGTTTTTTCCAAAATGGCATTACCTGCCATGTACCTGCTGCTCCAGACCACCTATTTACTGCTTTTGCATCGCCTCTAGATTCAGGTACTATGATAGCCGCCATTATTTTCTTCTTACGCACAGGCATAGGATGTGAGGCTAGTATTTTTGCGTAAAACTCAGGCTTTTTTACTTGATGCTTTTTCAGAAAAACTAATAACTTTTGCTCAATTGGATCATGCTTTACTAATTGCTCTAATAACAAAGTTCCTTCATCTGCTTTGGCGGTGGTTGATAGCACTAATACTACTGCTAGTGTTAGTCTTTTCAGCACACTGTCCTCCTAGTTTGTTTTCTAATTCTTCATACCCTGTAAGATCTAATGGTATACCATGTGTATGATCATACGACTTAATGATATGAGAATCATATCTGCCTGGTCCTAACTGAAGACTTTCAGAAAAACCGTAACATTTTATTACCGGAAATAGGGTAATAAAGCCCGCAGATATAGGCTTATACTCACTATGAAGCTTGGCTATATCAATATGGTTTAGAAACTCAGGAAAAATTATCGGTATTTTCCGTATTCCATCTTTTAGAATTATATATTTCATTTGCCCATTATAACGTATGGGGTATTCAGATAAATCAAGAAACATTCTGCAGCATTGGAAATATCTCACCGGCAAAAAATTTCTTTCTAAATCCTTCATGCTTAGACTTTAATGGTAAATCGGCTACTAGAAAATTGGGATATAAACTGCGAAGCTGTTCTCCATCCATATCCTCTGGCCGACATTGATATTTATGCATAAATAGTTCAGGACTTATAAGAAACTGTTCCTGTAAAGCAGACATTATTTCTGCATAGGCTTGCTGTTCATAGAAATGTTTTAAGGCTTTTAAATCATCCATTACGTGCCTCCATCATTGCATCAGCATACTCATACCTAGCTTTACAGACGGCTTTTAACCAGTTTTGTTTTGGCTCAAGCATATAAGCATCCTTACTAATACCAATGTACTCAGCGATTCTCTCAATGGATGATGGTAGACCTAAATCAGAATGTTTTGCGCTCATTGCAAATTCATCTCTAAGTGATAAAAGCTGTTTCTTCATAATTCCATTTTGAATTTCCTGAATTGAAAATCCAATTTCTTTAAGAGCATTAATCTGATTTTGAGCCAAGCTCATTACTCACCTCCACAATTGGGACACACAGGTTTATTGGTACCTATACACTCAAATATAGAATTACAGCCAGAGCATTTAAGGTTTAAAAAGCCATTACTATAACCCAAATAAGTAAATGATACCCTATTAGCTAGAAGATACATTATGCCAGCTATTCTACCACAATTTTCACATGGCTGTGTAAAATGGTTTAAACAGCCAGGATGCCCACAGGATTCTCCATCTTTATAAGCTTCTAATCTAGCTTGTAAAGACTCAATGTAGGCCCATAGATTATCATTCTGAACTTTAAGTCGTTCTTGCTCGGCTATATCAAGCCGTTCAAACCTATAGTCATGACCTATAAAATTAGATAAGGTTGTTGCCTTTTTTATCTGTTCATTAACTTCCTGTATTAAGATCATTGACTACCCCCACTAGTTTTGCCATGTCTAAATTATCAACACGCTGTTCATAGATTTCTATTTCTTTACGAACAGTTTTTTCAATCTCAGGTGTATAACCGTATGGTGCATCAGGAGCAGCTGTGGTTTTTGCCCATTCTTTACCAACTACTTCCTTACGTTCAATTATGGCTTTAACTGTTACTATATATTGAATAGCATCTTTCATTATCTAATCTCCACACTAGGGATAATTACTGACGGCTTAAATACTACACGGTAATGATATGGATTAGCCTTTATTGAATCTATCTGCTCAGCAAAGTAGGTTACATTATCTGATAAGCCTAAATAATGCTTTTTATACTCAGTTGTGCTAGTCTTACATACTACAGCAAGTTTCTTGTCTGTAACCTCTAATGCACATAAGCCCTCAATAGTGAGCATATATTCACCATTTATGCCATTATAAAATACTATCCTTCTTGTTACTTCAAATTGATCAGCTGACTTAGAAATATTACGTGATACTACATCTGAGTCATTAGTACAGCCAAAAAGGCTTAATGCTGCGAAGATTAATAATAACTTTTTCATACTAATTGTACCGTCCCTTCACTTGGGCCTTCAACAAAGTAGGCTACATCAGGCCAAATAGAATTCCAACGTGCAATGGCTCCTCTTATTGCAACCCCTATTGTGGGTTCTACCTCAGACACAGCAGTTCTCATGCACTTATTACAAGTTATTTCTATAAATGAAGCACTACGACCAAGGGATTTTGAAACAATCGTCATGTGTTCTTCAGTATTACATCTAGGACACTTTTTTGCACCAATCTTATATGGATTCGGTAATTTTTCAATTTCTTGTTGTTTTAGCTTCTTCATACAAAGCCTCCCAAGTACAGTCAGTAGGATTCTTGTCATTACGCTCACGTCTAAACCGGGGATGCCGTAAGGTATATCCTAATGGAGCTGCAGGCTCTTTCTGGAGACCATTATGACGAATCTCAATGGCTTTACCAGTCCATGTGGCTGCATGCTCCTCTGGAGTTTGTAAACCGGCTTCCCCACCACGAATCGCACTGATCCAACCTATAGGCTGTAAAGTACCTTGTTTATCATATACACCAATTTCAAGTGATGCGGCCATACCAAACATCTTACCAGTTTTACCCATCTCACCAACTTTGCTCACTCCAGTATATACTACGTCTGCAGGCCAGTCTCTTTTGATTTTATACCAGTTAGATGCAGCATTATACTTCTGGGTAGGATCTTTCAATATAAGACCTTCTCCCTCAATTGGTACATCAGTAATTAAGTAGAAAAAGAATTCCATATCTCTTACAGAGAGATTGATCCATGATGGCATCATAACAAGGCCTAATTCTGGATTAACATTTTCCAATTGCTTGGCTAAGAACATTTTTCGTTGAATCTGAGTATTTTGAGTTAGGTCCTTATTCATATATTGAACAATATCAAATGCATATGCCCATATAAGACCTCTCTCTTGTTGCTTCTTTTGTGCCTCTTGAGCAAGTGAACCCATAATAGATACCGTATTGGACACATGTGGATAAACTGGTAGATGTCCATCGAATTTATTACGAAGCCATTTACTATGAGGATGATTGGGGAGATGGAGTTTATCCCACATCCAGTCAGGTAGTGGAATCAGCACCATATCCCCGGATGATACAAACTCACAGTCTATCATAGACTGTGATGGAAGCTGAGAATGATTTGCAAGATGCGGTACCCTATCAGTCTTTTCAACAAACCTACCAGTTACTTCAGATTCCCTTCTGGAAGTTATTCCATGTTGGTAAGAAGGTGTTGAGGACGATGGAGTAGTTGGTCTATCAGTTTGAATAATGTATCTTTCACCATCAATCTTCTGATCACATAGATATTTAGAATGCTCTGGCTGAAGCTCATCAATAATAAGTTTCTTCTTGGCTCTAGCTGGCGCAAACTGAGTTAATTGAATAGTTCTAAGATGTGCGAACATTAATATAGGCTCCTTTTTGGTAGATGATCTTCAATTCTAAGATTCAAATCTGAAAGTGATTTAGCTTTTAGCCCCGTGGTTCGATGTATATTACCTAATCTAGATTGCTCTTTATATAGGATCATATTATTTGGTGAATTGGGCATAGTTGTGACTATAAATCTTACCCAAAGATGATGGGCAGAAACTAGTAGTAATGATATGGCACCATATCTAGCAGCTGTGCGATGCAGCTTTGATGGTACTGCATAACTATCCTGCCAGTCTGCATACTCTCTTGATGTTAGATTCCACATAGATGCAAAACCAGTATCTAGATCTGTACATTTAGGACAGAAACCGTTTCTCCAGTCACTCAGATCTGCTGACCACAACCAAGAGTCTTTGTAAGGATACTTATAGCCACATCCTTTACAGCCATACTCCATAGCCATTAATACTTTTTTCGGAGATGTCCATCCATACTGTATTTCTTTTTCTCTATGAGGATATTCATGCAATTGATGCCTAGCGCAGGCTACTAATTCTTTTAAAGTAGCAGCCATTATTCTTTTAGACCAATCCTCCTTCAGAATAAACTGAAGAGGCTCAGGAACATACATAGGTGAATTAACAATTTGTATAAAAGAATTAACACTAACAGGATAATCCTTCCATAGAGCTGCAATAAATCTTGACCAACATTCAAGACACATTAAAGTATGTTGACCATATAATGGTCTAGTAGATAAGCACATTTGACATTCAGCTTTATGAATGATTTTTGTACTATTTTCAGACATTAACATATACTCAGCTATTTGAGGCGGATTATACTTTTGAGGAATTTGTACAGGCAAATGATACATACGGATTTCCTGCACAGCCCTTTGCAAATTCTGCTCCATTCTAGAGAAATATAGTTCTTGAATTAGAGGCTTATTTTCATCTACTAGATAATTGGTAGAGATTGAACGCATTTATGAAACCTCGGAACATAGTCTAGATATCTCACAAGATCAGATATATCATTATAAGGATAAGTACAGGAATTAGAAGCTATTGTTATAGTGTGCTTATTTTTATCTATAGTAGCCACAACAACTTTTTTCCTATAGGGATTTCTATATGTGATTATATTATTCTTATGATAGTATGGCCAAAGGCCATATAGTTTATTTGACGAAGATACAAAGTTCTCTGTCATGTAGTGAACTAGCCTATCGAATGACTCGCCATGCTCAGCCAATGAAGTAAATAGCATTGATTTATCATCATGGAGATAGAAATGATAATTATCGTCTGTGTACAGACCGTACATAGTATGGTAGATATTTAATTAGGAATTCTACCGCTCCTTTCATAGTTTGAACTGGTGCATAATGTTGTGCATGATTCATTGAAATCATAATCTTATTTCTATGAATACGTATTGAAGCTACAATACTGTTATGCCTAATCCATTGCGCAAATGTATTCAAATCATCTGTTGTTGGTGGTGGTGGAGTCTTATAAGTACCTTTTGTGTAAAAGGTAACTCCATTTATATAATATTCATTTAATCCTAGCATGATAGGACTTATTATATAATATGTGATAAATTATGTAAACAAATAATAAAATTTGTTTTAACTTTTTTCCTAATGTATTATTATAGAAAGTAATAGAGTTGTAGATTGACGGAGTAATCTGTCCGTACCTGAAGACGCGAAAGATGGTTTATGCACAAAGGTCGACCAGTGAAGATGCTGGAGCGCCATCACCGTAACACCTTCAGGCAGCCTAGTTAGATTGTATTGTGGCTAAGCGCACAAACCACTAGGATAAAACTCTATAAAAAAGACCCTCCCACTCGTATGTGGTGTTTTAGGGCACGGAGTACCGCCACGTTACCGGCGGGTTGTACGTAGCATGGATAAACACTGTTCTGGGGGGATACCGACCGAGTTCTAACGGGGTTGAACTAGGAGCTGAAGGCCTTTGGTCGCCATCTAGTGATTTAAGACAGACAATTTAAAATCGTATAAAATTCCCAAGGATCCTAGATGATCGTTGGGCGTTGTTGTTTCTAACGAGCTCCGGGAGGCCTTGAAGCGCGTTTCGCAGAGATTTTTTACTGGCGATTCGGAGGTTTTCTAGCGTGCCGGTTCAGCGCAAACGTGAGTGAGACTGTATAATAGCCAAACAAATATTAATTATAATGATAAAGTATTAAAAATAAATTAGGTTAAATTTTGACAGCGTATAAAAAATCGTATTAAATTTCGCTGCAGGCCTAATTGAGCGAGAAAATCCTGCGTTCTTGGCGACGGGTCCATTTTAGCGTATATTTCAATATCTTGACAAGTATATAATAATAAATAATATTTGAATAATTTATAATATATATATAGATTCAAAATTCATTCTTTCAGCTCAGCGTTTTCTGCTAGATGGGCTAAAAAAGCCAAAATCGCAAAATTTTCGAAAACTGTAAGTTTTTTTCTAAATTTTGAGCCAAAAGTCTTTTGTATGAAAGTTCAAAACCACGGGATTTTATTGGAAGGCAGTCAAAGGCTATAAAAAAGTCCATTTATTGCTAAATGGACTAGGCGAATAAATAAATTATGATTTTATTCTGATTCAATATCGAAATCTACCTTACGCTTATCACGGGGTTTTATATCCCAGTCAATAGTCTTCTGGCTAATATACCACCTAATGCTAGCGCCTGTAGTATCACAAGGTAATCCATGCCGTTTGAACACTCTTTGAATAATTTCTGCTATAAGTTCTACGTTTAGCGCCGTAAAGCGTTTGTCTTCCAGCAGTAGGCGGATAGCTTCTACTTTTTTCGGTTTTTTAACCTTACCGCGTAAGCGGCACAGTTCAGCCCATAGCGATTCGACAGTTGCATCAGGCGGTACATCTGGCATTCCATCATCAAATAGAGCGTCTATTGCTTTAGCTGCTTCTATGGCTTGTTGTGTAATACTTAGCATACTTGATCTCCAATCATAATATAGGGATATACAACTTTTGCTTCTGGTTTTAATACAGCTAGTACGTCTTTGGCTATACGTGCAGCATATCTATTAAAAAGATTATAAGTAATGGTACCATTGATCTGTAGTACCAAACGCTGATCAAGAAAAATACTATACTTACTCTTATGATAAGTAATATATAGCCTATCCTGCTCGGCTACAGAATTTTCTTTAGCTAGGTCTAGAAGCTTACTTATCATTACATACCTCGAAGCTCTTTTTGAGCATTAGAATACTTTTACCACTTCCAAAATCAGCCCAACAAAACCCTTCAGTATCTGAGTCTGTTAACTTGGCTATTTTATCATAAAGAGTTTTATCTTTTCCCTTATACCTCCACTGGCCTGATACCATTTTTCCAGTCCTCCCATGAAATGACAGCAATCCCATGCCGGACAAGCTGGTCGTAAGCCGACCCCCGCCGTTGGGAATGCTCCTTATGACAGCGTTGGCAGAGCCAAATATACTCTGGGGTCTGATAGTCTAGAAAAAATGCTGATACGTCTGTTTCTTCACAGATTATACACGGCTTAGGCTTAGGCTTTAGCTTGAATAGTTTTTGACGGCCTACATTTTGCAATTTTGCAAACAGTTTCTTAATGTAGTGATTCCATTGGTATGCAGCATGCGATACCGAAGATGGAAGCTGCGTATTAACTATTTCCCCAGTAGATAAGAACCTTACCCGTTTTTTCTTTCGTTGATAGGCCATTAAAACACTACCTCCTCTGGTTTACAATTTTTTCCATCTGGCAGTTTTCCAGTAGTTTGTTGATTGCCATTAATAACTACTGCATTACCATTAAAGCATAGAGCCATAGCACTATAACTAGGCAGATTAGTGTCTGGGTCTATAGAATATGGCCAGCCCCTCCTATCTATATAGATTGTCGTAAAATTCTGTGTTGGATTAGAGAGCCGCTCTGAGATAGTTATTAACGGTGCTACTTCTCCAGGCGTTGGTATAGGATTTGGCGTTGGTACAGGCATATTAGGCATCCCCACTCCAGATAAGGAGATTATGGGTGGGGTATCAAGCGCATCAGCGGTGTATAGATTGGCAGTAAATGAGTTATTTCCCAATACAAGAATTCCAGTTCTGGATTGGGTAATACACGCCATCTGTGCAGCCCTTATAGTAGTGGTAATTTTAACCAAATCAGCTTTAGTGTTTTCTTTTCTTTGCATCTCAGCAAAATTAAGGTGGGCTATCGCCAGTAATATACCAATAATGGCAATAATTACCACCAATTCTACTAGCGTAAAGCCACGATTTTTCATTTGAAATACCCCCAAACGTTTATATAGTTAAGAAGAATCATCGGAATTTGGCTAAAAAAGATCACTAAAATCACTACTTTAGCCCAAATTGGACCATTTTTTACCCTTTTTCGTACAAAAGTGGCTATAAAGTACAAAAAATATAGCTGAAGAGGGATTAAACCGAATAAAACTATCCATGGGTATAGACTATTCATAATATATCTCCATATCTAGTAAATTTTGACTTTTAACTTTTTGCGCTTCCCAAAGCTCACTAAGATCACCTTCACTCAAGAATCCATTAGGAAATGAGTATGCAATATTCTCCATAGTCAGTTCATCATACTTAGACTGGATAGCTGCTAGATACATGACAGCAGTACCTGGCTTTCCCGATAGATAAGTAAGGAAGGCTACTGCTTGCCAAGTAACCTTTTTAAACATTACCTTGGCGCGCTTCTCAATTAGCTGATAGAGGAATATTACCTCAATCTAAAGCCCTGGGCCAGGTTCTTTACTCATCATTAGATTCATAAAAACTTTTGTCATCTCTTCTGACATTGGATGCTGTTTCTTGCTAAATACCAGTTTAAGCCAGTCATTCATTTTATGGCTCCATTCTTAGTTTGGCTAATGCACAGAAGATATGTCTTTGATCTGGGTTTCTAATGGCATGCTGAATGATATCAATATCATCATCTAGTTGGTATTCTTCCTGGTATGAGGCTTGTTCATCATCCCAGCAGTAGCTGATCAGGCGTTCAAGTGGGCTATCCACCACTGCTGCGTTAATTGATTGCCAGGCCTCAATGATAAGGCTGGTGTATCCAATGATACCTTCCCAGTTAAGAAGCATATCCATAAGCTCTATTGGTGAAGAATTAGCCAGTTCTGTCACTATTTCCGTTTGGCGCTCAGGACCAGATTCATCATAGTCTTTTGTGCTAAGGATAGAATCAATTACTGAGTCTTTTATTCTATGGATATCAATCATTGAATTTTCCTCCTATAACTGATGGGAAGTATTCTTTACCATTAACATAGACACGTCCAGTACTTGCAGGATGGGCTGGTTCCTTCCACCCTTCCAGAATACCAGTCTGACCATTATACATTGTTACTTCCTGCCCAATTTCTGCAGGCTTTCCATTTATCATTAGGACTCGCATAGGTTAGTCTCCGGCAATTCCATTTTTGGACATAGTGTCTGGCATATATGGTTGATATTTGCAAGTGATTGTCTTGCATCGTGCTCACCTTGTATTGTAGCACTTATTTGTAACTGAATAGCCACCAGTACTGAAACAGCGTTATCATGATCCTTATGCTTCATCTTAATCACCTCCTAAAATTTAGTTTCAAGACCTGGAAAGTATCTAATTTGCATACCAAATAACGAAAGGAAAGTGTTGTTTTATGTCGCTTAGATCTACTTGCAACGTTGTTTCAAACCCTGCAGTAGCGTAATATCCAACACCATCATTATCCTTAATATAGCCAGCAGTAACATCTTTTTCAAAGTCTGTTACTGCAATTTTTCTGCATGATGGTTTTGAGTTATGAATGCTATATAGCTCGGCGACGCCCGTTTGATTGGCATCCTGCGCGGCGCTTCCAATCCCGAATATTGAATTGTAGGCTGCTATAACTCCATCCCTGTTGCAATTTTCAAGGTATCCTGTTATCTCGGCTATCATACAGGCTGTTGATAGCTTATCCCCAGACTCAGGCAAGATAGTAGTGAAATCTATAGCTATAATACCAGTAAGAGTTTGCTCACAGAGCAGCGCCGGGATTAGTGGATAGTCTTTTCCATACTGGACAGTAGTACCACTAGCGCCAAGCCCAATAGATGTTAGAATCCTTGGATCAAAATGCCAGTTAATGAAGCGACCGTCACATTCCCCTTTTATCATTGGAACGATCATTTTAATGCCTCCAGTAATTGCTTCCTATACACTATAATATATTCAACTAACTCATTTTCAGTAATATTATGACAGAAAAATGAGTCAACAATTGCTTCGACTTTTTTAAGCCTGTTTATAACTTTATCTGAATCTTTTGCTTCAGCTTCAGTTAGAAACAGCTTTCCGTGTATATCAGCCCATGCATTTACTTGTTGAGCCATGCTTATCTCCTTGTGCCCAAGAATATATTTACTTGAATTTGCTGGCCAGAAGTTGGATCAAGGAATTGAGTTTTTAACCAGCCGTTAGTAGAGGCTATAACGTCCATTTTTCCTGATTCTGTATGACAATCTAATGGTACTCTTGGCAAAACGATAGTTACAGTTTCTTCGGCTAAGTCTATCTGAATATCTTTTGGAGTTAGATATTTGTGATCAAGTTCTTTTGAAGTCATAGAAACTTTCCTCCTATTTCGGCTGGTATAACTACTTTTGGCTTTCCGTTTATTTCCACAAAGACTTGACCTAAAGGCCTTCTTCTTGTTGGATGATGCCATGATAAGATTTTAATATCATCAATGACATCACCAACTGATACCTGAGTACCTTTTACTATTAATATCATAATACTAGTTTACCCACCTCCAGTATTTACCAGAGGTGGGCATAATCTCCTTGCTATGGAAGAATTGTGATTTTAGCTTTTGAAGACCCTTTCTTTTCATAGAGGTCTGAGTTCTCCAGGATATCACCGGCTCCTACAAACCGTTGCTTCAGAAACTCAAGAGCTACGTCTTTACCCTTCTGAAGCTCATGGAGAATAGCATCCAGGAATACTTCTGGTTGGCCGGAGCCGTCTATTTGAAAGACAACCACTTGACCGTCCTGTTTTGTAATAGGCACAGTGGTCTGTAGGCATGATTCCAATTGGAATTTCCCACTGGCATTAGGATATAGAACCTCTGCTGTTTCAGTTGTTGAAAGAATAACTTTATCATACTGGCCGTCGGGAATAGTCTTAACGGCTTCCCTAATACCATCACGTTCACCATCCCAAAGGTTGGCCTGTGATTTTGCAAGCTCATATCTTAAAAGAAGCTCTGCTGTATTATTGAAACGAGCTTTTACTGCCGCAACTGCCGTGGACTTGGTAATCCGCGGGCTAAGTGGTTCAATCATATTTACCTCCTTGGCCAAAATAAGTAGACTAGGGTAAATATGACCATAAATATGGCTATACCAGGAATATCTCGATATATTATCATACTTATCCCTTAATTAGAATAGGCAGGTGACCGAAGCCACCTGCCGTTAGAGTTGGATTACATACCTGCAGCAGCCATGAGGTCAGCAGCATTGAACTTCAGGCGCTCACGTGGAACAACTGCCCAATCATCCTTCCGCTTGGAGGCATATGATGCAATGCTTGCGCCAGAAGTTTTCTCACCAAAACCACTAGCTTGGATCAGTTCTGCAATATCAGACCAGGTCAATACTGCACATTCAGGACTTTCCATCAGGGCTTTTGCAACATCCTCAACCTTAACTTTAGCTTCGCCCTTCGGCTTTTCCAGTTCCAAAATACGGGCAATCAGCTCATCCTTCTTCAGGGCCATGAGTTCAGCCTTCCGAGCCTCTACTGCATCAGGTGCATTGGCCAGTTCACCCTGGAAACCAGCGATGATAACTTGTGCAGCAGATTGGGCGGACTTGATTTTTTCGAGTGCGTTCATGGTAACAACCTCCACTATGGAATATTGCAGGACTCTCACCTGCATCGTTTATAAATTTATTATACTACGTTTGATACCTATTGTACACCAGTTTTTTCAATGTGTGAATTTTTATTTGTTTCAATCATTTATAATATTATTATAGATCATTTGAAAAACTTATTAAACAAAATCTTTTATTGTGAACTCACTGTTTTTGCTTGGTTGATAGTATTTTTTCCAGCACACAAATATAATATTATCACACTTGGCATTTTAAGTATACAAATTTTTTAGCAGGGAAAATTATAATTTTCCAGTGCTGAGGTAGGGAAAACGGGAACTGGAATTTTGGGCAGACCCCGGCCCGGCCCCTGGGTCTTTAAACCCAGTGCGCCATGTCCATTTAGGACAACTACTTAAGTTTTAGGCTGACTTACCTGGAACAGCCTTCAGGGCCTCAATCCCAGCCGTAGGGAGAGGACTTTAATCGGTGAGCAGTTTTAGGACATACTCAGGTCCAATTAACTACTAAACTAACTGAATAGTAGCTTTAGGATATAAAGCTTTAATAGCAAAGTACATTGAGCTAAATGTATGGAATTCTGCTGCTTCACCAATTATCCATTCAAAGCGCTGATAACTATGTCCATCTTCATGTGCAAATAGTCTTACATGTACTGGCTCTATGTGAGTGGTATTTGCACAATGCTCTTCTAGCTCATTAATACTAATTGTTGTATATTCCCATCTAGAAATTTCAATTTCTAGAGCAGAAGATAAATTAGATATGGTACGTTCATTAATGGCTATGTCATTAAGCATATGGCTATAGCCCCATGTAACCATAGTATAAGCGTCAGCAAGCTCATCATGAATTTCAATCATTAGGTTGTCATATTCTGGAGACCCTTTAGGTACTGTTATATAGGCTTCTTGGTTAAAGTGACGTATATTCATTAACATATTTGCCATCTGTTCACCAGTAAGCTCATACAGCATACCAATAGTTCCATAAGAGTCAAGCTCTTGAAATAGACGAGCAATACCAGTAGTTGTCACATGCTTAAAACCTGAAATTTGTAGCGTTTTCATATTAGTCTCCTTAAATAGGGAAGGTAGAGTCTCTAGTCAGTGTAGCTCAGTTAATCAGTCCCCGTTCTGATTTCATGCCTTAACTAGAAATAAAATCATTATATATTATATGAATTAAAAAGTAAACAAATAATTTCATTCTCCGTGAGTACTCATATGGTACTCACGGAGAATATGAATGTTATTGTGTAACTATGTATTCTAAAATATTTATTACCTCTATTAAGGTATTTGTTTCATCTAACTTGACTAATTCAGTTAGGCTATAAATAGCATCTTCTAGTAGTGTCTCATCAAATATATCTAGAAAATCATTTACTATATCAATATGCTGGGCTTCTATATCAGTATAATTATCTAGTTGATCTATGATATGCTTAATTTTTAAAATCTCAGTTGGATATTCAATATAAGCAGGCAGCTTTTGCTGATTGGCTAAGTATACAATCACTGGACCAATACCTCTATAACCACTATCTGCAGCAAATACATCATCAGGGTGTAGGCATGGGTTATCATAGTGATACTGTAGATATGATAGTAGTATAAGCTTACGCTCAATTGGTAAGTTTTTAGTGAGTGCTACCTCTAGTTTAGTTATTGATTTCATCTTAGTTCTCCATTTCTCTGCGTGCAAGATGCGCAGCCCCTAGTTATATTATGTTATATTCTCACTAATAGTTCAGCAAGCTCATCAGCTATTTCATGAGTTGACCTATCAAGACCGGCAAATGTAAAAGCTTTACCAACTAGTTCTTTTAGCTCATATTTATGAAGCCATTCAATCAGCTCTTTTGCATCTTCAGTTTCAAATACACTATCATCGGCTAATGTAGTTTCTTCAGAGTTAAGCCTAATGAGTCTAACTACAGTATATTGTTTCCAATCATCATACTCACGTTTTTCTGGGTCAGTAGTTTCTACCCAGACGGCTAGCATAAGCTCAGTATTTTCAAAGCGAGGACTTACATCGTTATGCCATGATACATCATTCCACTTGTAAGATTGGAGTACTGCAGGAATTTGGTAATCAAGAAAGTTAAATTCATTTGCATAGTTCATTTTAATTCTCCTCATCATAGTCAGGGTAGGAAGACCAATCACAGTCTTCAGAAGTACATTTCCAGCCATCATCATCTTCTTCTACCGCAGCACCACAGAATGGGCATTCATAGCCTTTATCATCAGGTGGTGTTAATAATCTACTCTCTATTATAGATAATGTTTTACAATTTTTGGCATAAGTAGTCATTTTATTTCCTATTCTCTGCGTGTAAGATGCGCAGCCCCTATTAATACTATAGTGACTTAAGCGCCTGCATAGCTATTTGACGATCAAGCTTACGGCGATCAGCAGTTGTCATTCGAGCTACTAACTCTTCACCATCTATCGTAAGTTGTGATTTATACCATGCTATGTTGGCTGGTGAGTATTTCATCTTAGTGTTTAAGTTGGCGAGTATTGTCTCACTAATTTCAGTATAGTCAAGTGCATAGCAACGTGGATCTTTGAGTATGGTACAAAGAAGATCACGCTGTGTAGGCTCCTTTCTAGTTGATTTTGTTTTATCGGCTATTATCATTTCTATGAGTTCCTTTTTTGTAAGTTTTTCTAATGATGCTCTAAGTTCAGAAGAGGTATCCTCAACTCCACCAGTCATGTTAGAAATGATTTCAGCTATAGCATTCATACCATCAATAATTAAGTTGCTCATGACAGCCTCCTAAGGCATTTTGTGATTTAGTGTTATTAGTTACTCATATATTTACCTTGGCCTACTATACAAACGTTGTTTCATACTATTTGTATAGTTGTAACTTTTATTTAGTATTTATTTATCACGAATAAGATTCATATAATACACCTTTCTAGCGTAGCTACAGCGCTATTTATGCCTTAACTTCTAATGTAACTATCTCTTCTGGACTATATTTTTTCGCGAATTTAACTTGTGACGAATCTCGAGGATATAGTTGTACTAAAGAAGCATGTCTACGTACTAATGCTAATGATACTAGTTGTTCATGTGTAAGGGCTCTAAAGTAATCAGGACAGTGTTCACATAATGATGACGAAACTTTTTGTGTTTTTGGTGAGTCAGGATAAGCGTCTATTATTTTTGTCATTGTTTTAACACTACCACAACAGTCACAGATCATCGTTACCTCTATTTCCATTGGCTGTTTGCGCTTAGAGGTAGACATTCCTTGGAAGAATTTACCTTTTTTCTTTTCTGATTTTGGCTTTTCTTCAAGTGATTTTACCATACGCTCTGCAGTTTTAACAGGAATTCCGGAAGCTATAAGCTTAGTAATAAGTTCTTGCATAACTAACCTCCAAGGCTATAGGGAAGGTAGAGTCTCTAGTCAGTGTAGCTCAGTTAATCAGTCCCCGTTCTGATTTCATGCCTTAACTAGAGACTTAGAATACTAACAGTAGTAAGGAATGTCTTTGGCTACATTCTTACCTTTAATAGTAAGAGCTCCGTTTTTCATTAAGTAGCCTTTCTGAATTAATCCAGCCTGAAGTTCTAGCCAAACTGGTTTTGGAATTCCAAGACGTCTTGCCTCATCAAGACGCGCTGATGAAATTAAACTTCTAGTAATAAATAGTACTTTCTTTTCAAGCTCTGATAGGTCTGACTCATTAGATGCTATCAGTTTGCTAATGTTATCAGGATGTGTAAAAATACTACATGATTTAGGATATGATTCAGTCAAAATCATCCATATATTTGGTGGGAGAGTAGACTGAAGTTTACCATGATACATGGCTTTCTCTTCAGGTGTAAAGCTCATATAGTTGTCATAATATCCTGAAGTGATAGTTTTAAGCTCTCCAGTACTAGCATTATAGGCAGTAAGTTTCATTACATTGGCATCATGCCAATTGGTAGGACACTTAAAGTCTACGCATGGATGAGCCTTAATAGTGCGTCCTTTATAGAGACCATTAACAACTTTTTGAATTTCATAAGGAAGTTCCTTAACTGTTACATGTGTGAAGTCACGCATTGCCTTTCTCCTTTGCAATTTGAAGTAGTTGACCAGCATATTTAGGCATTTTTCTTCTGGCTATTAGTAGCTGTTTCATTGAAAGTGTTCTGCCCTGCTTAAGCTGCTTAGCAAAAGACGATAGTATAAAAGCATCAACACCATTAAAACCAACACCGTTGTCTTTTAAAGTAGCATCTGCAGTTTGTTCTTCATATGTTTGTTTATGATATATAGCTAATATACCTCTAACCAGCCATCTATTGTCTGAAAGTAATTTTTCTTTAATCATTTCCTTAGTCATTATAATCCTCCTATATGTTTATTTCAAGAGTTGAAAGATCATTAGCTATTACACAAGCATCAATTCCAGCATCTTGTAGGGTTTTATAGAGAAGATCCATACATGCAGTGGTTTCAGATGGATGTGTTATATCACGAAGAAACATCATAGCACATGTTCCTTTAAATGGAACTTGAACAAATATCATAGGTTCCATATTACCATGATTAACAAATATTTCAGAAGCAAGCATTTTACCACATAGTTGAAGGATTGATACGATTTGCTTTTCCATTTTAAATTCCATTCTCTGCGTTATATGATGCGCAGCCCCAAGTTAACTAAACAGTATAGGCGTAAAATACTGATGTACGAACTAACCAGAAGCCATTTCCAAGGTTTTTTGTCTTAAACACACGTTCTTGTTTACAGCCACAGCAGTCATGTGTATGTGAACAAACATTATGGAATGCCATATACAGCATACGCTCTGTTTCAAAGTCAGGCACATTATCTTCAGTGATAATAAATATCAGTTTAAGCTCTGTGGCTTTATACTCTTTGGCCTTTAGTACATAGGCATAGCCTCTTAGGCCATATTCATCTTCATAATGGTTAGAACCTACTATCATTTCTAGCTTTTTAGGTTCACCAATTTTAGCTATATCATAACCACAGTATTTCAGTATGTTACCAAGTACTGGTGTATGAGTGAACTGCTTAGCCACATTGAGCATTTTAGTTTGGAATTTCATGTTACACCTCCTTAAGGCAGTTGAATTAATGAGTGCTGTTAGATAATTAACCTCTTGCATGCCATGATTCAGTGGTATACGTTTCTGCAATGAAGTCAATAATGTTATTAAGAGTTATATAATACTCAGCATGATCATTTTTATCTATGTATTCTTGAAAGCGGGTCTTAACTTCTTCAAGAGTCATGCCATTAACTGCAACTCGCATACCTATAGCATTATACCAGCCATAAACGTACTCATCAGTTATAGGCCAACCAAAATGATTACAAATATCTTCGTCTAATTCGTTAAATGCAACAGCTTCACCTGTGGATTTGTTAAGAAGTTGAAAATATGCAGCCATGCTACACCTCCATTATAGTATGGTGGTATTTATAACGCGCCCCACCTGGCACGGTTGATTAAACTAAACCAGACTCGGCTATTATTTGACAATCATCAAACAGCTTACCAAAATCAAACTTATCTGAATGATTAGCATAGTTTTCCATCGCACAGAAAAATGCTGCAGGATTATCACCAAAGAACCAAACATAATCTCCTATTTGGTCTGGAGTCCAAGGCTTATCTATTATACAAATACATTCTGATGATACACCAATTCTACGGGCTTCACCATCGAATGCATAGAACATGAAGTATGCAACAAATATATTACCTCCTGTCTGTTCTATTTCCCACTCTTGTCCAAAGTGAAGCTTTAATTCTCTAAACTCTTTGTATGGAGATGATAGTAATGCTTGATTAGTGTCTGGTGTAGCTGGTGTATTAGTATGATACCATTCTGTAACAGATTCTACCATACATTCACTTAATTTTATGGTAGTGCTTATGCTTAAATCTCCAGTTTTAATATCAGGAAATGAAGAGGCTATAGTTTCCCAGAATTTATCTTCAGCTTTTGATACTATTGATCTGATATCTAGTCTTTTTTCTCTACATACTTGACACATATAAGTATCCTCCACTATTTCTGTTGTTGAGTTAAGCACTATCTTACCACATGTATTACACGGCATTAGATAGTCTATAGCTTCCCACTTAGTGTCAGCGCATATGTCTAGTTCTATGCTAATAGTATTCTTATTGTCATCAATCATTGTAATAGTAGCTGTAGCCATTGTGTAGCTCACTTTCTCTGCGTGTAAGATGCGCAGCCCCTAAGTTAGCTAAAGGATAATTACAGGAAGCTTACGAAAACCACCAGCAATCTTTTGTAGACCAGTCATAACTAAACCATCTATATTCTCTATAGACATAATATCTTCTGGTCTAGTTACCTCTACATCTATTTGATATAGCTCACGTTCACGGATTTTTTCTGCCTGCATGCGTTGTGCGATCGCAGCAATATAGTCTCTTCTTTCTTGCTTATTCATAACATCCTCCATTGTAGTATGGTGGTATTTATAATGCGCCCCACCTGGCGCTGTTAGTTAGTAGACTATATGGCTCACGCTATAATGAATATCATCAAAGCCATTTACTATAGATAGCTTATTTAGTTTAATAACCTCAGCTAAGCAGTCCTGCTCATTGTCAAATATTCTACCATATAGCATATTACCAAATATATTACAGTGTATTTGACAGCGCATATTAAGCCTCCTCATATGAATTTGGTAAAAGTTTAAATGTTTGAGCATTAGCTTCATAGTCACAGTCAGGGCATGAAACAAGCTGACAGGCCTTTATTTCATCTACTGTTACAGGAAAGTCAGCATCACACTCAGGACAAATAATACGAACTATTTTAATCATAACATCCTCCATTTAGATATGGTGGTATTTATAACGCGCCCCACCTGGCACGGTTAGTTAAACTAAATGATACTCATCGGTAGTAGGATCATACTCAATGCGTGATCCTGGCTTACGACCCTTATCAGTAAATATAGCCTCTTGATAAGCATGACGAGCTACTGAATCACAGTATGCTACGTACTGCTGATCTTGCCATGACTGCGACCTACTAGTAGACCGTCCATTACGTAACACTACATGTGGAATAGCTGGTTCATTAGCCTTCTGTTTAATTTCCCAAGAAGCTGCCGACTCATTCATAGGTATGCGTGACATAGTATCCTCCTAGCGGATAGTAAGATATACCATCAGTCCGATGGCGAGAACAACACCAATATTATCATATAGCCAGTGAGGCTTACGATACCTCTCTAGAGCCTCAAAATTCATCATACGTAGATGCCCGGCTAAGATAACTTCATCAAGTTTAGGACCATTAAACTTTTTCATTGTATTCTCCTTAGTATAGAATGTTAATATATTTATCAACAAGTAGCTTCATATTGCTGATATTTGTTGTATGTTTCCATGAATCTCTTAGCAGTCTGTGTAGTAGACTTAGTTTCTTTTCTAATGTTCTTTCTTTCATACCATACCTCCAGGCTATTATATATAGCCTCTATAGTACTAGCGAATAGAAAGCATTTACCTGTAGTCTTTTGATAGTACACATTTACTCCAGTATTACATTCTGTATATCCATACTGCTTAAATTCATCAATATCACCTCCATTCAGTACTACATAGTTTATAGCTTGGATGAATGCAATCTTTACGTGTGGTTTCATAGCATGTACCTCATATAGAATGAATTTTTAAACGCATTATAGATAGCTTCAGTGACTAGCTCAATACGACTAAGTTTTATATTATACACTTTAACTAGCATATTAGCCTCCTATAGTAGATTATGCTGTCTGGCTAAATTAATAAGTCTCACAGCATACTCTGCCTTTTTTCTGGTGTCTGAACGACCAACAATGTTTTTAATAGTCACAATAACATTGTGACTCCTTGAAAGTAACTTTAAGGCTATGTTTTCCATTATAATGCTCCTCCTTTATACATTCTTTTTTCTTTCTTTCTTTTGTCTGAAATATGGCCAATCAGTACACATCCAAGTAGTATCGCTACTTCATACATAGTACACCTCCATGGTTGTTCCGTGAGGCTGGCTCATCAGCTACTAAGCACCACCTTAGTAGGACGTCTCACGACGTTTCGCCATAATAGATCGTTCTGTTCCCAAGTGATCAGCTCGGAGGCTTAGTCAGGATTGCTCTCGGTATTAACCGATGCGCTTGCCAAGCTCATAGAGCTAGACATGCTCATCGATTACGCCATGTGCAGTCAAATCATTGATATTGGCTGCGTGCTCGGCTGCCGCTAGCAGATCTGTAAAGATCCGGCTATGGATAGCTTTGCCCAGGCTATTGCGGTGGATAGCAATAATCATGGTTATGTCCTCCTTTCCTAGAGTTATTATATGCTAGCTGTTTCGCCATAATAATCTAATAAACAGTACAAAATATACTTATGTGTATATTTACTATATGCATAGGCCCCACTGGGCTTTAAGTATTTGTATGTGTCTTTTACGCTCTATGCAGCTAGGGTTCAAAATTTTGTAAATTTTACCTTTTTAGGAACATTGTTTCTAGCTTAAGTTTATGCTAAGTTGGCACGCTGAACAACCTCCGAATAGCCGATAAATATACATCAATAAATATGCATCAATAAATATGCATCAATAAATATGCATCAATAAATATGCATCAATAAATATG
>CALKWQ010000017.1 GCA_938003925.1 uncultured bacterium
CCCGGATTATACCACTTTTTAGCTCAAGTGTTTCCAAGCTATTGAACTATTGCGCACACCTTGACTAATTTATTTTTAAATGATATTATCAAGTTATAATTGCCTTTTTAGTCTATATTATACTGGACTTAAAATGATAAAATAGCTTTTATTAAATTAATTTATTACTTAAGTCTAAATATAAATAGACTTAAGTGTTAAATAAATGCTTGATAACTTCAAAAATACGGCCGTCAAAAATCCCCTCTGGCTATCGGTTTCCGAAGCCGCTAAGTTAGGCGGGGTCAAAGACAAGACGATTAGACGCGCCCTCAAAGCTGAGAGCGGCTTAAAGTTCAAGATTAGTAATAACCGCTACCAAATAGAACTCGGTTCCTTGGTCGCTTACCTGCATAAAAACACTAAGCTACAAAATAAACTGCTGGACTATGGCTTAGGCCAGTACTGGACGCAAAAGAATGGATAAGGAATAATCATGTCATTACCATTCGTTAATCATATCATTATTGACACAAAACAAAAAAGCACCTGATTCCGTAGGTGCTTTTTTGATATAGAGAGAAAACCAAGTACTGATTATAACACAGCGTCTTTTACAGCCTTAGCTAAGCGGAACTTAACTACGGTCTTAGCCGGGATCTTGATGGTTTCACCGGTAGCAGGATTGCGGCCTTCGCGCGCTTTCCTCTTAGCCTTCACTAATTTACCAAAACCAGGAACTAAGCATTCACCGCTCTTCTTCACTTCCTTGTAGACCATGCCAGACATGGTTTCAAAGAAAGCGTTTACATCCTTCTTGCTTAAGCCAGTGGCTTCAGACATGGTGGCGACGATCTGCGCCTTAGTCATTTTAGACATACGCTTTGCATGGGGCCTTTATTACGAAGCGGCGAGCACGAGACTCAGCCGGCGTAACAAGTAAGCCGATTAAAAAATATTTAAAAAAATAAATACTTATAAACAATAAAATAAATTGCATTTAAGCTGGTAATCATTGACTGAAATACAAACTCAAATTTATTATTCCCTGTTTATAAGGATATTATAGCACACAATAAAAACTATGCCAATAAATACAAGGCCTTTCCCACTTATGCACAGTTGACAAAATAAAAAATCCGCTTTGTCTGCCAACACGGATTTTTTAGCTCCCTCTTTTACTATTTAATCTTGTAGTTCACCTCCCCCTCAAACACCTCTTTGTACCGGGCGTAAAATTAAAAATTAATTATTTTTTCAGTTGTAGGTATTTAAGTCTTTCTGTCTCAGGTAAGCGCTCAATGGCATAGCGCAAGGCTGTACGCGGTAAACTAGTCGCGTATTTATCCAAGAAAGTGCGTAAAACCTTGAGATCCTTTTTGCCCACTTCTCGTAACATCCAGCCTACAGCTTTATGCATTAAATCCTCTCGGTCATTTAAAAGCAGGACGCTCAGTTCTAATATCTCCTTAAACTCGCCTGCCTTAATCAGCGCTAAAGTAGCCACCACCGCCATGCGTCGCTCCCACAATTTTGGTGAACGAGCAAAACGCAGTAAGTCGCCCCGTTTAGCTGGCTGCCGACGCAAATAATCACCCCAGACCTTATAGACCGACAAATCTACCAAGTCCCAATTATTCAAAGCGTAGCGGTGCTGTAAATAAAAACGTAGCGCCTGGGCCCGTGCTTGGTCACTAGTCGCGCGCTCATAGCGTCTAACCATAATCAAAACTCCTAACAATCTCACTTCGTGATAAGGATTGACTAATAATTCCAACAACAGTTCATCACTAGCATCTTGATAATCACGGGCCAGGGCGCGCACAGTCGGCACATTGAGACCGAGAAATTGGTCGCCTTCTCCGTATTGGCCCGGACCGGTTTTAAAGAAACGTCCCAAAATAACAGCTTTTTCTGCGTCTACGGCCGTTTGTAGCCGTGGCCCAAGTTGCCGATCGTGTTTAAAGCCTAATGTCTTCATAATTTAAATCATTTAATGAGATGTAACAAAATGATGGCGGCAACGTATAATTAGGGTAATAAGCTCATTGATAACTGGCACGGTCTAAAACTCTCGTTCTTTGTTGGCAAGCCTGCTTGTCCGCAAGGAATGGGAGGGCGGTTTTCACCAAGTAAAACCGACAGACCAAGAGCTCGTCACTCTTGCTCCTCTCTGCTTATAAACATAATCTAATAAATTTATGTTTAAAGAATTAAGCGGATTTATCGGCTTCCTGGCGTTGCTCTTGGTTCTGCGTTGGGCCATGCCTCCTGAAGCGAGCGCCTTGGCGAGTGAAATTTTGGTGAAGCTACTTAGCATCATCAGAGATTTACTCTCCCAAGTGCCCTCCGCCTAAGATTTAAAGCTACTCTTTTAGAGTAGCTTTTTTCTTTATTCTAACCCCGCAGCTAAAGGTATTTGTCCGCGCCACAAACGATCGCCGTCGCGTGCAAAAAAAATCAAAGCGCTTTTATCTGGTGATAGAAAAGGTTCATAGATACGATCATAGGGGCGACTCTCCGTTCCATTCATCACCAGCACATCTTTACTACCATTGCGCGCTTTATAAATAAAATAACGGCTATCGGGCGAGAAGAAGCGCGGATTAAAAATCCAGTCATACTCGCGACCGCTCTTGCCGTCAATAATAGCTCTTTCTTTTTGATTTTGTTTCACTGTGTAAGCAAAGCGCTGGCCATCCGGAGAAAAAGACATAAAGGTAATGTCGTCTACAATCGGCCCGGCCTGCTCGTTTAACACTAACTGCTCACTGCGCTCGTTCTTCAAAATATAAGCCAAGCCTAAACCATCCGGAGAAGCTAACAAAGATAATTCATCCAATCCGGAGTCGGTCGGCAAAGAAGCCACAGACTGCTCGCTTAACGCTTCGCCTTGAAACAGAGCCGGCAAAACCGACA
This sequence comes from uncultured bacterium, assembly GCA_938003925.1. GTDB lineage: Bacteria > Patescibacteriota > Patescibacteriia > Patescibacteriales > UBA12465. Next base: position 2,899 of record CALKWQ010000017.1, read on the forward strand.
AAGTACGAGTAGCCGGCCAAACGTCTAAACGGCTAAGACGCCAAGACAGTGCTAACAGCAAACCGGCGGCCACCACTGTGGCTCCCAACATTGTCCACAACAAACGGCGTTGTTGGTGATTAAAAGTAGAGATTGGTTGTTTACGGCTAGGCATAATAAAATAATTATACCAAATCTCTATCAATAATGGTATTCCTTGCCGGCATTAATTAAGACGCCACGATACAACTGTTCTAAGAGCACCACTCGCGCCAGCTCGTGCGGAAAAGTCAGTGGCGACAAAGACAGACAGCGATACTGGTCGCGCCACTCCGCCTCCCAACCTAAAGCACCGCCGATAACTAAAACCAGCTCCTGACCGTCAAATTCGCCCAAGAGCTTGGCAAACTGCGGCGAATCTAATAGGTTGCCCTGCTCCGCTAACAGGTAAATAGACTCTTGCCGATACCTGTGCAAAACTTTCAGCAAAGCTTCTTTTTCTAGCTTTTTAGCCCGCTTTTTGTCACCGGAGCTAAAAGAAACAGCCGCTGTCTCTATTATTTTCAAACGAGCGTAAGGAGCTAAGCGCTGTTGATAATCGGCGGCTAAAGTTTGTAAAGCCTTATTTTTCAAGGCGCCGACTGTGATAAGGGTAAGATTGAGCATATAGTTATTATAACAGATGCGCAAAAAAATATTTAGGTCAAGACCTCGGCCACACTTGACACAATTTTATTTTTGTACTTAAATAGGAGCATACATTAAAAACACCCATATATAATGAGTAGAAGCAAGTATCAGACGCCGCAGGAGGCACTAAAAGGCTTTTGGCAAGCTATTGACGCCCAACTCCATAAGAGTAAAAGTGAAGATAGCTGTGCTCAGGCCCTGAGATGGATTTTGGAAGCAGCCGAAACCATCGAAGACGAAGGATTAGCCAGTAATTTCGAACAGTATTGGCTCGATCACCGACAAGTCTTCAAAGACCACGCTGATCCAGCCACCTGGAGACTGTATCAGTTGCAGGTCGAAAAAAAGCTGGTCAAGCTACTTGACCCCGAAAGCGTAAACGGATAAACACGCAAAGCAGATTTAAAGTATTGGCCCCGAGCAAGCAGCCCGGGGCTTTTTTTATACTTCAATGTAACAATTATTCGTCTGAGACGTATATTTATATAGATAGTAATAATATGATAGTCAGACAACAGCACAACTCTTTAAAGCCCTGGACCATGATTGTATGTGATCGTGGTGTTTTTGATGTTTACGGCCAGAGCCGAGTAGAGCTGTTATTAAGACAAATTGCGCCCTAAAAGCTAATTAATTCCCTCCTACAGGGACGCAAAAAATCAATTTAACCACAGCTAGATCTCGGCCTGACCAATTCAGGGCCGAGATTTTTTAATAATTAGTGTGGCTGCCGTTCTTTTCACAAATTAATAAACCTCTAAATTTTCACGCCATGAAAACGAAAATTACCCTTGCTTTTACCATGATGTCTTTTCTGCTGACGGCCGCACCCGCCTTTTTCTTCACCACCTACCAGCTGTTCTTGGCTGAACGTGGTATGAGCATTATGCAGATGAGTCTAATTAACGCCGCTTTCATGCTGAGCGTCTTTATCCTGGAAGTGCCGACCGGCGCTTTCGCCGACAGTTTTGGCCGTCGTCGTTCCATTGTCGCCGGCTGCCTAGCTTGGGGCATCTCTTTCTTCAGCTATTACTTCAGCGATTCCCTGCTGGCCTTTATTTTGGCCGAAGTTGTTGGCGCTCTAGGCTGCACTCTGATTTCCGGAGCTTTAGAAGCCTGGGCGGTAGATTCCATTGCCTTCCACCGCGTAGATTTGATTCTGGAAGATTTGTTTCACCGCGAAGAACGCGCTAAACAAATCGGAGCCTTCATTGGCAGCTTATTAGGAGCTATCATCGGCACCCATAACCTGGCCTGGCCTTGGTTATGTAGCGGTACCGGTATGTTTTTAGCGGCGCTAGCAGCCCACTGGCTGATAGCTGAACCGTATTTCCAGCGCCATCACCTCCACTTCAGTTTTAAACCACTACTGACCACTGCCCAAGCCAGCTGGCAAGCTGGACGTCAAAGCCCTGCTTTTCTCCGCATCGCCTTAATTAGTGCCGCTCTCGCTATGAGTGTACAAGCGCTCAATATGCAGTGGACCCTACTCTTTCACGAAGGTTTCCAACTGCCCATCTGGGGACTAGGACTCATCTTTGGCGCCATCGCTATCACTGCTAGTCTAGGGGCGCGCCTGGCCCCACTGGCGGCTAAAAAAGGACGTCATGAAGGACAAGGGCTAGCTCTGGCTTTCTTCATCATTGGCATCGCCATGATTGTGAGCGGACAAGTGGGAGCTATGCTCACTGCCATCACCTTCTTCTTGTTACATGAAGTTGGACGCGGTTTGTTTAATCCCTTAAAAAAATCGATTATCAACCGCCGCATTGAAGGACAAAATCGCGCTACTATGCTGTCCTTAGAATCAATGACTGCACACGCCGGCGCTTTCTGCGGCTTAATTGGCGGCGGTTGGCTGGGTAATTACTACTCCATCTCAGTCGCCTGGGCCGGTTCCGGCATCGTCTTGCTCGCACTCGTACCCTGGTTGTGGAAAAAGGGCGTCTAAGGACGTCAAAAAAGGAAGTCTAGTTATAAACTTCCTTTTTGGCTTATCCTGAGATGATCTTATCTTTTAAAAACTAAAGACGCTAAAAACAATAGAAAACCGGTCATCACAATACTGGCTCCAGCCGGTAAGTTAAAGCTTAGGGCTGCAACCAGGCCCAACCAGACCGATAATACCGCCACGATGGCGGCAGTCACTAAGGCTTGGCGAAAATTTTTAGCAACTTGCAGGGCCGAAGCGGCCGGTAAAATTAATAGGGCTGATACCAGCATGACGCCTACGGCCTTAACCGCCGCCGCCACCGTTAAGGCGCTTAGGACCAGTAAAACATTATTTAAAAACTTGACCCTAACCCCCATCGCTCGCGCCGACACCTCATCAAAAGCTAGAGCAAAGAGGGGGCGGTAATAATAAACGATAAAACCCAGAGTGACTGCCGTTAAGAACGCTAAGAAATATAACTCAGCCGCTGACACCGCCAAGAGACTACCGAAGAGGTAGCTAAATAAGTCGACATTAAAACCATTAGCTAAACTGGCAATCAAGACGCCGCCAGCTACACCTACCGCCGACACAATACCAATAATAGCATCGCCGTAGACCTTAGCTTTGTCACCTAAACGGAAAATAAAAAAAGCCGCCACCACTGTCAAAGGCACGGACACGTAAAAAGGATAGATACCAAACAGCAAACCTAAGGCTACAGCTCCGAAACTGACGTGCGCTAAACCATCGCCAATTAAAGACAACTTGCGTAACACCAAAAAAACACCCAGCACCCCTGCCAAAAGAGCCATCAGAGAACCGGCGATTAGAGCTCGCACCAAAAAACTATATTGAAAAAAATTTATAATTTCCATACTTTAAGCGTGTTGATGGTCGTGCTGATGACAAATTAAATGTTGAGCGAAATCGCCAAAATAATTTTTCATCGTCTCGGAATGACAAAATTCAGCGAAAGGACCAGCAAAAATTAAGCGCTCATCTAAATATAATAGAGAGCGGGCGTAGCGACCAATATCAGCCGTATCGTGAGTCACCATCACTATGGCCATTCCCTCTTGGTTAGCCCGAGCTAATAAGGCAAAGAATTTTTCCCGCACCTGCGGATCTAAAGCCGTAGTGGGCTCATCTAAAATTAACAACTGAGGCTGCCTGATTAAGGCCCGAGCCAGCAATACTCGTTGCTGTTGTCCGCCCGATAAGCGGCTAAACAGTTGCTGACTCAAATCCGCCAAATCTAGCTCCGCTAACAGTGGCTGAGCTAATTTGGCAGCCTCAGCGGCTTTAAGCGAAAGCAAGCCACTGGTAACTACTTCAATCACACTGGCGGGAAACAAGGGGTTATAGTGATGCTTTTGAGGCAAATAAGCAATCTTATCCCACTGTTTAAAGACGCTTAAATCTTCCCCAAACAATTCTATCTTTCCGGCCGACAGCGGTTCCAACCCTAACATCGCTCGTACTAAACTCGTCTTGCCGGCTCCGTTAGGACCGGCTAAACCGATATAGTCGCCGGCTTTAATCTCAAAAGAAACTGCTTGAACGGCGGTTTGCTCGCCATAAGCAATACTTAAATTTTCAATGTTAGCAATTATTGACATTTTAATCCTAAGCTTAAAGTTTCTAAATTGTTGGCCATAATTTCTAAATAGCTAAGACCAGAGCGCAAATCAGCTTTACTCAAATTATGAGCCGAATTTAAACGTAAAATCTTAACTCCACTTTCCTTAGCCAAAGCCTCCGCCAACTGTGGATTATCCAATTCCTCCGCAAAGACATATTCCCCTGCCTGATTCTTAAGCAATTCCGCTAGTTGCACTAAACGCTGGGGGCTGCTTTCTGCGTCCGGAGAAAAGCCTTGCGCTGCTTCATAATGTAATTGGTAACGATCAGCTAAGTAACCAAAAGCATAATGTCCGGCATAAATAAAATCTTGGTACTCGCATTGTGACAAACTGTGACGATATTTTTCGTCTAAAACCTCTAAACGAGTCTGATAATTTTCTAAACGAGCATTATAATAAGCACTACCTTCCGGATCAAGCTGAGCCAGCTTCTGAGCCATGCGTCCAGCAGCCTTAGACATAATCATCGGATCTAACCAGATGTGAGGGTCCAAGCCTTCGTGTTCATGTTCACGCTCCTCTTCGACAGAGAGCTGATTATTTTCTACCGCCATGATTTCATCTTCATGTTCATGTTCGGCCACAGAATTTAGAACTGCCAAGCCTTCCCCAATCACTAAACTGTCCGGAGTCTCCGTACCCAAGCTGGCCAACAAATCTTTGGCCCAAGGTTCCATGTAATCACCGGTATAAACAAACAACTGTGCCCGGCTGATATTAATCATGTCATTTGGGGTCGGCTCAAAGGCATGCGCTTCCACGCCTGGGGGTAGTAATAAAGTAGCAGTTACGCGCTCACCACCAATCTCCTTGGCTAAGTCATACCAAGGGAAAAGACTGACCACCACGCTAACCGGTTCGTCAACCGCTACCACTGCCGCGGCTTCGTTATCAGTTTGACCTAAGCGTTCAGCTTGACGCTGTTGCCAACTAGCGGCTACAGCCCAAGCAGCCACAGCGATGATAAGAGCAAAGACACCCATGAAGATAAAACGTTTTGGCATATATTTAAAATTGATAAATAAATCTATTTATTTTTTTCCACACAACGATGACAAAGACCATAAAATTCCAATACGTGCCGCTGCACCTGAAAACCAGTCGCCCTGGTAATTTCAGCTTCCGTTTTCCGCAAAGACTGACAAGCATGTACGGAGAATACTTGCTGGCAAGCAGTACAAACCAAGTGATGGTGATGGTGGAGGTTGAGATGATACAAGCGCTCATCGCCCTCCAGGCGCAAACTCTCTATCACTCCTTCGCGCTCCCAAAAAGCTAAGGCCCGATAAACGGTGGCTCGGTCGCTACCGGTACGCTTAATGGCGGCCGACTTAATAATAGCGGCGGCGGACAATGGCTGCTTAGCTTTAGCGACTACGGTTAACAGCGCCTCCCGGCTAGCTGAGAGACGGCAACCACGAGCACGTAAATCAAGTAATAGTTGTTGTAGTTCTGGCTTAGACATATATTGCGACTTAGTCGCATATACTATATCAGCTCCAGTTAAGAGTGTCAAACCTATTGGTTGTAGTTATAAAAAAACCGGATTACAAAATATAACCCGGTTATCGAATCTTGACGTTGATTACTCTCCTCTTCTCCTTAACTCTTCGCTTTCTACCTTGTCCATAAAAGAAGTCAATGAGCCCCCAAAGGCTAGAGCCATAATGATGAGAGCTGAACAAAATAATGACCAAAAAACCGGCTCATAAGTATTGGCAATAATCTTGGTCGCTTGAGCAACTAACACCAGCAAGCTGGCTACAAACAGGGTAAGACCGAAGACCAGACTGCGCCTTCTGAATCTTTGCACCTGCTCATCGGCAGCCGTAAAGGACAATAAAAAGCCAAAAGCGATAAAACCGGCCGCGACTCCCCAGATAATAGCCGCCAGCCAAATTTGCCGCCACACAAAGAACAATAATACAGCCACCACCGCGCTAATCAGCATGCCGGCGGTCAAAAACGATATGTTTCTCATTTTTCCTCCTGCCAGACTTCTGGCTTCTAAGTAAGAACAAAAATTTAAGGTTGTAATAATTAATATTTCACTACAGAAAAAAAATAAAGTCAAATAAAAAAAGCCGGCCCTCCTAGTAGCCGGCATTACTGTTTACAACTTGTCGCCACGATAATTGCCATTAACACCCCGAGCCACGATGTTACCGCTAGCATCAACTTTAATCCAACGCGCGCCTTTGGTAAATAAGGCGGGCGACCTGGAGTGGTCACAGCTACCTCGCCAATCAGGATAACGATGACGAAGGAAGGGGTCTTTTGGCCAATTATCATCCTGGGGATCAACACTTTGGTAGCGGCCCTCAGGATCGCGGCGCTTACTTAGACTCTGATGACTATTGGGCAAAAAATACAATTGCTGATAGCGCCCTTCGGGGTCAACTTCAGCCCGAGAATAAATCTCGTCATGGTCATATTTTTCCATCGCATAAGAGTTTGCTCTAATTTTAAAACTTAAGCCATTTTTGTCAATCATTAGCTTACTACGTTTTCTAATCAATAGCTTGGAAACACTATGCCAACATTTCAGCTGGGGTTT
>CALKWQ010000018.1 GCA_938003925.1 uncultured bacterium
GTAGGACCAATTTCTACTTCAGAAGCCATATGGGCTAGCAGGCCTTTTGGAGTATCCGACATGTGTTTCTTTACAATGTGGGCTACATCTTTAACTGCTTTATTAGTTGCATAGAAGACATTTTCGTCATGTATACTAGCCCACATTCTAGCGTCAGATACCGGTATTCTTTCATTGTAAATTTTAATAATAGCTCGTTTTATAAGCTCTGCGCAAGTACCTTGAATAGGCGAGTTTGTAGCTTTACGCTCGGCTTTTGAACGTAGGTACGAATTACTCGCGTGAATATCTGGTAAATAAAATCTTCTACCAAACAAGGATTTTACATAACCATTTTCTCTTGCAAATCTAACGTCAGCTTTTTGCATGGCACGTAATTCAGGATACAGCTGGAAAAAGCGTGTAATCATTAACTCAACATCCCGCATTGTAAACGGCATGCCTTGACCCATTTTTGCAAGCTCAAGTTTAATAAGCCGATAGATCCGTTTAGCAGCCCCGCCATATAGCAAAGAGAAGTTAGCTGTTTTACCAGCGGTTCTAAAAACTTTATTAGCCTTAGCTACTTCTTTTTCAATTACAAAGATCGCGCAACACGTAGCTGTGTGAATGTCGCCTCGTACAGGGCCATATGCCTCTAGTAAAACCGGGCTGCGTGATCTATGCGCGGCTAAAACTAATTCTACTTGACTCATATCACAAGTAAGTATACAGTCATACTCTGGCGGTGGAACATACATCTCACGGACTTCTACGCCGTCACCACGTTTTGCAAGCTGCTGAAGATTTGGGCTATTTGATGTAAAGCGGCCCGTATCAGCTAACGCTTTAAACTGAGAGTGCAATCTATACGTGTCTGGATGAATAAGACACGGGTAGGGTTTATCATACAGCTTGTAACGAGTAGAGTATTTTTTCCACTCAATTAAAAGCGGCATAATTGGATGCTGATCTATATTCCAGTACATTGACTCTTTATCAGTCATTGTTTTGGATTCAGCATACGGAGGTTCAGGTAAGTTGAATTGCTGATACAAAACTTTACTTAGGGCCACGGGTGAACCTAAGTTAATCTCTTTACCAATAAACGGCCAAATCTTTTCTTCATATTCGGCCATCTTAGCTAAATGTTCTTTTGTTTTCTTTTCTATCACTTCTTCCGGAACGTAGGCGCCGTTTAAAGTAATTTCAGACATAATCGGAATTATAGGAACTTCCAATTCTGTATAGTAGTCCATTAGGCCCAGGTCAGTCAGACGCTTTTCAAAAATTTCATCTAGCTGCCATTGATATTCGGCGTCATCACAGCCATAGATTAAGACATCTTTAGCCGGAATTTGGTCCATACTTCTTCCAGCTGTTACTGTATCATACGTCTGTTGAACTATTTTTA
>CALKWQ010000019.1 GCA_938003925.1 uncultured bacterium
ACGAGTTAACTTGCCGTGACTGGAGTTCAGACGTGTGCTCTTCCGATCTACGAAGTACTTTAGTATTTACTGCAATTAATTCTTGCGCTTCGTTAAGCAAACGAAAGAGGCGAGCATCCGAAAAGCGATCACCATCAGGATCACCTAACGTTTCACGAGCTTTAAGTAGTAAATCAGAAACTCGACTCATTTGTCTCTCCTAACTAAGGAGAGGGACCGAAGCCCCTCAACTAAACTAACTATTAGTTAGTGTATTCACCAGTCACTTTATCATTTTCGATATAGATGATTTCCATGATACCGACTAAAGCACCGTTTGCAGGAGCCGTAGCACCTGGCTTCAACACAACGTCACCACCAGTAGCTAAATATACTGGTGTATTGATGTTAGCAGAGCCAGCAGCCGTAACAGCTAAAGCAGAGCCATAGTTAGAACCGTTAATAACAGGCTGGATAGTTGCAGAAGCAGTACCAGACTGAGTAGTAACAGTCATGTTAGCGAAGATAACCAAGCTATTAGCAGGTAGTGTCGCAAAGACACTACCATCACCGATAACCTGGCTTTCTGTGAAAGGGATGGTTAGCACAGAAACGCTACGCTTCTGATTATACTTACCTTCACGTTTACGATCAACAGCAGCCATTGGTCACCTCCTTAAGCTACTTTAACGTCTAAAGCAATCAGACCAAAGTCCAAACCAGCTACTTTAGCTTGTTTGTAGTCTTCATGTTCAGCAGTCATTTTAACACGTTGACAGTTAGTCCAGAACTCAACTGCAGACTCAGATTTAATACCGAAGTCAGTAGATACTTGGTACTTATAGTCAGGCATTTTACCCATCGGAAGCATCAATGCGCCTTCGCCAAGGATCAAGCAACGCTCATACTGTGCACCAGTGTAACCTGTTTCACCAGACCACTTAGCGCCATCATATTGACGTAGACCAGCGATTTCAACTTCAGTATCTTGGAACGCTGCACCAGTTGAGTAACCGAAGAATGCTTCAGCTTCAACGAATACTAATTGACCGATTTGACCAATCACACCACGAATAGCCTGGTTGTTAGGACCACGCACGTCAGCGTCACGCATTACTTTCATAATGCCTGCATCAGTTGTGTTAGCTTTCATGTTAGCAGCTGTGTAAGGGCCAACGATAACTAACCAAACAGAACGACCGTTAGATAAACGATATGGGCTTAGCGGAGCACGTTGTGAAGCAGCAGTTGATGAACCGAACGTGCCGGTTTTGAAGCCTGTACCAGTACGCAATGCTTGCTCGATCATAACTAAGTTATCGTAACCGATCTTAGTTGAGCTAGCGTTGATCTGAACAGAGTGAGTCAACGCACCTTGACCGTTGTTAGCAAAGCCTTGAGCTGTGTCAAACAACATTTGGTCTTTCCAGCGAATGAACAAATCAGCTAACTTAGCACGCGAATCAGCATGCTCAGCAGTAGACAAGTTGCCTACATCTACAGCGTCAAATTTGTCACCGTTATCAACTACCAAACGGAAGCGATCAACTGTAACTTTGTCACTGAATTTACGTTTTTGCTCACCTTTACCGTACGCAGTATCTTTACCACGAACAGCTTTACCAGATAAGTTGCCATCAAAGTCAAATACGACAGTGTGACCTTCAGCTGCATTGCTGTTGTTCTTCTGGTATACAACGGCATTACGAGAAGTGCCAGTGTATGGAGACCAGAAAGACTTGCTAGCAGCTTGAACTAAGCCCTCACGCATCCACGCTTTACGTTTCAGGTCAGAGCTCATTGGAACTACGTTAGTTGCCATAGCTTTCTCCTAGATTAATAAATTTCGTTTTCATAGGAGGTAACTAAATCAGCCTTGATTGCAGAATCTGCTGGTTTAGCACCGCCTCCCGCATTGCCAAGATTTGGTTGCGTCTCAGGTGTACTTGGAACGCCTACAACTTTACCGGCCTTTAGGTAAGATGAAGCCTCTTCCAAGAACTCTTCAAATGTCACTTCGCCTTTTTCAAGCTTACGCGTAATTCGAGGAGGGATGTCATTAGCTAGTGTTTCATCTGTAATCGCATATTGCGGGTTAGACGCGTTATAACTAGTTAATAACTGAGCGCGTCGTTCAAGCTCAGCACGTTGGGAAGCGTTCAAGCTAATACCTTGGAGCTCTTCTTCAGCTTTAGCAACAGCAGCTTTTTCAATCTCATTCATCTTTGAGCGCCATGCTTCAGGGTCAGAGTACTTAAGTTCCTCTAAATCACCTCGTTGCGCAGACGTAAGATTGTCGGCCATAAAGCTCTGTACTTTGCTTCGAAGTTCGTTGGCTTCAACTTCTTTTGCTTTCAACGCGTGCTTTGTTTTACCAAGCTGTGACTCAGTATCGCGACGGCGTTTTTCTAACTTAGCAGCATATACTACTGCTTCGTCAGCTTCTACACCAGAAGGCAGCTTCCACAACCCGTCTTCGCCTTGTACCATTTGTGATACAACGCCGTTAACTTTATCTTCGAAGGTTTCAGTAACCTCTACCGTTGAAGACTCTGTTACTTGACTTGCTGGTTGTGAATCATCAGTCGAAGTATCCAGAGCTTCAGTCGGAAATTGATCCTCGTAAGTGCTCATAATAACTCCTATAATATAATCTGCCTCATGGCTGCAATACGACAAGTCTTACCTGCCGTAGCTAACTTCGATTATATCGCAAAGTTGTTCCGTTGTAAATGGTTTTATGTTATGATGACATTTAATACAGAACTATTGAGTTCACATTCAAATACCAACTTAAGCGTACCGTTACCGGTACAGCCTTAAACTAAGGAGTCAACTATGCGAGTTCAGTCGTTTAGCATTGCACCCAACGATACTTCAGCTATGACAACCATAGCTAAGATCAAGGAGCACTGCAACCGCACTGGTGTGTCATTCAGTCACATTGTGGTCAGTGCTTTGATTAAATACGCGCAGGAGGTACTATGGCCGCAACCGAAGAAACCCGATTGAAATTCATCGGCTTGTTGACTACTGACCCTAACTTGCCTTTACGTCCGTTACAAGAAGAGCTAGGCGTTAGCTATAGTACCTTGTTCAAGTGGCGTGCTGAGTACCTTGAGGCGCAAAAGATTGACGAAGTCATCGACTTAGTGCAAAATGGTCCTGGTGTCTATGAGTTAGCTAAAGAGTCGACAGAGTTAGCTAAGAGTGTAGACAGCTTACGTCTGCTCGACACTGCACTTTCAGCAACAGCATTGTCTATTGTTAACGCATCCGCGCGGATGCTTAACCGCTCACAGTTAGACCCTCGTGACATGCTTACGTTAGCTAATACAATCGCAACTATCCAAGAAGCGTTCTTTGCCAAGGGTGCTAACGTGAACATCCTACAGTACAACGAAGGTGGTTCAACTGGTGGCCTTAAGAAGTTTAAGGAGTTACTAGGTGCTTAATATCGAAATACTCGAAGCCATTTATGGTGACAAGATTAACCTCGACTTATTTGTGTACCCACCCAAGGACGATGCTGATCTTGTCGATAACTATCTGCCATCTAAACTGTGGCGGCTGAATAATCTATATACTATCGTCGACAAGGAAGGTGAAAAGCGCCGCTTTGTCATGAACTATGCACAGCATCGCGTGTATAACTATCTACTGGACCACTCACGCGCTATCATCCTCAAGTCGCGTCAGCAAGGTATCTCAACGTTCTTTCTTATCAGCTATGTTGATGACATTCTATTTGTCGATGACCTCAACGTAGGTATGATGGCACAAGGTGACGCTGAAGCTAAAACGCTATTGAAACGCGCTAAACTAGCATGGAATGAGTTCCCACAGTCAGTGCGTGACTTTTTAGCTGTGTCACGTGTCAATGACAACACGCAAGAGCTATCGTTATCTAACGGTTCAACTATCTTTGTGCGTACGTCCTTCCGTTCTACCACACTACAGCGGTTGCATATCTCTGAGTTTGGTAAGATTGCCAATGCAAACCCTGCTCGTGCGGAGGAAACTATCACTGGTACACTGCAAGCTATTAAAGCAGGCAATATTGTAGCTATCGAATCTACAGCTGAGGGCGACAACCTGTTCAAGACTATGTGGGACACTGCTGTTGAACGTCTGGAGCAAGTGACCATGCAAGGTAAGAAGCTGTCAGCACTCGACTTCTATCCTGTCTTCCTTTCCTGGCTCGATGATCCGGACTGTAACTCAAATGACGATGAGGAAGAGCTACCTATTCATACACAGTATTTCACTGAGGTAGAGAGCAAAACAGGCCGTACGATAGCTAAATCACAGCGCAACTTCTGGATAGCTAAATACCGTGAGTTGGGTGGCAAAATCACTCAAGAATATCCTGCGACTCCGGATGAAGCATTCCAGAAAACTAAAGACGGCACTTACTATGCACGCGCTTACCGTGAGTTTGTGCGAAGCCGTGGACGTGAAGTGCGTGGGTTGTATGACCGTAACTTACCTATGCACGTAGCTATGGACCTCGGTATGTCTGACACCATGACGCTATTCTTCTTCCAGGTGTTCCGTGGTGAAGTGAGAGTAGTGCACGAGTACTTCAATTCGGGTGAAGGTCTAGAACACTATGTCAATTACATGAATAAGCTACGCGACACTGATGGTTATGACATACAGTGGCTAGTGTGTCCACACGATATTGAAGTAACAGAGCTAGGTACTGGTATATCGCGTAAGCAACGCTTGATAGAGCTAGGCTGCACTAAACTAAAAGTGCTCCCGCGTCTAGATATTGCATCCGGCATCGAACGTGTTCGCAAGCTAATACCTAACTTATTCATTGATGTGTCATGTAGCTATGGTATAGGTTGCTTGTTAAACTATAGTAAAGAGTGGGATGACTTGCATCAGGTGTGGAAAGCTAAACCTCTACACGATAAGTGGTCTCATGGTGCTGACGCTATCAGATACCTAGCTATGGCTGGCTTTGAAGCTATACCATTCTACTGGGAGAGTAGCAAACCTAACTATAGTATGCGTGAAGACTTTGGTGGTCGTGAACGGAATAGTGGATTTGCTATCTGATTGTGGGCTTACTGGTAATTGTATTACAAATGCTTCTGCGATTGGAGCATTTGTAGGTGCTACTAGTAAGCTTATAATATTCTATATCACTAGTAAGCTTTGCAATACATTTAATGCAAACACTTCTGGCGCAAACAACGTCGCAGGCGACATGAAAATAAAGACAAGGTCAATGACACCCTAGGCCCGCCGCAAACGATAATCATCTTCGCCTGTAAGTGATAACAATCATCGTTTGATTACTCGTTTGCATTCGTTAACGATAATCGTTACTATCCAATAGTGATTATCGTTATAATTACCTTTGACATTGGCATTTGACAATCATTGCCATTTGACAGTAATTAACATTTGATAGTTAACCTTATTTGAAAGTAATTAACATTTGATAGTTAACCTTATTTGAAAGTAATCAACATTTGATAGTTAACCTTATTTGAAAGTGATTGTTATTATCACTACTACTGTTATACGCATTTGATAATCATTGCTATTTGAAAGTAATCAACATTTGATAGTTAACCTTATTTGAAAGCGATTATCATTTACATAAGTTATTATCTATAAGTAACCAATATAGAATTATCTAATCACTCACATAGAAATATTTTGTTTTACTTTTGAATAACTTTAGTTTATAATATATCTAACGAGTTGAGTGAATCATCTTAATGACTTACAAAACAAGTTGAAAATAAATTAAAATAATTGTTTACTTTTGAATTGTTTTAGTTTATAATATATCTAACGAGTTGAGTGAATCAGTTCGCTGGTGCACAAAGCAAGTTATCAGTATCTTTAACAACCGGAGTATTATATCATGCAAACTATCAAATCAGAGTTTCAAGCACTTGTGTCTTTTCTACAAGAAAACCAAACTAAGAAAGTGGCATCCATTTTGCCCACTATTTTAGAAATGGCATCTAAGAAAAGACAAGAGACAAACTTCTATAAGGATGCCTCAGGTAAAACAGTGGCAATGCGGTGCTACTACTTCAAAGTATGGTTTAAGTTGGACGAAGTTGAGTGGTCAACTAAGGCTAATACTGCAAGTGGTTACAACCAAATGTGCAAGGCGGGTTTGTCTGCATGGACACGTCAACAACGTGAGGCAGATAAGGCACGAGCTAACCTACTTCATGAAGTAACCACTGGACAATTGATGCCTCAGGATATACCTGCGCGTGAGCTTGAAATTGAAACTAAACGTACAACTATCGATATGTCATTGGTGCCAACTGAAAACTACTTTCAGACGCTAGATGACTTGCTTGCTAGTTATTAACCTTCTAGGTCAAATCATTCGTAAGAGTGGTTTGACCTTTTATTTTATCTTTATTTGAGTGGTAGCTATAACTAAGTAACCATTATTAAGCTAAATGTTATACCGGAATTTCGAAAAGGTAATTTGCTTAAAATAACTCAAGGCAAAACTAAAGACTAGGCGGTGGATTTACTTGTCTGGTGAGGCAGGCTGCTTTTAACTATCGTTACCTAAAAGAAGGTAGTGGATTTTAATATTTTTGTTATATCTTAGTATGTATGTTTATTTATATAATAATATAAAAAAATAATATAATAAATATATAGGGTTTAAGCCAAAAAAAAAACGCGAAACATATCCGCTAGCGGAATTAATAATTTTTCTAAGCTTTTGTTTTTATTAGGATTTTGCAATATATAATTTTATTGCGCGTTTTAGTCAAACGTACATACCGCTGATTTCACCACTTTACTTACCAATGCTAATACAAATTATGTCACTACTATGCTCTGCTATTAAGTAATCAGCATGCTCCATATAAAATTTATCTATGATAACAATAAAATAATTCTATTTTACATTGTATAGATAATATTTTATAATTATATTGTAAATCGTTGAATGTATGTGTCATGTAGTACCGACGAAGTCGGTGCCTAAATCTACGGTGCCAGCGTAGCTGGTGCCTGAATCTACTAGCAAACGTTAAGTAACAAGGAGCCCAAATGTCAACATTAAGTAAACTGCTAGAAGGCAAATATTTGTATCACCCAGACGGCTATGTCTATAGCACCAAACGCACTAATTTAGATAGGGTAGCTAATAATCAGATGCCTTTAGTTATTAAGTCTAAAAACGCATCTGGAGTGTACGGTGCACAAATAGGCACAAAGTTTTATCCACAGATCGGAAGAGCGTCGTGTAGGGAAAGAGTGTAGATCTCGGTGG
>CALKWQ010000020.1 GCA_938003925.1 uncultured bacterium
GTGGTGGGTGGTGGGTGTAGTACAATTAGATAACTTGTGGTGGGTGTAATACAACTTGTGGTGGGTGTAATACAACTTGTGGTGGGTGTAATACAATTAGATAACTTGTGGCGGCTAACTAGCTTGGTGGGACGGTGAGTTAATAACTGTTTTTTGCCGGGTGTTTTAACAGCTTAATAACTTACATAACTATTGATATTACTGTTTAGAAAAATTTAGAAAATTTTTACGGGGGGCCCGGTATAAGTTATATATATAATATATAATACTTAATGCCCGTACCCATGTCTGTATAAAGAATATAAACTAGGATAATAATATAACCATTTTGCTAAGGAGGTTATTATGTGTAATCTGAGCCAGTACATTATTGCTAACTGTGTAGCAGTTTCTGGCGGTCTCGTTCCTTGTGTTAAGCAGAGCGTTTATGCTATGCTTGTTACTGAAGAAGGAAAGGAGTTCTTTGGTGCTAACTGGATGACTAACAAGGAGGTTACTGTTTGCCCACGTGTTGCTCTTAAATGTAAGACTGGTGAAGGTTATGAGCACTGCAAAGACACTTGTAACCAAGAGTTTCATGCTGAACCTGCTGCTATTGATGCAGCAATCAATGCAGGTTACAGCGTTGTTAATGCTGTGATCTATGTTGTTGGTCACACTGTTTGCTGTGACAACTGCCGTAATACTATGTACAACGAAGGTGTTAGCGAGGCTATCGTTCTCGACTCTGGCGCTCACTACGTATTCAACAACTAGCGGTTAACTAACAAAGGAGACAAACTATGTGTGACTTCAACTTGGCCGAAGACATTAGCTTTACTAATGAGACTATCTGGTGCAGCCGTATTAAGTGCATCCCCGCAGTTACTGAGAACGTATTTGAGTACGAGTATGCTCTCTACAACTGGTACTACGAGTATGTGATTGAGACTCGCTGGACTACTGACTACCCTAAATCTAACGCCAACTCGCAGTTTGTGTGGAAGCCTACTGGTGAGGTACGGTTTGCGGGACAGCGTGTTGTACGGCCTGCCAGGGTTGTACCTGTCAATGCTATTGACTATGCCGTATCCAACTTGGACGAGTTTGACTTTTAGCGGTATATTAAACTACTAGTTAACTACTAACTATGGAGCTTAGCCATGACTGTACAAGTTACCATGAAAGAAAGAGGTTTGACAAAACAGATTGTTGTAGAGAATGTTACTATTCAGAGACTCAAGGCGCTTAGAACACTTCACGGTTCTGATAGTGTCAGGATTATACTTCAGTTTATCCACAAGGAGGTGATGTAATGGCTATGTACAAAGGAAAGACTAAACTGGTGATTAAGTCGCTTGGCATAGAGTGTGCTAAGGTACTTATTGTATTGGCTTTGCTGGTAGCCTTGTTCTTTAGCTGGTAACTAGTATACTACAGCGCATTCGAGACTAGCTTGGTAACCTAGCTCGTTTGGACAATTACATAGCGTCATTCGACTATGTAATTGAAACTTAGAATGGGAAAGGAGGT
>CALKWQ010000021.1 GCA_938003925.1 uncultured bacterium
AAGACATCCTAGATTCAGGCGGTGGCGCTATGAACTGAATCCTATGGACTGTACACTGAAAAAACTCATTGCCGATGCTTCCTAATGGACCCTCAAATTGTAATTATTGTTGTAGAGGCTAAAAATGACTCAACATGGAATGTTATTCTAGCTGGTACGGGCACCAAACTTGGAGTAGTGTTCTATGATCAAGAACTAGGATATGTTCCAAATCCGCCCGGTGAATGGGGTTTACCTAGTTTGCACGATGCCGCTCAGCACATAGCTATGTCAGCTATAAAAATATACTTTGAAAGGAGACAAACGAGAGGTGGCTGAATATCTTATTATTTGTCCTGACTGTAAAGAGAAATTTCGTGGCTCTCTTACTGAAATTCAAAAGAGCTACTACGCCCACATGTGTGCGGCACATCCAGCCAAGTTAAAAAGATTGCAGGACCAAGCAGTGAGTTCGTATATCGCTGCTCTTCTAACAATAGAATGAACGAGCTGATTGAAACCGAGTTGGTGATCGCCGCTTCTTTAGCGAGTTGTTTAGGCCTGCTTGATATGCTTAAGCAATATGAAAAAGCCGAACACACCGCTAGAAGCAGAAAAATTAACAAAGCTATGAAAGCCATACTGGAGTTAGTGGATAGTTATCCTGGTTTTGATAAGCTGATGCTGACTCCAAAAGCCCTAGAGTTCCTTAAATCATTTGACCCTTACTGGGAAAAGGTTTTAAATGAACCTGAGATAGACATTGACCCAGAACTATTACACAGGGTAAAGTGCATATTCTGCCGGGAGGGCTACTATGCTGACCGAACTACAGAAGTTTTTAAACGCGCTCAATGAAGAAGAGGATAAAGTTTTGCAGCAAAAGACTGGCTGGGGCAGGAATGAACTGAAGCTCGCTCTTGCCCAGGCCAAACAAAAGGCCTTGATCAGGTTTCTAACTGACGGAGCTCGCAATGGAGCTTAAACAATTTAGAGTTACTAAGCTAGCTCTCACGGCCCATTATATTGCTGCGGCTGAGGCTACGGTTAAAATCCAAGTAAGAAGAAGTAAAATTCCATTTTGCTCCAAATGGCGTAAAATACACCTTTATCGTCTTGCCGATGGT
>CALKWQ010000022.1 GCA_938003925.1 uncultured bacterium
TACTAGGAGAGACCGACACTGCATTATCTAGAGGAGACAGAGAGGAAATGGTGGGCGAAGCAGAGTCAATAGTAAAATTATTATTAGAAATATCAATGCCACTATTACCAGCCAAATCCCGAGCTGTCACCCTAATTAGTCCTTGACTGGTATTAATAGAAGGCACAGTCCAATTATAATTACTGGAACCGGTCACGCCAACACTATTCCAGCTAGAACCATTATTATCAGAATATTCAATCACAAAATCATCAATGTATAAATCCGAATAATTCCAAGTTATGTTATAACTATCTCCACCTCTAAGAGTAATACCGGAAGCATTAGGAGTAAGAACTTCAACTGTGGGGTCTACACTATCAATAGTAAATCCTAAACCCTCTATAACAGTTTGATTGCCTGCCAAATCAGTAGCTATTATACTGACATGAGCTCCGTTTTCTGGGGTACTATAATCAGGGCTTTCCCAAAGATAGGGGCCGGCGGCAGCAAGGGGGCCAATGATAATACAATCCAAATGATCATAATATTCTAAACTGATTGGGGTGGCGCCTAAATTAGTATCGGTTGGCGTTGTCCAATTTATACTGTATTCAGTTCTAGATTGTAAATATAAATCAGTTTCATTGGGAAACAATAATGATAAATTGGATGGAGGAGTAGAATCTATAATAAAATTATTATCAGAAACATCAGTGCCAATATTGCCTGCTAAATCTGTGGCGGTAACCCTAATCAGCACGGCGCTTGAATCAACTTTAGGAACAGACCAATTATAAGAGCCCGTATTATTAATATTAGTGGCTACGTTCAACCAAGAAAGACCGCCATTAGTAGAATAATCTATAGAAATACTATTTGAACCCAAATTAGCATCACTAGCACTCCAGGTTATTTCATAGCTAGCTTGACCTTTTAAAATAATGCCAGAAGCGTTTGGCGTTAAAACGCTCACGCTAGGATTAATAGAATCAATTGTAAAAACGCCACTAGAACTAACCCAGGCTGATTGGTTTCCCGCCTTATCAATCATTTTTACCCTGACTAAAGCGTTGCTAGTATTTACACTAGGCACAGTCCAGGTATATTCAAAATTACCCGGACTAACTTCTGTAAAAACATCTTCCGAATCTGCTATGGTAGACCAAGAAAAACCCCCATTAATCGAACCATCGATAAACACTGTACTCTTGTCTAAATTTGTATCCGAAGCTGACCAAGAGATAACTCCAGGCGCTCCACCCTTTATAAAAGCTCCGGTGGTAGGATTAACATTACTCACTACTGGATTTGTGCCATCAATAATAACAGAGTTGACTTCTGTGGTCGACTGACCCGCCACTGTTAACTGAATATAATTAGGCCCCTCTGTTTCCGGAGCGATACCATTATACGTGAGATTATTAACTCCGATATAAAAGGCCTGACTGCAGTCATGCGAGGCAACGTTAGGCCAAATATTTAAACTACAAATATGACCCAGATTTTCATCAACCTCCACAGAATAATCAACCGAAAATGCTTGACCAGGCTGTAAATAGAGCGGATTTGCAGTCGTTGGATCAATGATTTCTACCCTTAGCACAGCCGCAACTGCATCCTGATAAAAAAAAGCTAATGATAACAACAAAATAAATAATCCTATTAAAAAATTATTTCTAGGTGATTTCAACATATTTTATTAATATTTTATAAGCTAATTAATTGTAACATTAACCACTTAATTAAACAAATTTAGAGGTTGGCGCTTCATCTAAAAAATATCTATGGTTATTTATTAAATTTTTAATTATTGACATTCAAAATCAAATGTAATAATATAAAATTAGCACTCTAAGCGTAAGAGTGCTAGTATTAATAAAAAATTTATCATATGTTTAATAAATTTACAGAAAAATCACAAGAAGCCATCATTAATGCTCAAGCTATAGCTGCTAACTTTGGTCAACCAAATATTGAAGCTCTACATATTTTTCTTTCCCTACTGCAACAACCGGAAGGCCTGGTCAAGCCAGTGTTAGAAAAATTGAAAGTAGATCCGGAAATACTCGAAAACTATACCGTAGGCGAAATTAAAAAATTACCAAAGAGTAAAATTGATTTGCAAAGTGGCCCTATTCAAGCCGTGTCTGGAACTAATGAAACCGCACTGATTCTAGAGAGATCTAAAAAAGAAGCTGACGGCATGGGTGATGAATTTATCTCCACGGAACACATTCTGTTAGCTTTAATCGGCATCACTTCTCCCGCCCAAGCTATTTTACTTAACTTTGGTGTGGCCTATCAACCCGTGGCCACTATTCTTAAAGAACTTCGTGGCAATGAGCGCATCACTGACCCAGCCCCAGAAAGTAAATTTAAAGTTTTAGAAAAATATACAACCAATCTGACAGAATTAGCTCGCCAAGAAAAACTAGATCCAGTGGTTGGTCGTGACATGGAAGTGCGTCGAGTTATGCAAGTACTGCTCCGCCGCACCAAAAACAACCCTGTCTTAATCGGCGAAGCCGGTACTGGCAAAACCGCTATTGTGGAAGGCTTAGCTCAAAGAATTATTGCCGGCGATGTGCCTGAAAATTTAAAAAATAAAGAAATTGTCAGTCTAGACTTAGGCGCTATTGTGGCCGGGGCTAAATTCAGAGGAGAATTTGAAGATCGCCTCAAGGCTGTCTTAAAAGAAGTGCGAAATCAGAATGGCCGCATCATTCTTTTTATCGATGAACTACATACTCTGATTGGGGCTGGTTCATCCGAAGGTTCCATGGATGCTTCTAATATGTTAAAGCCGGCACTAGCCCGTGGTGAATTAAGGACTATCGGCGCTACTACCACCAAAGAATATCAGAAATATATTGAAAAAGACGCCGCGCTGGAACGTCGTTTTCAACCTATAATAGTTAACGAGCCGAGCGTAGAAGATACTATTAGCATGTTGCGAGGACTTAAAGAAAAATATGAGGTGCACCATGGTGTGCGCATTACCGATGATGCCCTAACTGCTGCCGCCAAGCTATCTAACCGCTATATTAGCGACCGTTTTTTGCCGGACAAGGCTGTAGATTTAATTGACGAGGCAACTTCTTCCCTGCGCATGGAAATAGATTCAATGCCGGACGAGCTAGACCAACTTAAACGCCGTATTAAACAACTAGAAATAAACAAAGCGGCACTATTATCAGCAGAAAAGAAATCACCCAAATTACGCAGCGTTAATCAGGAATTAAGCCGACTTAAGGAAAAAGCCAACCAGTTAGAATTACACTGGAACAACGAAAAAAATATTATCTCTCAAATGCGTCAGCACAAGAAAGACATTGATGAATTGAAGATAAAATCTGAAATCGGACAACGCCAAGGCGCTGACTTGACTGAAGTCGCGAAAATTAAATACAGCTTAATCCCCGATTTGGAAAGTAAAATTAAGAACTTACAGAACGAGCTAATAAAGATTCAGAAGAAGGGACAACGCATCTTAAAAGAAGAGGTGGGTGAAGAGGATATTGCTAAAGTAGTAGCTCGTTGGACCGGCATCCCTGTTAACAAAATGTTAGCCGATGACCTCCATAAACTAGTTGGAGCCGAACAAGAATTAACTAAGGAAGTAGTCGGCCAAGATGATGCCATTAGCGCTGTAGCTAAAGCTATTCGTCGCTCTCGTGCCGGTATTAACGAAGAAAAACGCCCTATTGGCTCATTTTTATTCATCGGCCCAACGGGAGTGGGTAAAACTGAATTAGCCAAAGCCTTATCTAGATTTCTCTTTGATGATGAAAAATCACTGATTCGACTAGATATGAGTGAATACATGGAAAAACACTCAGTCGCCAAATTAATTGGCTCACCACCCGGCTATATTGGCCACGATGAAGGCGGGCAGCTGACCGAAAGAGTGCGCCGACACCCTTACAGTGTCTTGTTGTTTGACGAAGTGGAAAAAGCTCATCCCGACATGTTTAATATGTTGCTACAGATTCTGGATGATGGACGCTTAACCGATTCCAAGGGACGAACGGTGAACTTTAAAAATACTGTCATTATAATGACTTCTAATTTAGGTAACGAGGTAATTAAACAATATTCCATTGGCTTCGGTGGTGAAGACGAACAGCCCAAAAAAGAAGTTGCCCGCAGCAAAGAAATGAAAGAGAAGATAGACAAAATCCTTAAAGAACATTTCAAGTTGGAGTTTTTAAACCGCATTGACGAAGTCGTGCTTTTCAAGAGTCTGCAGCCAAAGGATTTGGAACAGATTGTTTCTTTGGAATTAGAAAAAGTGGAAAAACGACTTAACGCCAAAGATATAACCTTACGCATTGGCGGTAAAGTGAAAAAACTGTTAGCAGAAAAGGGTTATGACACTACTTACGGCGCACGCCCGCTCAAGCGCTTAATTCAAAATCTCATCCTAGATGAAATCGCTCTGAAAATTATTGAAAACAAGTTTCAAGAAGGTGATCAAATTAAGATAGAAGTCACTGATAAGGATAAGATAGTAGTTATCAGAGCTGAAGAGAAAATTAAAAAATAAATTCATACTTTAATCAAAACACCGTTCCCTTTCTAGGCGACGGTGTTTTGATAAATTATTACCACTAAAGAGAAAAATTCATTTGGCGGATAAACAAAAGTGTATTATAATGAAAATACTAAAAATTATCACGACCATATGATCAAAAATCTTAACCAAGTAATCTTTATTGTTGTTATTATTGCCTGGTTAGCAACTTCTGGAACCGTGCAAGCAGCTGAAATAGATCCTAAATTTAATCCTAATCTCATTATTACTGATGAAGAATTATTAAACACTAATAGCCTAAATTTAGCCCAAATCCAATCATTTTTACAGAGTAAGAATAGCTATCTAGCTAACTACAGCACTACCAACGCCCACGGTACTGTTAAGTCTGCTGCCGAGATTATCTACGATGCTGCTAATAATAATTATGACTGCAGTAGCGCCACCCTGAGTGACTCGCCTACCGAAGCAGAAAAACAACTGAAATGCAGGCGCATAACCACTGTCAGCCCAAAATTCTTGTTAGTACTACTCCAGAAAGAATCTAGCCTGGTAGAAGATGCTAGCCCCAGCCAAGGACGTTTAGACTGGGCGACTGGATATGGCTGTCCCGACAATTGGACTTGCAACCCTTATTACAAAGGCTTTGGTAAACAAGTCAACAGCGCTTCCCTCCAATTTTTAGCCTATATCAACGAACAACAGCGTTATACCTACCAAGCCGGTCAGACCTACACCTTTACCAACCCTTACGGCACTATTTCTAACGCGACCATGACGGTAACCCCAGCTAACAAGGCAACAGCCGCACTCTACAACTACACTCCTCACGTCTTTAATGGCAATTATAATGTCTATAAATTATACGAGCGCTATTTCCCTACTAGGGCTTCTCGCTACCCGGATGGTTCCGTCTTACAAGTTCAGGGAGAGGCTGGTGTCTGGCTCATTCAAAACGGCCAGAAACGACCGTTCTTAAGTAAGAGCGCACTAGTGTCACGCTATAGCTTGGATAAAGTTATCGCTGTCAACCGCGAAGAATTAGATGCTTATGAAAAAGGCAATCCCATCAGTTTACCTAATTATTCTATCGTCCGCTCGCCCGACAAAAGTCTGTATCTAATAAACGGTGACCAAAAAAGAAAATTTGAAAATCTAGAAGCCTTTAAAAAGTTCGGCTTTAATCCCGAAGAAATAATTGAAGCCAGCGCACAAGACTTAAGTTATTATCAAGACGGACCATTATTAAAAATAACCTCGGTCTACCCAGCCGGAGCCCTATTGCGCGATCCAGATAGCGGCGGCGTCTACTACGCTCAAGATGGAGTCAAAGCACCAATTATTGATAAAGTTCTACTTAATACTAAATTTAAGGGTCAAAGTATATTAAAAGTAACTTCAGCGGAGCTAGCAAAGTACACTAAAATAGCACCGGTCCTATTCCCTGACGGAGAACTATTAAAATCAGATAGTGCGAGCACCGTCTACTTGATTGCTAATGGCCAGAAACGTCCTTTCTTAAGTGGTAATGATTTTGAAAAACTTGGCTATAAATGGTCTAACGTAATTAACGTCTCACCTCAACTACTTTACCTCTACCCCCTAGGCACTGCCGTTACCTACGATGTGTCCCAATAACATCAATCCATATTCCCCATCTTTAAGCCTCGGCGCAGTTAGCACCGGGGCTTTTGAAACAAAACAATAAAGTTATTAATCTGTCAATATTTTAGAAAAGATAAAACTATATTATACTAAAATTGCTATAAATTTCTCTTATGCCTATCATTGCTAGTGCCTTTCTTCCGCCATCGCCCTTGTTAATTCCGGAAATTGGCAAACAAAATTATCAACTATTAAAAAAAACGATCCAGGCCTACCAAACCGTGGCAGATATTTTAAAGGCGGAGGAAGCTGAAATTATTATTATTATCTCTCCTCACGGCCCCGCTCACAATCACAATATCAGCCTTAACATCCATCCACAACTACACCTAAGCTTTCAAGAGTTTGGTTATTTAGCTACTATTAAAAAATTTGACCCCGCTCTACGCTTGGCTGATGAAATTAAACGGCAGTTAGCTAGGGAGACCGGAGTACGCTTAATAAGCAAACAAAACTTGGACTACGGTAGCTCAGTACCACTACAACTACTCAGTAGTGAACTGAAGACACCCAAAGTGCTGCCAATCATTATTGCTACTCAGCTAGACCGCAACCACCACTATCAGTTCGGGCAGAAATTGGGACAGATATTACAAGCCAGACCAGAAAAAATTGCCCTCATTGCGGCTGGCGATTTGTCTCATCGTTTAAAAAAGAATTCTCCTGGCGGCTACTCTCCCAAAGGTACTCGTTTTGATAACCGCTTAATTGAATATCTTAAAGATGAAAATCAGGGTCTAGAAAAAATTCTAGCTCTAGATGAAAAAATAGCCACCGAAGCTTTAGAGAACGGATTAAAACAACTCGCGCTCTTACTAGGACTTATCGGCAACCGCTTTCAGCCCGAAATATTAGCCTATCAGAATGATTTTGGAGTCGGTTATTTAAGCGTTAATTTTAATTTGCAAGTAGCTATTATTTAGTATATATGGATAATATTGCTGATTTGCTACAAGCCAGACAGACAAAAAAAGCTCCTGCTTATCCTTGGCAAGATTTAGCGCTTAGGGTTATCCAACAACTGAACATTCCTGCCTTTAAACGCGGCGCTGTCTTTAAAGTTTGCAAACAATTATCTCCAACTTTAGTGGAGCGAGCCATGAATGACACCAAAGAACTATGCCCTAACGGCGCCTCCTGGAAATATTTTTTCAAAATCGCCGATCAATACTTACCACCAAGAGCTACTGTGGCTAGTGTTACTAAAACTAAAAACAAAACTAAAACTTAAATAATATGCCTGGAAAAGTTAAGGCTATTGTCCATCACCCCGACCCAGTGTTGCGTCAAATTGCCGCACCAGTGGCAGAGGAAAAGATTAATACGCCAGAATTTAAACAATTTTTAGAAGATTTAGAAATAACAATGATACAAAAAGACGGCGCCGGCTTAGCGGCTCCGCAAATCGGAGTCAGCACTAGGATTATCGTCATCTCGCAGCATGACGGTAAAAATCTATTTCTTATTAATCCTCAGATTACTCGGCGCTCCTGGGCCAAGGTGATTGGAGAAGAGGGTTGCCTATCTGTAATCGATAGTCATGGTCGCATTATTTATGGTAAGGTGGAAAGACATAAGCATGTCACCTGCCAATATCTAGACACCAAAGGTAAGAAAAAGAAAATTCAAGCCGAAGAACATCTTGCTCGCGTACTGCAACATGAAATTGATCATCTAGACGGTGTTCTCTTCATTGACCGCCTCATCGTCTAAAAAAATACCGGCACTATAGCCGGTATTTTTATTATTTTGTCATTATTTCTTTTCTCGTTGCCGCCAGAAAAAATAAAGCGCAATTACTACCGCTACCACCAGTATACCCCAAGATATTTCTGTATAATAAAGCTTCCATATTTCTTCGTTAGCGCCAAAAAAATATCCCAGTGCTGATAGAATTAAGGTCCAAAGAGTGGAACCTAAAAAAGTGTATAAAATAAAACTAAACAGGGGCATCTTTACAAAACCGGCGGGCAAGGAAATCAATTGTCTAACTACTGGGACTAGACGACCAAAAAAGGTAGAACCACGATCATAGCGCCCAAAAAAACTTTCAGCCCTTTCTATCTGTGCCGGCTTAATCAACAAGAAACGGGCTGCTTTAGTTTTAGCTAAGCGATATATTAAAGGTCGACCCAAATAATAGGCTAAAAAGTAATTAAAAACTGCCCCAATCAAACTGCCTAAAACGCTGGCACCAACAACTAACCAGATATTCAACTTACCCTGGGCAGCCAAATAAGCCGCTGGTGGCACCACCACCTCAGACGGGAAAGGTATAAAAGAGCTTTCCAGTGCCATTAAAAATACCACCCCCCAATAACCAATTTCTTGGGCAAAATGTAGCAAAGCGTTAACTAGAGTAATAAGCATAAATTTAATCTATTTAACCAAACAACCTAAAGTCGTTAGGCTCTTTCTAGTATACTATAAAAAATGAAAAACTCCATCTGTCCGACTTGCCTTTATAATTATAATCGGCTAATTTATAATCATGGACAAAAAAATTAAAACTATTTTCATGGGTACGCCTGATTTTGCCGTACCAGGACTAAAAAGTTTGTTGGACCATCCAGATTTTAACGTCATTGCCGTTTACACACAAGCAGACAAACCTGTTGGCCGCAAGCAGTTGCTCAGCGCTCCACCAGTTAAACTAGTTGCGACTAAAGCAGGCATCCCGGTTTATCAACCCGACAAAATTAAAACGGCTACCGCTGATATTGCGAGACTGCAGCCGGACTTAATCGTCGTTATTGCCTATGGTAAAATTATACCTCAGGCGATTTTAGATATTCCCCGCTACGGCTGTGTTAACGTGCACGCTTCCCTACTGCCTCGCTATCGAGGGGCTTCCTGTTTGCAAGCCTCAATCTTAAATGGAGATCAAGAAACCGGTATCACTATTATGCAAATGGACGCCGGAATGGACACTGGGGCAATTTTAAAACAAATAAGTATTAACTTAAATGGCCAAGAAACTCTGACAGAGCTACACGACCGGCTATCAGACTTAAGCGGCAAACAGTTACCAGCGATTTTAAGTGCTTATTGCCGCGGCGAAATATCTGCCCAAATTCAGGATAATAGTCAGGCTACTTATGTCGGTTTGGTGAAGAAAGAAGATGGCTATCTCAACCCCCAGCATACAGCGGCAGAGTTAGAACGCCAAATCCGTGCCTATCAGCCATGGCCGGGCACCTACTTGATATTGGCTAGCGGCGAACACGTTAAGCTGCTGTCAGCTCAGATTACTACCACAACACAACAGCGCCAAATTGGTGAAATTTATACTAATGACGGCCAATTATACCTAGCCTGTAGACAAAATGCTTTGCTTATATTAAAATTACAGCGTGAAAATCGGAACGTCCTTAGCGCCTCCGAATTTTTAAAAGGTAATCAAGATATTATCGGCAATATCTCCGTTTAAAACCGGTCCCTTCGTCTAACGGTTAGGACGCCAGGTTCTCATCCTGGTAACAGGGGTTCGATTCCCCTAGGGACTACGAAGTAAGAAATGGGCTAAAAGCCTGTTTTTTATTGGCTTTTTGAGGTATATACTGCTCTAAAGACTAGCTCTTTTTTCTACCATCTGGGTGCTAATTTTTATGACTGTGTCCGTATTGTGACCAAAGCGATTTAAAGAGCCGACTGCTTCTTTAGTAGCACATCCGGAAAGATGGGCATAACGCATGGTTGTTTTTACGTCTGAATGTCCGAGAAGCTCTTTTATGATAAGAATCGAAATCCCTCTTTGAGCTAGATGTGAGGCAAATGTATGCCTCAGGTCATGCCATCCAACTGTTTTAATGCCAGCCTGTTTACAGCTCTTATTAAGCCACCTCAAGCAGGTAATCGGCTTAAGCGGAATGCCACCTTCTCCAAAGACAAAGCCATCTCTATTAGCAATATTTGATAAGATAAAATTTATCTCATCAAAAAATGGTATATGCCTTATCTTATTACTTTTGGGGCTTCCTATTATTCCTCTAGTTACCGATCTCTGCACAGTAATTATCTGATTAGAGAAATCAATATCTTCCCATCTAAGAGCCAGTAATTCTCCAAGTCGCAAACCAGTCTTTAGGGCTACTATCACCATATCTCTTACCATCCCGCTACAATTATCTATCAATAATTGGCACTCTTGCTCATCTAAAAAGTCAAAACTCTGAGGAGGTGTTTTTAAAAGCCTAATTTTCGGCCCAGTAATTATTATATCCCAGTCTTTTGCGACATTTAAACATTTACTAAGGGCAATGAGATGATTATTAACGCTTTTTGGCGATTGACCAGATTGTAACTTTTCTGATTTATATCTTTCTATATCGACTGTTTTTATTTTATCCAACTTTATTCTACCAAAGAATGGAAGAAGATGGGCTCTTAACAAGCTTTGTTTGTTGAGAATCTCAGAGGGCTTATTGTTCGTGGAGACGTAAGTCTCCATCCATCTTGAGGCAAAGTCCGAAAATAAAGGAACCTCATCGTTTGCGACTCTAATGGGCTCTCCTCTGGCTATTTTCTGTCTTAACACCGATTCATACATTTTGGCCCCTGCTGATGTATTTTCTGGGCTTGGCTTTCTAAATCTAGAGCCGTTATATCGGAAGTCAATCCAATATTTATCCCCTCGCTTAAATATACTCATATGATTAGAGGCTGATAGATTCAACTTTTACTCAGTTAAGATAAGCCTCCACGTCATCTCTTTTAAATCTGATAACTCATCAGATTCTATAGAAAGTAATGCGCCTGGTTTCAATGAGCCGATAAACTCATGCCAGAGAAATTGATAAAATAGAGGCTAATTGCTTTGAATTAACCAAGTCATTGTTAGTTGAATTATTTTGCATATTATTTGTTAAGGTGCAATATTGGCATAGCTATTCGCTATGGGACCAAAATATTGTACCCTTTAAATTATTTGATTACAAATTTTATATCATTAAAGGCTCAAATTGCTTTAAAATTATCTTTTGTGAGTAAATTATCAAGAAGAAGACAAAGTCATCTTCTAAGGGCAAATTTGAGCCTATTTTATACCTTCCTCAGCACTTTTATAAGCGCCTTAGACTTTTTAGTAAATCCCTTTTATCCCTTTCATCATAATCATCCTTATCTACTAAAACGTTAAACCAATTCTTGATTATTCTGTAGGAAAAATGTTGTCATGATATTGCTGAAGCAAAACAGTTAAAGGTGCTCCAAAAAGGATGCTTTCTTTGTTCATTTTTAAATCTTGAATTTATGGATTTCATAAAGTTATTTTAATATTAATTTTATTATTCATAATGATGCTTAATTTAATTTACTAGATTACGGGCTATATATTATCTTTAACTTGGGTGCAACTTTTTACCCAGGAGCCTTTTAGGCGAGAGCAAGGGGTTTATCTTTCAATAGAGGGCTTTTCTCCCCCTATACAGCCTTGCTCTAGCCAAAGAGACACCCGTAAATTTATATCTATGAGGCAGTACTTGCCTTAAATAGTATTTATCTTTACCAGCTTTGGCCACCAAAAAACTTCAAACAGCCTCGGATACTTTAATTCAGTTTATAGAATTATCCATATTATCTAATAGCCAGGGTCACAGTTCTTTAACCTCTTTAAATACTATATTTTTATGGATAATAATCTGTGGTATTGGCTTAGCTGATGATAACTCAATGAGATAAAGCGCCGATCTTCGACTTATTCAAAAATATTGACTCAAAAAATTATAACTTATGCGTCATTTTGATATTTTATACTTAGTTTTTTTATCAAGTTGAGATTCGACAAAACATTTGAGAATAAATCCTTTAAATCTCCTTAAAGACTGTAATTGTTTAACAAAGCCAGGCCATAGCCTATCTATCCGATAACGTCAGTCTAGGTGAACCAGACCCAATTTTTTACAAATTACATTATTTGAAACATACTGGATTTTGTTTTTATCAATCTTTATAAAAAAAATTGATTTACGACATATCCTTAAAACAGAATCTAACCTTAGCTTAGAGACTTTTGATAGAGATTTTGGCTCTACAAATCAGATTCAATCCTGGTCTATGATATTTCGGGCAATAAACCAAAGTCTTAATCCATTAACTTGTTCTTTATGATTCCTATACACTTCAAATAATAGGTCTTGTCTAAATTTTATTGTCTGCATATTGTTGTCAAAAGACAAAAGCATGAGAGACTTATGTCTATGTTTTTCATATAAATACAAAAATCCCTGACATTGTTTAATGCCGGGGATTTATATTTTCAATAAATTTTTACTAATAATCAATACATATTTTATTTTTGTTTTTTGTTCTGCATATAATAATACGCAATAGATAATAAAAACTTGCAGGTCTTGTATAGTATACGTAAAAAGAGGAAAAATGTTACACCAAAAATAATTAAATAAACCTACCCCACCTGGACAACCTTTTTATCAAAATTGGAATCATTAATAAATTCATAAAATATTTTACCATAACTACTCAGATTTGCAAAATCTATATCCACTACACCGCCACCGCTAATCATCCCATTTGCTATATTATTTATCATTTTCTTTAATTATTATAATTAAAGATATGGCTACAAACCAAGTTATTAAAATTCTTATTAAAGCCCAGACTAGGTGAATTAATAATAATTCTCTAAAAATTTTATCACTAAGTACAAAATCCCATTGCCCCGCCCCATAGATCATATCATAAACTATATAGGTAAACTTATAGGTTAGAATGCTAGCAATTACAAATATTAATAATTTTATAAAAAGAGTAGGTTTATTTTGAAAAAATCTATAAGGATTTAGAAACAAATTGCGCCAGAATCTTTTAAACTTATAATTTGCCTTTTTTATAGAGTCTTTTAAGCGCTTCTCTGAAAAATCAAAGAATATTAGATATAGCCCAATTAAAAATGTACCGACACCAAAAGTTGCTGTCTCTATAAATAGAGAATTATCAAAAATAAAAGCATTATCATAAAAAGACATTATAAATGTAAATGCAAATACTGCTAGAAAGAACTCGATTATTAGGAAAAATCCTAATTTCAAAATAATGTTTTTCATATTTTTAAAATAGTTAATTTATTATTTTTTAGATAAAACCAAAAAACGAATACACCAGATAATTCAGCAATTGTGAAAATGATATTATCAACCAAGTCATAATTTTTTTGATAATAATAAAAAATAAATGAAAAAATGATAAAAAATAGTATCTCAATAATAGAAAAAATAATCGTAACGCTTTTTTTATATTTAGGTGCTATAAGCCAGCAAAAATACAATGGTAAAAAACCCAGAGCAAACGACTTCATTAACTCAAACAACAATATTAATGATGCGGTCTGAAATTCACTAACACTACCGAATTTTACACTAATTGCGCTAATAGTGACATAAGTCCAGGAAGCAAAAAGAAATTTAATCACAGGCCTTGTTATTATAAAAATGGGAAGAATTAATATAAATTTTAGTGTATTTCTCATTTTATGCATAAATAATTATTTCAAAAAACAAGCTTCTTCTCCATGATATATGCGCCGATATTCTTTATCTTGATTATTAAAAATATATCTATCGGTTTCTTGTGTTACAGCTCCATGGTCTCCGCATTGCCATATAATTTCAACATCGCCATTACTGTCAGGTTTAAAATTGTTTACCCAATAAAAATCATCTGGAGAATTCTGTGTTACTAGATACTTATAATCTCCAGCATATAAAGACTTACTGATATTATAAAATATAGGCTCATCAAATTCTGCATCATACCCGGCGACAGCTCTTGTTAAATGCCCGCATGAGAGACGCTCTCCTATCAATAGAAATTCATAATCTAAGCCATCCCCAGTATAATCTTTAAAATTTATTAAATTTGACCTTTCTATTTCATTGCTGTCACTTTCCGGACATCCATAGAAATAAAAATTATTTGATTTAGTATTTAATAAGGAAAATGAAACTTTGCCCGCAGACTCATCGTCATAATCTGGAATTTTTAAAGCTCGGTATATCTTTTCGCCATCAAACATAAAAAGCACATAATCACCTTTTATTTGAATCTGTCCAGCAATATCCTCTCCGCAGGCTATATAATCATCAAAATTAGGATTTTCGATAACCTCATAATTTTCTACATAAACGCCCAAGTATTTTTCCTGGCCTGGTATTTTCACCAAATCTCTTAGAAAATACTCTGACGGTAACTGCTGATAAACTTCTATTCTGGCTTTATCATTATAGATCCAATCAATGTTAGCATCTTTAGCTTTTTTAATTGCTTCTGCTTGTTTTTCCAAATCATCTAAAATTCCAAATGGCACGTCTTTTAATGGCTCTACTACATCGAAACGTGAATCGTTTTTATAAGAGCAATAATCTTTTTTCCCTCGTTTAACCCAATAATAAATAGTCAATATAGAAATAAATATAACGAACAGAGAAACCACAATAATAATTTTTTTCTTCTTCGTGAGCATAAATTAATAAAATATTTTACAAACAACGTTCTTTCATTTCCTGATATAACTGATTATTCGGATCCATAATTAATAATTTATTAAAAATATCTAAAGCTATTTTTTTCTGTCTTAAATTAATTAAAGCAGTTCCCTTATACAAAAGCGCGTTCTGATTGTTGGGATTATCCGCCAATAATTGATTGCATAGATTTATAGCTTCTTGATCCCTATGTAACCTATTCAAGACATTTGCCTTTTGAGTCCTAGCTGCTTCATTTTTGGGGTCAATATTGATAGCTTGATTGAATATTTCCAAAGATTTATTATATTCGCCAGATATTGCCAAGTCAACGCCATTATTAATAAAAGAATTTAGATTACTAGTATTTGGTTTTAGTTTAGATGGATCAAGATCTGGCTCTCCGCCGAAAAATTTGTAGAAAAAAATTAATTGAGCTAAAGCGATTAGTGTAAAAATAAAATTATCAAAATAAATGGCTATTATAGACAAAATCGCTCCAATAATTCCAGACAATCTAAAGCCCCAAATCTTCTTATTTGCTTTATGCACAGGATTAAATAAACTCAGCAACACAGTTACTGCCAACCATAAAAAATATACAGCAAATAAGTATATAAATATAATTTTTAAAATAAAAATCATACATTATCTGTTTTGTATAAAACCTTTCCGCCACTTGCCTTTATGAGCTGTAATGTCCTCCCCAATTCACCATGCTCAGGAGTTAATCCAATTAAATCATTTACCGCTTCCAACATTTGCCTAAAATTAATAATTTTAACCATACAACCAGGCAAGTTCTTTTTAAAGACATAATTGGTTTCCCATATAACAACATCTTTCTTTTTGCCAATATATTTTGTAAGTGCTAAATAAAAAATAAAAGTTCTTCTGCCGGTTAGCTGAAAAACTTTATCCATCAAAGCCTTTGTCCATATTGGATGAAACAAATCTTTAAATATTTTTATTTCTCTACTCTTGTAATCCTGTCTCTCATAAAGATTATTCATTTTATCCAGACTCTTTAAATTCAATCCTCCTTGCCAAGATTTGCAACTTACAACTATTACTTTGTCTAGTCCAATTTTCTTTGGATGAATAGCCACTACATCAATATCAGAGTGGACTGAAAATTGATTTCTATCATTCCTCTCAATTTTATCCTGATTTGGTCTAAATTTAACATTATGCTGAGTAAAATATCCCTCATTTCTTAAATAATCCTCAACTAATTGTTCTAATACATCGTTTGTCATATAATTTATTGAATAGCTAAAACGTATATTATTAAAACTAATTACACACCCACAAAGCATTTTCTTCTTCCACTGTATCATCCATGTGATTTTTTATAATCATTCTGCTAAAAACTGGTTTATTTTCAAAACACAATCTTTGACATGCATCAAAGCCTTCTTTACATCCTTTTGGATTATAAATAATATAAGAACCAACTGACTCTGGTTTAAAATCTATAACTCTAGATTCTCCCGGAAAAGCACATAATACTATATTTTGATAATTCTCATTTTGAAATATTATGCATGCATTTTCTCCAGGTTCTTTAGATTCATTAATAAATTTTAAGGAAACATTTTCATTATTCTTGACATATAAAACTGACGGGGAAAGCGTGCTGTCCGAATAAATAATAACTGGGTTATTATCGAAAACTGGACCATTCTCCATTCCAACATCTTGTCTGATGTATTTTCCAACTACTTCCCTTTTTGTCTCCTTACTATTATTAATCAAGATTTTTTGAAGATTTTCGTTTGTAATACCTAATCCTAGATTTCTCATGATATTATAAGCCTCATCTCCATTTTTTAGATAATATATATTACCGTCAAAATTTACATAATAAGCTTCACCATGACTTTCAACCTGTAAAAATATTTTACCTGCCTGCTTTTTGGCTAATTCTTTATTACTTTTTATATTATTTAAATCGGTATTTGTAATACCTACTCCCAGACTTCTCATTATATTATAAGCTTCGCTCCCATTAGCCATATAATGCCTCTGCTCAGTCCTTGGATTTACATACCAAGCCTCGCCATGAGACTCGACCTGTAGTAATATTCTGCCTTTTAACTTAGAGGACAGTGCATCTCCGGCGTTTACAGAAAATAAAGGGATTAATAAACCTGTTATCAATATAATTAACAATTTTTTATACATATAATTGATATATTATACAAAAAGGGTCTCCCGACACGATTAATACGCCCTTTCGAGCGCACGCCTAGACAGCGAAAATCGGTCAGAAGACCATCTCTGCTGTCTAGGACTTTAAACCATGCCTTAATAAATTAAGGTTTAGGTTTATTAATTGTATATAACATTATAATATTCTTACATTAAATAGTCAAAAGATACTGAAAAAATAAATTAAACTCAATTTTAACCCTCGGAAAGTATTCTTTAAATCTTTTTCTTTTAGAATCATATAAACATAACCTATGTTTTTCAAACAAAAAATAATAAATACAAAATCCTTTTTGTGAGACTACTCTCTTTATATATTAGAACAATGTTTAATTAATATTTTTTAATTTCCACTAATGTGCACCTCTCTTTTATTAATATATCCATATTTTTCAAATAAATATAATATTTACTCATTGGCAATAAATTCTAATATTTCTCTAGTTGTTCTAATCTGCTTGCCATTAGGTAGTTTTATAATGGTTTCTATTTTTTCTATTACATCCTCTGGCGCTTGTTGATTATCCTCTACCCTTATTTCTCCAGTTGTACCATCAATTACTATATGAGCCTTACTGCCAGAACCATCTCTTTTTCCGATTAAAATATGCTGATCTTCTCCCTGCATTCTTGATTCGATAAAAAATTGGTCATCACTTATCCTTTTTTTAATAGTTTTTTCCGCTAAATATTGCTGGAAAATATTAATATATTTTTCAATTCTTTTCCATGCATTATCAGTTGGAAACCCAGAGCCATCAGACCACCAAGTATCAGGCGTTGAATTAGATGTTATTTTCCTTAATCTTAAACCAGGGAGTGATTTAATATCTAAAACTGAATTTAAATAATTAATAATTGTATCTCTAATTTTTAGAGCTTCACGAGTCAATAAAAGATTTTCTCTTAAAGCGGCTTCATTAGCCCAAATTAATTTTGATAATTCCCTGTCATCCATATTTTATAAATCTTTATTTATATGATGAAAAAACGAACCTTCTAAAATTAAGGCTTGATTATCTTCTAATTCAATAATCGGGTGTCCAGTCCTTTTTTTAAACTCATCTAACTGTGGTTTTAATTCTTTTCTGTAATGAGGATAAATTATATAATCAGTTAAACAGAGGCCCCTTAAGTCTGTGAGTCCGATATCATTAGGGTCTTCACCCCCAGCAATGGCTATATCTGGTCCCGCTAGAATACTGCCAGCACTAACACCAACATAAGTGCTATTTTCTTTTTTAGCGAAGTTCGTTATAAACTTATCGAGCCCCGTTTTTCTTGCTCTATCTAAATAATCGAAAGTGTTACCACCACAAACGAAAATAACATCATATTCTTTGTCAGTAGTAAATTGTTCATTGCCTAATTTAAAAACATCAATATCTTGAGCGCCTGTAGTTTTAATTTCATTTAATGTTTTATTCAGATAAAAAGTGTCCTGTTCTGAGTCTTG
Organism: uncultured bacterium; assembly: GCA_938003925.1. GTDB lineage: Bacteria > Patescibacteriota > Patescibacteriia > Patescibacteriales > UBA12465. The sequence goes on from CALKWQ010000022.1 coordinate 18,332, forward strand.
GATAGCAACAACTAAAAAGGATGAATCTTTAGGCTCTTTTGGCAAAAAGCTTGTTTCGAAATGACGTGAGATATCTATATTTTCTAAACCTGTTGATGTTAAAAATAGTTTCATATTTTAGAAATTAATTATCCTGCTCAAATCTCTTTAATATCTGTAAATAATCATTCTGAAGGTCGCTATTAATCTTAGGGTGGTTTAGTTTAGATATTTTTCCATTATTCTTTATAATATTGGCTATTTCATCCATATAAAACCCATCTAGGGTAGCAATAAATAAATAGGAAGGATTCCAAGATTGGCTCATTCTGTTCGCAGCTTTAAGAGTGTAGTCAGAGCTTAAAGAGCGTTGATATTTAACCTCTATTAATTTTACATGTCTGGTGTCCCTATCGATGACTGCGAAATCAGGGGCAGTTCTCAATGTTTCAATCATAGGATTGCTTTCAGTAAATCCCTGTTGAATCATTTCGGGGATTACTTTTTCATAACCAAATTCTAAGACAGTAAAATTGCCTGACTCCCTAAACATCTGGGAAAAAATTGTTTCGGCAATTTTGCCTTTAACCAGTTGTCTGGTGAAATTAACGTTACTCATACTTATTATGATTTAAATATTTTTCTAAAATTATTTATAACCTAATATAATTTTATCACCATACTTATCAATAGGCAAAACCTACTAATATTAGGATAAATTGTTAACTATACGGGATAAATATAGTATATAAATCTATCTATTTTATAAGGGAAATAAAAAAAATCTTTCTATTTTATTATATATTAGGTAAAAATATATTCGAGAATGATTTAAATAGTTAACAATTTATTAGTACCCATCCTGGGGGGCATATCTCTGTGAATATATCCCCGCCTAAATATTTGATTCACTTTTTGTTATCCCCCACCCATGTATCACCTCCTCCAATATTGCGGTCAATGTGACCATATTGTGTCCAAGAGGTGAAAAAGCATAGGTATAGGCGTTCACTGCTGACTAAGGATGAGAATGATAAAAGCTAAAAAATAAAAGGAATAATGCCTTTTTGCTTGTTTTTATTAGGTTTTACCAATCAGCTATAATTAGGTTCTCATCCTGGTAACAGGGGTTCGATTCCCCTAGGGACTACTATTGGGGAACTGGCTTGTGCCAGTTCTCTTTTTGTTTGTAGAATTAGCGAAAGTTTGGGTGTTCGATTTTCTGAAAAATCGAAAACGGGTTTTTCGGGAAAAATCAAACTCTGTAATTTTAGTTTTTCTTCATAAGTCGCTTCTCTATAAGTTGAATCTAGGTTAGCAATGACTTTAAAGATTTTATCTATTTCTTTGAAGATTTTTTTGTTATCTACCGGCTGATCGCAGGCGCTAGCCTGAATATCGTTAATGGCTTGTTTTACTTTATCTAATTCTTCTTTAAAGTCCTCATCATCAAGTAAATCTTTTTTCTTCATTTCAATTAGTTTAGCTTTTTCGGTTTGCAGAGTTATTAATTTATTCTGACTACTTTTCAAATTATTTTTATGTTTACTCATTTCTTCTCGGCTAATATCAATTAAGGCTTTACGTAAGAAATCTAGATATTCTTGACTAGGGGTTATTCTTTTTAAGAAAGAAATAAATTCGCCCTCTAACTTATCTTTAGAGATAGACTTTAAACCATTGCAACTTTTGTTGTAGCAACGATAGAAAGGATATTTCTTGCCACTCTTGCTTTTAGACATGCAAGCCGTTAATGGGCGACCGCAATTAGGGCAAAGAATAAAATGACGAAGCGGAAAAGTTTCATTAATTCTACTAGCTGAAATATTATCTCCTTTATTACCGCTCTTAATTAATTTCTGGCATTTATAAAAAGTTTGCTCATTAATTATCGGCTTATGCACTCCTTGATATTCTTGCCCTTTAACTGTCATTATTCCTAAGTAAAATTTATCAGTTAAAATCTTAAATAGAGTTTGATTACTTAGCTCTTTATTCTTCCAAGATTTAAAACCGGCTTTAATCATTAGCTTTCTGATTTCTTCCATTTTATAAGCTCCGGTTGAGAATTTATCAAAAGCCACTTTAATTATCTCGGCTCTTGGTTTATCTGTTGTTATAATGGCTTTATTTTGACTGTCACGAGCGTTTAAATAGCCTAAAGGGGCTTTATAACACCAGATGCCTTGCTTGATTTTCTCAAGCATACAAGACGACACCCTTTCGCTTCTAACGTCATTATCAAATTGAGCAAACGAGGCCATAATCGTGCCAATTAATTTTCCGCTTGGTGTTTTATCAACTGTTTCAGTAGCGGAAATAAACTTGATTTTCAATTCTTCAAGTGCCATTAAAATAGTAGCATAGTCTTTTACGTTTCGGGAAAGTCGGTCAATTTTATAAACGATAACCGAATCAATGTTTTTATAATTTTTCTGACAGTAGCTTAATAATTCTTGCAATCCTTTGCGGTTAGTAGTTTTAGCGGACACGCCATCATCGTGAAATAGTTTTATAATTTCTATCTCATGATTTTTAGCATATTCCAAACAATAGTTTTTTTGTTGTTCAAGACTCACTCCGTTTTGAGCTTGATCTTCGGTTGAGACCCGATAATAGATAATTCCTTTTGACATAGGATTAAGGTTAATAATTAAAAAGAAAGCGGTGAACTGTTGGACACAACTTAGCAAAAAGCCTCGTTGAAACAGCCACCGCTTTCTTTATATCAAAACGATCTTAATCGCTTGGATGTAAAATATAGTGACTTTTTGCTTTATAAGTTGTGTCCATTAGAGATATTAACATATATTTATATTTTTTCAATGTTTATTAGTATTTTTATTTTTCTTATGGTTGTAATAGAAATTATAAGCGAAATAAGCGAATTGATAGATTTCATGCCTAATAGTTATTAAGTCAGCTTCAGAATACTTGGAGGCATCGGGACCGAGCGATTTCTGAAGCTTAGCGATGTCTAACATATCTGTACGGATATGTTTTTCTAAAAGGAAAAAATTAAAGACGATTTTTTTACTATCTTTCTTTAAAGAGGCGATAGTTTACCTCTCCGACATAATCGGATTTATAATGCTTATCAAGCAATAACTCCGGGGGCGATTTCAAACTATTAAGATACGTTCTTATTTTCTGCCCGGTAATAATTATTTCCGGGCGTTTGAGCTGACGAGAATAAAAAACTTTTTTCTTGCCTTTAAGTCGGCCGTCAAATAGCTCTTTAGCAATGTATTTAGCTACATAGAGACCAACCCGAGAAACATGACGGACGTTATTAATCTTAATGAAACCATACTTCCATATTTCAGCTAACCTGCTATTCGCCGTATAAGGAAGATTAGACAAAACGTGATAATGAATATTTCCGCCGAACTCTTTTTTAATCTTGGAGTGATAATAATAATCACCTTGAAATTCGGGAACGGCTAAATATCTCAAGTCCGGATAATGTCTTTTTAATCTTTTAATGAAGTTAGAGAAGATTAAATTACATTTAGTGATATCTGTAAACGAGCCGTCATCTGATTTCTTGTCATCGAAAGTCAAAGTAATAAATACTTTTAAATCGGGATTAGAATTAACGAGGCGGACAATATTAGCTCTTGTCCGGCGAAACGAAAATTCATTTCTTTTAAACCGATTAAATTCTTTATTCTCTTTTTCTTCTTCGCTTTCTTTTACCTCTGGCACTTTAGGCCTTTTCTTGCTTTGTCTTCTTTTTCTCTTGTGGTTGATTCTAATTGCTTGTTCGTAATTGTATACTTCTATCAAATCGCCTGATCTGATAAGTTTCTGCCGATAAGCTAATGGTTTGATATCCATAGCAGACGGCGTTAAGTGTGCCTATAGTCAAGTTAATAGGCACACACTATGTTTCTTCTATTATCCCGTAGAGCCGGCCGCCCCCGTTTTCCTTTTTTCGGCTCCCCCACGGGGATCCGCCGAAAAAAAGAAAAAACGGTGGGGCGGGCCGGCAACTTCTGAGACTCAAAGGAACAATCAAAGACGACAAGGCCGTCTTATCTGGGGCTTAGCAGTAGCCCCGATAAGACGGCCACTTCGCCAAACAAAAAACACAAGCCATATATCCGGATATATCGCTCGTGTTTATTTCGAGTTGGCAAAGATTTAGACTTTGCTCGTTATTATATTGAAGACTGCGTTTTTAATTCGTGGATGTAATCTGACTAGCCGTAGCTAGGGTTATCTTCCTGTCTTATTATTTTTAATTAATAAGTCTATGGGGATAGTATAGCACTAATTTTTAAGAAGTAAAATAGAGTAATATTTGGCTAATTTTAATGTAAAATTTAAAAATATGGATTTATCCCCTTTCTTACTATTGACTTTTTAATATAAATATGTTATTATATAAACAATCAAAATTCTTTAAAAACTTAATAAGCCTTAGTAAGAGCATAGAGATCATAAATTCTTTGTAGTTTCTATGCTCTTACCAAGGAAAACCATGTGTTATTCCTCTCCATGAAGTAAAAAGGATACAGGCTTGCCAGCCAGGAGACCAGATGGTAGAAACGCTGACTGCTCTGGAAAGACAGAGAACTTCCTAGATTAAACGGGAAAGTCCACGACTAGGCGTGGCTAAAATTATGAGAAGTCTAAAAACCCAAAATGGCGATTTTTTAGTAGCTTGTGGAAAAACTGACGGCGTACCCCGTTGGGCTTATTTCAAAGAAAGCGGAAAGTTTATTCGCTATGCAACCCAGCAAGAATGGGACGATGCAGTAAAGAATTGGGGAATCCCGATGGAAAAGGAAAATGAACAAAAATTTATTCTTCCATCACTCTCAAAATGGAGTCTGCGAAATTTCAGCCGATCACACGCAGGAGATATTCTTGTGTTTTGGAGATGGAGATTCGGCCAATACAGGAAGGTACAACAAACCTCTATCATGTTGGATGGCAAAGTTATCTTAACTAAAGATGATACGGGAGTCTCATTAACAAAAGAAGCTGTAGCCAAAGTAAACATAATTCATAAATGGGCATCTGAAGGTTTTACGGAATTTTCGTATGAAGATGCTCTGAACTATGGGTTATACGGAGGAGGGTGGTACATGCCTACAAAGTTAAGCAACCTTTGTTCCATGAGTAATTATGATGATTCAGTGGTTCAAAGGGCTACCGAATTCATCGGGATTGAAAAACCGGAAAATTACAGCATCTCTTTCAAGCAAATGGATGGGGAAAATAAGCCATGGGCTATAGAATTTTCATACTCAATGCCCCACGGATCCGGAAGCTATTGGCTATATCTCAATGGAATGACTGCTGATGCTCATAATGGCATCCTGGAATGTCTCAGTAATCGCGGAAATAGCGATGTTTATAAAGGTTTACTGTGGGTGTTCCTGAACCCACTAAAAGAAAAGATAGAGGAATTCAGGAAAAATTTCTGCTAATACGTTCATGTTCTTGAAGCTCAGGTTATTAATCTGAGCTTCTTTTAATTTAAGAATTCCACCCATTTCTCAATTTCCCCAACAATCTCATTAAAATTTTGAGAAATTTCAGACTTTAAGACTACAGATAAAAAACTCAGTATTTAATACTGAGTTTTTTATTTACCTCGTTCTCTCTCTTCCTTCTAAATAATTTTTTAACGCTTCTTTAGTAGTTAACCAATTTCTTCCTTCTTTATGAGCCTCTAGTTTACCGTTACGGGCGAGCAAATTTAAATATTTAGAACTAAATTTAGTAGTCTTAGCTAATTCAGCCAAGCTAATATATTTTTCTTTAAATTCTTTCTTAGGTGTTAAAACTTTAAGATAGATATCTAAAGTTCTTTCAACGGCTCTGGCAATAAAATTAACAAATAAAGAATAATTACCTTTGTCTGCTGAAGCTAAAGCTTTATAGTAACGCTGACGGTCACTTTTCAATATAACAACTAACGGAAATCCAGATTGCATAAGAATAATATTCATTACTAATCTAGAGGTGCGTCCATTGCCATCAAAAAATGGATGGATATTTACTAATTTATGATGAATAATGCTAGAGAGCTCAACGGGGTGCTGTTTTTTATTTAAGGAGTGCCATTTTATTAATTCTCTCATTAAGCCAGGAACTTTAATCGCTTCAGGTGGTTTATGGTCGGCTCCACCAATAATAACACCACTATTACGATATCTTCCGGCCCACTCTTTATCAATATTTTGCTGCACTATTTGATTAAGTGATCTTATTAAATTTTCTGAGAAAGTATTATGTTTATCTTTTTCTATTAATTCATATAAATAATCTAAAGCTTCTTGGTGATTTTTAGCCTCAAGGTGATCTTTTAGCGGCTTCCCTTTAATAGTAATTCCTTCATTAATAACTAAGTAAGTTTCTTTAAGTGTTAAGCTATTTCCTTCAATAGCATTAGAGTTATAGGTTAATTCTATTTCAAATTTCTCTTTTAATTTTTGGACAACACTAATCGGAAGCGGCCTAAATTTATTAAGTCTTTTTAATTTTTCATCTATTCTATTTTTTACTTTTTCGTCTAAATAAGTCATATATGCTTAATATGGTTTATGTATAAATTAAGTATATACCATATTAAGGTATTAGTCAAGATATATTTATATTCTAACAGTATTCAATTAAAATTTTCGTCCGCCTCTCAATTTCCCCAATAATCTCACCAATTTTTTCGGAAACACAAGATTCTAAGAATACGAAATAAAAGGACATGTTTTACACATGTCCTTTTAGCAAAATTTTACTTTTTAACATTAGCCAGCTCTCTCTGACGATCATGCAACCAACTATCCCAAGTTGATAAATATTGAGGAAAGCTCATTTTATTTTCTACAATATAGTTTAGCCATTCTTCAGCAATCTCAACATCGCTCTGAAGAGCACTTCTAAATCCTTTAGTATCAGCAAAACCAAATTTCTCTTTTAACTCGGCTTGAGCTTCTTCTTTAGTGCGGTGTGTCATTTTTTCTAAAGAACCGTCACCCTTTAAACTCTTATAAATCTTGATGTCCTGCTGGCGGTCATTTAGCCAAGAATCCCAGGTATCTGCATATTGAGGAAAACTTTCCTTGTTGCTAATAATATAACTTAGCCATTCTTCAGCTAATTCAATGTTGCCTTGCTGTAAAGCCAACTGAAAGTCTGAAGTTTTTCTTAACCCAAATTTTTCCATCAATTCTTGTTGAGCTTCTTCTTTAGTGCGGTGCTCCATTTTTGTCTCCGGTTGTTGTTGATTTATAAAAGAATTTTCATTGATAGACTGGTTACCAAATAATCCCATATTATTATAATTTATTAATCAAGCTTATATTTTTATATCGATAATTAACTAAAAAGTAAATTTATACTATCTAAGTTCTTTAACCATGGGCATAATTTCACCGTCACCGCTATAGCCCTGCTCAATTTCGGCTAGCAATTCCTTAACCAAGGGCACTGTCACAAAACGCTGACCATAATAACCTTCAGTAGGCATATTAATTACAGGAAAAACTAAGGCTGGCACAAGTAATTCATCGCTACGATTATCGACATAGTGCCAAATTTGGACAAAAGATTTAGTAGGCGTGCCTAAAAATAATTCTCTGGTATTTTCACCGCCAGAAAAATAGGAGCGATTCCAGCCGCCCTTTAGCGCTACCGCCATAATTCTGTCAGCTGAAGTTTCTAATTCGTAAGCAGACGCTTCGTAGCGATAAGGCGCTAAATTACTCAACCCAGATACTGCCTGTTGTAAAAGATTAATACTAACTCTCAAGCCAACATAATTACCACCTTGATCTCTAACCGGCTCATCAGCGACTAATAAGGGATAGATGACGGTAGCGTATTCTGGAATATAGAAATCCGCGCCACCACCTACACGCTCATAATCTTGACGCCAAGCATTATCAACCTCCGGCTGACCATAGTGCTGCAAATTAATCTGATGTTTAGCTATAAAATCATTAGCCATGGCAATTAAAGACTCATCGCTTGGCATATCTTCAAGTTTAAGGCGGAACTTTTGCCAACAAGACTCATCGCCACCACAAGCCTCGCGCTCTAATAAGCGCCAGCGCTGCCAGTTTTCATAGATATTAACTGTGCCTTCCAAAAAATCAAAATTAATAGCCAAACCTTTATCCCGATCTTCCTGCAAAGTTAAACTAGTAACATCTAGTGATCTAAAGGAATTCAGTGACACGCCATTTAACTCCAAATTAGATACCAAAGAAGTCAAAGTCTGAGCCGATCCAGGGACACCCTTAAAACGACGATAAACATCAGCCTCACCACTAGCTAGCACTAAGGGATCGCCTTGGTAAACGTAATTAAAGTTAAAAGCCGGGGCGATCATCTTCATGTCAATCCCCGCGCTCCCCGAGCTAGAGATAGTAGAAACTGCCTGGTCACCAACAACGTTAGGAGACTTTTCGGTCGCATTGGAATCGCCACCTAAACCGGCTGGAACCATCATCTCCGCCACCTCTGCACTCACAGTTATCCCGTCCGCCGACAACATCCGGCCATGAGAAGGCACTGCTTGGACAACCGAAGCTAGAGAACCAAAAGCACCCGCCGCCAAACGAACAATATCGGTAGCTTCATTTTCATTAGCCTTATCCGTGGCAGACAAAGAAGTGACCGCCGAGTTGTCGTTATTATCAAGTTGTGAAATTGGTCGTGAAGATTGGGGAATGGTAGTGATAACCATGAACACAACCAAGCCCAGCACCACAGCCGAGAGAGTGTAAGTATATAGCTTCTTATTCATAAAATTGAAAATAAATGATTTCACTGGAGGCGAGGGCATAACAGCTATGCGCCGCAAAACTTGAGCCTTAATCTTAGCCGCTAAAGCGGGTGTAAATTTAGTATCGGGACGTAATTCCGACATTTGTAATAGTATTGGCTTTAACTGATCTTCAAATGTTTGTAAATCGGGGTCTAAACGATACAATTCTTGCAACACCAATTTTAACTCATTTTCTTGCATATATTTATAATCCCTGGCAATAGGATAAATATTGCCAAAGGCATCTTATCTTTTAAACTCTTCAGAGCCCGGCCGCAAGACATCTTCACGGCCCCCTCTTTTTTGCCTAAATGTTCAGCTATCTCTTGAAAAGATAATTCCAACCAAAAACGCATCATCAGTATCTCTCGCTCTTCGGTCTTTAATTCTGACAAGACTGACCTCACTTTTTCTAACTTCAAACCTTGATCAATATTAGCTAGGAAATCAGCTTGATCGGCTAAATCCCAACAATCATCAATATCTAAATGCTCTCGTTCATGACGATAGTGATCGCTGACAGCGTTACGAGCAATAGTATATAGCCAGGCCACAAAACTACCCTCTCTAAATTGACTGATATGCTGCCAAGCTTTAATAAAAACAGTACTTGTAATATCTTCGGCTAATTCCTGATTTAAAGTTTTATAATAAATAAAGTCATAAATCTTTCGGACATAGCTATCATAAAGACTGCCAAAAGCATCGGCATTACCGTTCTTAGCAGCGATAATCAGCTCAGCTGCTTGTGTTTTATCTAAGATGTTGGCCATATCTTAAGTACATTATAACAAACGCGGCTGGAAACAAAAAGTAACAATTTTAAAAAACCAAGCTGCTAAGCCTGGTCTTTTAATAATACTAACAAAAAGAATCATCACCATTAATCTACTTGCACCTCAACGGTGGGGGTGGAACTAGAAACTAGAACAGTGGTAACCAAGGGTTCCTTTTCCTGGCCCAAAAAATGTAACTGAAAAAGAGAAGAAGTGGCTACTGTGACTACCGGCAAATCAGGATTATAAAATAATCTAGCGCCAGGAGCATCAGGAGCAAAGTTGACATCTAAGCTCTGATCAGCGCGCACAGAAACTTGTGCTGTGCCAGCCAAAGAGGCCTCTACCGACTCTAAGGTCATGTTGCCACTATTAATCCTAACAAAATCAGTTGCTTCCAGTTTTAATAATTTAACCTGGCCGCCAACAAAATCAATATCAGCCCCATCTGTAGCGTGTAAATTTAGCTCCTGCAAATTTACAGCTAGATTGCCACCGCTAAAGCCACTAAAAAATAACTCCAAATTATCTTGCTGCCAATTATCTAGATTGAGTACCGCGCCATCAGCCACTTCAATTTTTAATAAAGGAGCCGGCATCGTTAACACTAAATTAACAGGGTGACCACAATTGAAACACAACCAATCCTGCGTCGGCATATTTTCAATAGTCAGCTGCCCTTCAGAAATTGTTGCCCAAATATTATTTAAATCAGCGGGATGACCTACTGCCTGTAAAGATAGCTGATCGCCTGGTACGAGCTGTACATAATAATGTCCCCTTAACCTTAGCGCCGACACTGGACCGCTAACTTCTATGACTCTGCTTTCAGTAGTAGTTAAGTAAGGTCGCACACTGGCATAAGCAGAACCAGACAAGGCTCCAGCGCTCAAAAAACTAGCAAACCAGATTAACAGAAAGATAAACCAAAACGAAGAAGGCAAGAAATTTCTACGACGCAACAACGCCACTCCTAACAAAATTACAGCCAAACAAGGGAGAGCAAGCGTAAGAGTAGCGCTTAGCAGCAGCCACGGGTAGATCCAACCGATAGCCGCCACTAGGCCTGGCTCTAAAAACTGGCGTCCGCTAAAAATAGCTATAGCCCCACTCAAACTAAAAACACCTAAACCAATAAAAGAGAAAAAGATTAAAAATAAACTAATAAGGACACGTAATAGAGGCCCGACTCCTTTAATAATTCTGCCAATCAGGTCAAAAAATTTTTTCAAAAAATTGCTTAAAGCTAAGACAGCACCACTCCCAGCCTCCCTTAACTGAGGTGAAGACAGGTTATCTTTAATCTTATTACTCAAAGAAGAAAGATTCACTGCCTCGCCCTGCATCGACAATTTCTGAGCAGTCGTTTTGGCCGTCGGGGCCACTAACCACAGAATGATATAAATCCAAACTCCAAAGCCCCAAAAGAAAATAGAGGCAGCAAATAGCAAGCGAACCCACACTGGGTCAATCCCAAAATAATATCCCAGACCAGAACAAACACCACCCACAACAACATTATCACCATCGCGATAAAAACGCTTCGGTAGATCGCGCTCGCCAGAGTTAGAGTTAGGGTCGGCGCTGTTCTTTTCTTCAGCAAAAAAATCAGCTACTGTGCCCATATTTTTTAAAGCCCGCTCCACCTCTTTAAAAGTCACCGCTCTCTGCAAAGCGCCAGCTCCAGCGTTGTTAAATTGTTCCGCTAAACTAGCTTCAATATCGCGCAAAATTTCGCCGCTATCATCGCCCTTAGCGTCAAAATAATGTTTCACTTCACGCAAATAAGTCTGTAGACGCTGATAAGCGTCTTCTTCGGCATAGAATAAAGTGCCACCGAGATTAATTGAGATTGTCTTTTCCATATTTTTTAGCGCCGCGCTTCCCGCAGAGCATTAATTGATGATTGTAAATTTTCCCAAGTACTATCCAACTGTTTGAGTACTCCTCTGCCCAACAAAGTCAATTCGTAGTATTTGCGTGGAGGACCGCTTTTGGACTCTTGCCAATGATAATCTAGCAGCCCCGCATTTTTTAAACGACTCAGTAAGGGATATAATGTGCCCTCTACTACCAACATATCGGCATGTTTAAGGGCAGAAATAATATCAGAAGCATAAACTTTCTTACGAGAAATCACTAACAGGATGCAATATTCCAATGAACCCTTACGCATCTGGGCTCGTGTGTTCTCTAAATTAAGACTATGATCTAAAGACATAATGATAAAGTTATGTTGACATAATAACACCAACTACCTTTTTATACAAGGTACTGTATTTTACACTTATCCACAAGCAGGAGGCTCTTGTCAAAAAAAAATATTTTTGATAATATCAAGATAATTCCATAAGCTTTCGGGCTTTTTTATTTGGACAAAACAGCGCCTATAGCTCAGTTGGTAGAGCAGCTCCCTTTTAAGGAGACGGTCGTGGGTTCGAATCCCCCTGGGCGCACTATAAAAGACTAGGTTATTCCTAGTCTTTTTATATTGACTTTTATTTTAAATAATGTTAATTTGGACAATTAAAAGCTCTTTAACAACAAAAGGGTTGAAGCGATTTTCTTTTAGTTTTAATGGCCTTAAACCTAAAGCAACATCTCTTTAACCTTATAAAATAAAAAATCATGAAAGAATTAACACACGCTATTATTAACCTCCGCCTAGAAAGAGGTGATTTAAGCGGCGCCCTGAAGGTCGCTCGAGAATTAGAGCAACGTACCCTCAACCAAGAGGAATGGGGTCAAGTATGGCGCAAAATTCCGCCAGCAGAAATCCTGGACACTCTTAAAAAGAGCGGCCAGAAAAGCCAAACCGAATTTATCAAATGGCTGGAAGGTGGTGAAGACGCAATCACATTAATTTTAGCCTGTGAGTCTTTCGACCAAAAAGTTGATTTAACCGTTCTAGCTAATATGATGGACCATCATATTGAGCAGGGGGAGAATGATTCCGAAGAGCAGCTATACACTGGAGCAAAGTATGTGAAAATGAACTTTCCCAGTCTACACAACGATTGGGCCTTACAGGCTAAAGAGTTAGCGCTAGCTAGGGGCAATATCCAAACCGCCCTGATAGCAGCCGATTTATCCGGTGATAGCCTCAGTGAAGCAGAAATTATCTCCCTACTTATTTCCCATACGGAGGCTTTGACGGAAGCGCTGCAAAAGGAAAAAAGAGAGATAATCGACGCACTAATAATGGAAGGCAAAAATGTCATGCTGTTACTAGAAATAGTGCCAGATAATAAAAAAATGATATACGAAAAAATCAGAAGTTTAATATTCGACTGATAACTACCAAAACAGCCGCTCTCTAACATTTAGAAGGCGGCTGTTATTCTTTTGATAAATAATTTATTTTTTGTAATCTATAATTTTCCTAATTCCTGGCAAATTCTCCGTCTTGATTACAAACCAGTCCCAAGAATAACGCGGCCGAGTCTCGGGATCGCTCGGTTTATGAAAATCTGAACCGCCAGTAGCTATGATTTTTTCTTTATTAATAATAGCATTAAGGTGCATAATCGTATTATGACCGTGATGCGGCGATAATAGTTCTAAACCATCCATACCAGTGGCTAATAAATCTGATAATAACTGGCCTCGTAATTTATTATTTAAGCCGGGGTGACAGAAAATCAGTTGACCGCCAACCAATTTTCGCAACTTTAACAAACGAGTCCAACTGACATGAGCGTCTTGCAAGCGCGCACCCGTTTTGGGAAATAAACAAAAACGCATAATGTCTTCTTCCCTAATAATATCTAGATTTAATTCTTTTTTAATTAATCGACGATTAGAAGGTATAGCCCAAATAGCATCAGCCAAGTGATTGGCTGGCAAATAACGCGGGTGCTGGGAGATAAACAGGGGTAAATCTAATTTAATATGCAAACGACGCAAACGGCTAGCCACTCTTTCTGCAAAACGGCGACGCCTAGACCAGGTAGACTCCAGCATTTTAATTAATTCTGGCGATGACTGATCGTAGTTATACCACAGCACATTAAAGGTCCTGCTCTTATAACGGACATACAATTCTAAACCCGGCACTGTTTTAATACCATAATGAGCACAAGCGCGCCTAAATTCACCTTGGCCATTAATAGTATTATGGTCAGTCAAAGACGCGACTTTAATGCCATGATAATTCAAAAAACGAGCCAGCTGGGCAGGCGTATAATAACCGTCTGAATAACGAGAGTGGACTTGCAAATCAATTCTCATATATATTTAATATACACGATTGCTTCCATCTTAACAAATTCTTGCCAAGAAGATAAAAATCAGATAACATCAAAGTAGCGCCGCCTTAGCTCAGTTGGTTAGAGCAGCTGTTTTGTAAACAGCAGGTCGTGGGTTCGAATCCGACAGGCGGCTCCAAAGTAAAAACCCCTGTTATAGGGGTTTTTAAAAATAAAAAATCGCCCCATCCATATCAGACTGAGCGATTATACGAGAGTGCCGTTTACTTCTTTTAGTTTAAAGAGCAGTCTGGTTGAGCATTGAGGCGATCGCAAACTTCTTTAAGCTTGCAATCTGGGCAGGAAGGTTTACTAGACTTGGCAATAACTGCCTTGAAGCCGCGACGTACCCCCATCGAAATACCAGGAGTCAGCTGAAAACGAGACCGGATAGTAGAAAACAACAAGGTTTTTATTATGCCAGCATCTTCTGACAGTTGGATTAAGCCGGCAACGTCATCACTCGACCCCTCAAACACAAAATGTTTGAAACCGTCTTGTGAGCGATCGATATTGCCAAGAATATCCTGAACCTTAACCTTGTCCATCACGCCCTCCATAGAGCTGCGCAAACGCTCCATTTTCTCATTTAAAAGGGTGTAGAGCGCCTTCTCCCAAGTGCTCATGTCGCCCAAAACCTGCTCTTGCTTATCTACCGGCTGAGCGGGTGACACAAAGTCTGAGGGATGAATAAACATCACCTCTTCCAGCACACTGCCAGTAATTCCGAGGAAAAAATCTTCTTTTTTCATGCTGCTTTTTTGATTGAGTTATTATTATGTAAATTTACTGACCCTATATTAATATAAAAATAGCAAAATGTGTGTGCACATTACCGGTTGTAGTGTATAAAAAGTTAACAAAAAGTTGACAAACCTTGCTTGAAAAAAAGGCCAGTTTAAGTTAAGATAGAGAGACTTCAGGGCGTTTAAAAATCAAGTTCAGACCACCTTCATATGTCTAAAAACGACCAGGTTTTATTGGAAAAAATCCCACCCCACAGTCTAGAAGCTGAGGAATCGCTATTAGGCTGCCTTTTAATAGATAAAGACGCCATTATCAAGGTCGTAGACATGATTTTGCCCCAAGACTTCTACCGCCAAGCTAACCAAAAAGTCTATGAGGCCATCCAAGATTTATATAGCGGACAAGAACCTATTGATATCATCACGCTGGCTAACAAGTTAGAAGACAAAAAACAGCTAACTGATATTGGCGGTCGCACCTATTTAGCCAAGTTATCAAATACTGTAGCTACTGCCGGTAATATTAGTCAATATGCTAGCATAATTCAGAAGAAGGCTACCCTGCGTCGTCTCCAGCAAGCAGCCGCTGAAATTACTAATTCTAGCTTTGAGGAAGATCGCGATATTGATGAAATCTTGGATGAAACTGAAAAAAGAGTGTTCGGCGTCTCGCGTAAATATTTAAAAAACGCTTTTTTGCCCTTGGACAGCCTACTTACTGACGCTTTTGAACGTATTGACGAATTACACAAGCGCGGAGGCAAGTTGCGCGGTCTCAGCACTGGTTTTACCGATTTAGACTCTCTATTAGCCGGTTTACAAAAATCTGACTTAATTATCCTGGCCGCCCGCCCCAGCGTTGGTAAGACTTCCCTGGCCTTAGATATCGCCCGCCAAGCAGCCATACGCAATAAAGCGGGAGTTGGCATCTTTTCTTTGGAAATGGGCAAGGAACAACTAGTTGACCGCATGCTGTGTGCCCAAGCTAATGTCAATCTCTGGAAGATGCGTACCGGCAATCTATCCGACAAAGAAGATGACAATGACTTCACCAAAATTGGTAAAGCTATGGGTGAGTTAGCAGAAGCACCAATTTACATCGATGATTCCAGTACCTTGTCGGTGATGGAAATACGCGCCAAATGCCGTCGCCTCCAAATGGAAAAAGGGTTAGGTTTAATTGTAATCGATTATCTTCAGTTAATGGAAGGTCGCGGACGGTATAGCGATAACCGTGTTCAAGAAATTGGCGAAATTAGCCGCGGTCTCAAAGGTATTGCCAGGGAGTTAAATATACCGGTGTTAGCCTTAGCTCAGCTGTCTCGTGCCGTAGAAGCAACTAGTCCAGCTATTCCAAAATTATCACATCTGCGTGATTCTGGCTCTATCGAACAAGATGCTGACGTGGTGATGTTTATCTACCGCAAAGCCGCTGACCGTAGCTACAACCCTAACGACTTACCCATGGATGAAAGATATAAGGCTGAGGTGCATATTGCCAAACACCGCAATGGACCCACAGGCAAAGTCGATCTCTTTTTCGATGAAAATACTGCCAGTTTCCGTAATCTTAGTCGCCAAAATACTACCTCTACCGATAATATATAATGTAAAAAAAATTAAACTATAAATTTTATGTTCAACAAATTAAAGCAATTTAAAGATCTGCGCAGCCAAGCCAAAACCATGCAAAGCGCCCTAGCTCAAGAAAGCATAGCTGAAGAAAAAAATGGCGTTAAGCTAGTAATGAATGGTAATATGGAAATTACCGAATTAACCTTGAATCCGGAACTAAATCTAGAAACACAGGCTAGTTCTGTAAAAACTTGTTTTAACGAAGCTATCAAGAGAACTCAGCGTCTCATGGCCAAAAAATTGCAAGATATGGGTGGTATTCCGGGCTTAAGCTAAAAACAACTAGTTACGCGCATGAAATATCCTGATTACATCCAAAATTTAATTGACCGTTTTGCCCAATTCCCCAGCGTAGGCCCGAAAACGGCAGAGCGCTATGTTTTTTATCTTCTCAACCAGGCTCCAGCAAAATTACAAGCCTTAGCCCTAGCTCTAAATGAATTAACGCAAAAAGCTACTCGCTGTTCCCAGTGTCGTGTTTTTAGCACCAGCAGTCTATGCTCTATCTGCTCTGACAGAAATCGCAAACAAGATGTGGTTTGCGTAGTTGAAAACAGCCAAGATTTAACAGTTATTGAAAATACTAAACAATTTAACGGTCTCTATTTTATACTAGACGGTCTAATCGACACCCTAGAAGACATTGGCCCAGACAAGTTACCCTTAGATGATTTACGACGCCTGCTCAAAAAAAACCAGGTACAGGAGTTAATTATCGGCCTAAACTTTACCTTAGAAGGAGAAAGCACCGCTTTATACCTTAAAAAAATTCTACCTACATTGAAAATAACGCGTTTAGCCCGAGGCCTGCCGGCTGGTTCTGATTTAGAATACGCTGACGAGCTGACACTAGCCAACGCTTTAAAATACCGAAATAATTTATAAACCCCAAAAACAAGGAGGTATCAAGTGCTTAGTTTCTTAATACTACTATTTCTACTCGGGTTATTTTATCCCCGTCTTAGAAAACGCTTCCGTAACTTGCTAACAAGGCTAAAAATCAAGCTTAAGTCCTGGCGAGCACAAAAAAAATCCGCACTTTAGCTAGTGGCGGATTTTTTCTTGATTGATTAAAAACGAATAGACATTAGGCGATACTCACAATCTTTACAGAGGTCTTCAATTGACGATGGCCAACTGTTTTCTTGTAGCGGGTTTTGCTCTTATATTTAACAACCATCACCTTATCTTGCTGGGCGGTATTAATAACTTCCGCGGTTACTTTCTCACCCAAAGAAGGTGTGCCAATTTCTACCGCACTACCATCACTTTCCGCCACTAACAAAGTGTCAAAGTTAACCTTTGCCCCAGCTGCCAATTCCAGTTTTTCCACTTTAATGGTTTCGCCTTCCTTGACCTTATATTGTTTGCCGCCGGTGGCAATCACTGCAATCTTAGCCATACGTTTAATATTAGCAAAATTATTAGAAAAAATCAGGCTTGCGCCGATTTACTCTTCAATATTATCAAATATTTGAAAAATGTCAATAAATAGGATAAGATGAAGTTAATTATAAAAGCCTAATTATTCCCTCTTATGCCTAAATTCATCATTAATGGCGGGCAACCGCTCAGCGGTAAGATTAGCGTTAGTGGCGCTAAAAACTCGGCCTTAAAAATTATCCCTGCTGCCATCTTATCTAAACAAGAATTAACGATTAAAAACCTGCCTGATATTGAAGATGTGGAAAGATCTTTGGAGGTTCTTAGGGATTTAGGCGCTACCGCCACCAGAAATGGCAGTACGGCCGTAGTGAGCACTGCTGGACTTAAAACCACAGAATTAAACGCTAAAATGGCGGATAAATTCCGCGGCTCTATTATGTTCGTCGGTCCGATGCTTGCCCGCTTCGGTGAGGTTAAATTCCCTCATCCCGGCGGTTGCGTAATTGGAGCTGGCGGCCGACCCATTGACCTCTTTTTAGAGGGTTACCGTGCTTTTGGCGCTGACATCAACGAAGATTCTGGTAAATTTTATCACATCAAGGCTGAACAATTACATCCAGCTGATTATTTTTTTCCGCTCGTTAGTGTTACCGCCACTGAAAGCATGATGATGACCGCTGCCATTATTCCCGGCACCACGACTTTAAAAAATTGTGCCATGGAACCAGAAATATCTGCTTTAGCTGATTATCTCAACCAACAAGGAGCTCAAATTGTCGGGGCTGGCACTCCCACAATGACTATAGTGGGTCAACCGGAACTCGGCGCGGGTGAATTTACAGTGATCCCTGACCGTATCGAAACCGGCTCTTTCGTTATTTTGGCAGCCGCTGCCAAAGCTGAACTGGAAATTACCAATTGCAACCCAGAACACATCATGACCCTGCTACAAATCATGAAAAAAATCGGCGTCCAATTTAGCACTGGTCCCGATTGGATTAAAATTGAAAAAAATACCGGAACACTTCTGGCTCACGATATCAAAACACATGAATATCCTGGCTTCGCCACCGACCTGCAATCACCCTATGTTGTATTAATGACTCAGGCACAAGGCACCTCCTTAATCCATGAAACGATTTATGATCGGCGACTGCTATGGACAGATATGCTGTCGCAAATGGGTGCTAATATCACTATGTGCGATCCCCATCGGATCGTAGTACAAGGCCCTAGTCGTCTCTACGGTAAACGCTTAATGAGTCCTGACTTGAGAGCTGGTATTGCCCTGGTCATTGCCGCCTTAATTGCTGAGGGCAAGACGGAAATAGACAACATCTATCAAATAGACCGCGGTTACGAAAAACTGGAAGAACGTCTGCGTGGCTTAGGCGCTGACATCCAAAGAGTTGAATAATAAAAATTTATGTCTAAAAAATTCCGGGACTGGCTGTTTATTGCTTTCATAGCCTTGTTTATCATTACGACTTTTTTTGTATCTTTATATGCTGCCGGCTACACCCTAAACCGCCAATGGCCGCCTCGTTTCAATCAACTATTCCAAAAAACTGGCATGCTTGTTCTAGACAGCGAGCCCAGTGGTGCTGATATCTTCATTAACGATATAGAACAACGCCGTCCGGTTTTATTGGATCTAGGAAGAGACAACATCACTACCCCTACTAAAATTAAGAACTTGCCGCCAGGTGAATATAATCTGCGCCTAGAGAAAGATGGCTACTGGCCCTTGGAAAAAAAAATATATATTAATTCGGGACAAAGTACTTTTGCGGAAGATTTTATTCTGTTCAAAAAATCCTTACCTTTAAATTTAACCATCTGTGCCCCGCAAGCTGTATCTTTAAGCCCGGACAAGAAAAACTTGATACTGCCCAACGATGGCCTGGTGATTAACTTAAAAACAGAGATCTCTAGCAACCTAAAAAAGATTGCTAGCACCACATCAGTGCAGTGGTCAAAAAATAGCGACCAAATTCTGTGGGGCAATGATTTGATTAATCTTAGCGGTGAAAAGAGCGGCTATAACCTGAAGGCATTAGGGCAAGAAGCCCAAAACTTTTTCTGGGATGAGAATAATAAAAAGATATATTATCAATCTGGTGGCAATATTAGTTGTGTCTTAACAGACAAAAATACAATAAGCACCATACTCAGCGGTAGCGATTATGTTGCCTACACCGTGAGAGACGATTTAATTTATACCGTGGAAAAACAAAACCATCAAAACTACTTGCGCGTCTATGATGCCAGCAGTGCTATTTTAAAATCAAGCAGCGATTTACCTAACGGCGAATACCAATTTCACCAAGACGAATACAGTCTTAATCTATATGATAAGAAACAGCACGCGCTCTATCTAATTAACGCTAGCTCGCCGCAACCAATAGTTAGACAGGTGCGTCCCGTAGTTTCTTGGCAATGGCTAAGCAATAACTTCTTAGTATGGCACAACGAATTTGAAATCTATTCACTGGATATCGACAATAACCGTCAAGAATTGTTAATCCGTGTCAGCGAACCAATTACTGGCATTGCCTGGAGTCGTGCCAATAATTACCTCATTTATGCCAGCAGCCAGCAAATTCAAATAGTTAATCTCGGTTTAGATAAACGCACGCCTATTGCCTTACTGAAAGCTGAGCAAATCACCAGCATTTTCCTAGACGAGAAAAACCAGCTGCTCTATTTCTACGCTCAAATTGGTCAGCAAGCAGGTATCTATAAATTGCAATTGCAATAAAAATCAACACAAAAACCGCCCCTCTAAAGGAGCGGTTTTTTGTTTAGTCTTACAAATAATCAGATTATAGACCCTGAGCAGTTTGACGAATAAAATTTTGTAAATCTTCTCCAATTTCTGCATCCTTCATACCTAACTTAATGGTTGCTTTAATAAAATTAAATTTATTGCCCGTGTCCAGCCATTCTCCGTTCAACTTCTTGCCGTACAAAGGACGACCGGCACTAAGCATTAAATCAAAAGCGTCAGCTAAACGAATCTCTCCTGACTTACCAGCCTCCATGGCATTTAGGGTGGTAATAACTTCTGGAGTGATAACGTAAATACCGACGGCCGCCAGATTAGAAGGGGCTTCGCCCACTGCTGGTTTCTCCACAAATTTCTTGATTTCAAAGATGTCTTCGCCCAAATCAAGGCCGTCAATCACGCCAAATTTATTAACCTCACTTGGATCAACTTCAGACAGGCCCACTACAGGGTCGCCATATTTTTCAAACACTTCTATAGCTTGGCGGGCGGGCGAGACCTGGGAATCATATAAAGTATCACCAAACATTACTAAAACTGGCTCGTCATCACGAACCAAATGGGCGGCACATTTTAAAGCGTGGCCATCACCTAAAGGAATTGGTTGTCTCACATAAGAAAACTTGGCTAGATTTTCAATTGCCTGCACCTTTTTAACCAAATCTAATTTATTCTTCTCCACTAGAGTTTTGGACAATTCAAAAGAATAATCAAAATGATCCTCAATCGCCCGCTTACCGCGTCCGGTAACAAAAATGATTTCCTCGATACCGGCAGCAACTGCGTCTTCCACTAAATACTGGATTACCGGCTTATCCACTACCGGCAACATTTCCTTGGGCTGAGCTTTAGTGGCTGGTAAAAAACGGGTACCAAAACCAGCTACTGGAAAGATTGCTTTTTTAATTTTTTGCATATAATTAGGAACGGGTCCAGCAACTAACGCCAGCCCCACTTTTTAAAATATTTCCACCAAGATTGTAAATGAATTCGCGCTAAACGATCACTGAAAATAGCTTGATACCAAGGCAAACGAGCGCTATCCCGCATATGATCATGGGTAACCTGGGCCACGGGATGATAGATAACCTTCTTGCCGAGTTGCTGGGCTCGACGACACAAGTCAACATCTTCAAAATACATAAAAAAACGTTCATCAAACAAATTACCAAACTGAAAAAGCTCATCGCGACGTACTAGAAAACAAGCTCCCAAAATCCAATCTACTGCTCTGCTGGCCCGGTGGTCTTCATGTCGCATTAGATAGCGATCTACTAAAGCTGGCAAATACCTACCTAAAGATGTCCGACGTAAAACTGGCAAGAAAATACTAGGAAAGCGGGCACAAGAATATTGCAAACTGCCGTCTGGATTTAACAATTGTGGGGCCACCACTGCCGCCTCGGGATGAGCTTGCAAATAAATGTATAATTCCTTGATACTGGATGGACTAAAAACTAAATCTGGGTTAGCAATTAAAATAAACTTACCTCGACTATGTTTAATACCGAGGTTGTTGCCGCCACCCATACCTAAATTACGCTCGCTAATTAATAAGCGTACCTTGGGATAAGCGGCAAGCAAACTTTCAAGCTGGTCGCCGGAATTATTTTCCACGACAATGATTTCATGATCAATATCATCAAAATCAACCTTCTGTAAAGAAAGCAGACAGTTTGCTAGCTTCGTTTGACTTTTATAATTTACAATAATTATTGATAAGTCCATATTATTGTCTCAAGAGACTAATCAGTCGTCGCATTACTTGAAAATAAGCGTTAAAGAGTGGATTGGCTACATATTTCAATAAAGGGTGATCAATCTCCTGATACCAAATACGCCCAGAAAATAAAGGTAGTATTTTATAATCCGGTAAACGGCGCGATCGCTTAGCCGAACGTCTTGCTTCTAAAAGGTATAGCCAATGACGTGGCTGAAAGAAATAAGACCAAGCTCGGCGTTTTTCTTTAAACCAACCAGAACGCAGAGAAAAAAAGCTCATGCCGATTTCCATCGTAATTAAAGCTGGAAAAAATAACAGTAGAGATAAGGCGGAGTAATTTTTCCAAGCAGCTAACAAACGATTGCGCTCCATCCAGTAATACTTACTAACCGATCGGCTGAATTCATATTTATGGTAAGCCACTGCACGATTAGCTATAAGACACTCCCAGCCGGCTAACCAAAAACGCCAACCCAAATCTTGATCTTCATTATACATCCAGAATTCTTCGTCAAATAAACCCACAACGCGCAAGGTCTCGGCGCGCAATAAAACACAGGCGCCCGAAGGATAAGCAATTTTTTTAACTTCCTTGCCGTCGTCAACAAAGGACTGGCGATAACCTTGGCAATAACCAAAGCCCAAAAAATGAGTAGCGTTGCCAAGACTGTTAACTAATTCTCGGTCCGGGTCCAGCATTAAACGTGCTTGAATAGCGCCAGCTTGAGGATATTTCTCCGCCATTGATACCAATTCTATTAAAGCATCTGGGGCCAAAGAGGCATCCATGTTGAGCAACAAGATATAATCATAGCCGGCAGTCAATAAATAGCGCAGAGCGTCGTTGTTACCCTTAGCAAAGCCGTCATTATTGGTGTTCAAGATTAATTTAGCTTCTGGAGCCTGAGCACGTAAAAAAGAAGCGGTTTCCTCGGTACTAGCATTATCAACGATTACTAACTCTGGTTGTAATCCTGGCTCCAAAGCACGAATAGACGACAAACAAGGAGCTAAAAATCGCTCCGCATAATCTTTATAATTTACCAGCACGATAGCTACCTTCATATCTCAAGCAAATATCTTAGCTAATAATCGTCCTAAAGGCCAAAAAGAGCGTAAGATTACATAATGCCAACGCGGCTGCCATTTTTGAAAATAAGCAAGCATAGAGTCTTGAAAGTAACGCTGCTTTGCCGGTACTTTCACCTGTCCAAAACTCTGTCCAACATAATCAACACATTTAACTGTGGGCGTATACCAGACTTCCCCGCCATTTTCATACACCTGGCGACAAAAGTCAACTTCTTCAAACCAGATAAAATAACGTTCATCTAAAAAAGGTTTTTCAGCTCCAGTCAACTCTCGCCAAGCACTACGATTAATCATAAAGAAAGCCCCACGGATAGAGTCAACTAGCGCTGCTTGATTATAGTTAAAATTGACCTGCAGATAATCGTCCAGTATATGCGGTAAGAGGTGGGGTAGCTTCAAAACTACGGCCAATTGATCACGTAGGCGCGGAAAACGCCTAACGTGGGGTAAAAGGTCGCCGGTATCAGTTATTAGGCGACAACCAGAGACTACTGCTTGCGGGTGCGTCTGCGCCCACGACAACATACCACTAATCGTCTCCGGGAAAACTTTCATATCAGGATTAAGCAGGAGAATATAATCACCACTCGCTCTACGTAAGGCTTGATTATTAGCCTTAGCAAAGCCAGCATTGTGCCTATTAGCAATCAACTGTACTTGTGGAAACTCCATTTTCAACATCTCTATCGTACCATCTTGAGAATTGTTATCTACTACCCACACTTCAGCATCAATATTAGCTAAAGAGGGCAAGAGGGCGGCTAAATTGGCCCTCAGCTTGTCTTTTACCTTCCAAGAAACAATGATGATAGAAACATCCATAAATAAGAATGACTTTATTTGCTTTTCACTTTGATGCGCTTTAAACGCGCGCCACCACCAGCAGTAATTTCTACTAATTTACGACTAACTCCAAAGGCGGTAGCAATAAAGTTAATAACCTCAGCGTTGGCCTGACCTCTCTCTGGAGCTGCCTTAACCTTCAGCCGCCTAGTACCATCAGCCAGAGACTCCTGCCAAGCCGTCTGATCAGCCCCAGGAGAAACTTTGATGTGAAAAGAAATTTTACCGCGCTCACGCAAGTTCGCCTGGAGTTCTGCAATATCCATAAATTATTGTTTAAAAATCAAAGCATTTGGCACCTTTCGGCCAGGACCGACCATGTATTCACCGTTGTAGATCAAAGCCGAAGAAGAACCACCATCTAAATTTAAGGCGTAATCCATGCCCATAGCTTTCATAATAACGGCTAAATCATCCACCGTCGCCTGACGAGCAATGACAATAAACAATTCGCCATATCCCGGTCTGGTAGCAGATTCGCGATAACCGATAGCGTTGCGCCAATATTTTCCGGTCTTCTGTCCTTTATCTAACTCCCATTCAATCAAGACATTCATTTTATCCTCTACTAACCTAGGCTTATTTCCCAAAGCTGCTTGTAATTTTACTCCATAATTATGCTCAAAATCAGCCGGACTTTGAAAATCACGAGCATCCTTAAAATAATAAAAGCGATTACTGGTATCAAAAGCAATCAAAGGGCCGGTGGTCCAATATTTAAGCTGGTCTTGATTGACCATGATGCCGGTCAGAGTATCATAAACTGGGAAAAAATAATAATTGGCTTGACCACAACCAGATGAAGAACAAAAATAACTACCGTTCACACCAGCAAAACCATCTTGAGCAAATACGTAGTCGGCTAAGCTTTTAGCAGCACAACTGCCGCTACTACAAACCGCCGAGTCGGCAGCGGCGCTAATAATTTGCAATTGAGGATTTTTTAAATCAATCTTTAAAACATCCACTTTAAATTCTCCCCGCTCCGTCGTCACACTAGTTAACTCATAACTACTATAAGCATTTAGACTCTCGCTTAAACCAGGCTTATGAATTAAAGCCAAATCACTGCGAGTAATACCAAGACCTAATTCCCGCATCACCTTAAAAGCGTCCTCGGGGCGACCCAAATAATATTTTTTTAAATCGCTAGGATTAACATACCAGGCCTCACCATTCTTCTCTACTTGCAAAATAATACGTCCGGCCAAACGGACCGACAACTCTTCATTGCCGGAAATAGGCATACCAGCTTGAGCGATTTCTTGAAACTGCAACTCATTGATACCCAAACCCAATTCCCGCATCACTTTAAAAGCATCGGCCGGGCGACCTAAAAAATAACGACGCTGATCTACTGGATTAATATACCAGGCTTCACCGTGTTCTTCCACACTTAAAACAATACGACCAGCCAGCTTGTCAGCTAAAGACGCTGCCCGGCTAGCAGTTGGCCAACAGATTAAAGCTACAACACCAGCTACCAATAAATATTGCCAATATTTCATAAAAATAATGTAAAAAATAGCCGCCAACTGATTAGAAAACTTATCCTTAGTGTAGCTTTTTTTTGATAAAAAATCAACGCAAATAAGATTAAAGCTATCTTGTCAATATTTAATAAATTTCACTTCTATACTACAATTAAGAAGGCAGACAAAATCCATGCCGCAACAATAAACATATGAGCGAAACAACTCCTTACATCCGCCCCACCTGGGACGAATATTTTATGAACATCGTGGAGATGGTTGGGTCTCGCGGTAGTTGTGATCGTGGCAGAGCTGGTTGCATTATTACCCGCGACCGCCGCATCATCTCTACCGGCTACGTCGGCTCTCCAGTTGGCCTGCCTCACTGCGACGAAGTCGGTCACGAGATGCACACCGTCACCCATCCTGACGGCAGCAGCAGCCGTCATTGTATCCGCACTACTCACGCCGAGCAAAATGCTATCTGTGAAGCTGCGCGCATGGGCATCGCCATTGGTGGTGGAACTCTGTATTGCAAAATGACCCCGTGCTACACATGCGCTAAAATGATTATTAATGCCGGCATCAAACGCGTAGTTTGCGCCCAAGACTACCACGCCAGTGCTCGCAGCAAGGAAATTTTCGCTGAAGCCGGTCTAGAGTTGACCCTGTTGTCCGAAGAAATGACCACTTATAAAGACATGAAATAAGCTAATCTATATGGCTAAAATTTTTATCTATGACGAGTTCAGCCCAGAAGACCTCGCCATGATGCAAGCACTATATTCACGTAGTCCTAAAAGTGTAGCAGAACACGTAGAAAAAGTTAGACAAAGTGGTTCCGGCAAGTTTATGTCTACTTTTTACGTCGGCTACGGACATGCTTCTATTGCCGATTGCGGCAGCACCACCATCTTTATTGAAGGCATCAGCATCTTAGCAGATAAAGCTATCCAGGATTGGCCCCTCTATAGCGGACAAGAAACCAGCACGCGTTATATTGATATGGCCCAAAGACCAATTATCGACCCGCTAGCAACCGAGGAATCTGGTATAATTTTAAAAAAATGGATGGATTTCTACGTTAACGGTCAGGAGCAGTTAAAACCTTATCTAATTGAAAAGTATCCTATCAAAGCAGGAGAAGATGACAAAGTTTATCAAAAAGCTATCGCTGCCCGCGCTTTTGATATTATGCGCGGCTTTTTACCGGCTGGAGTGACTACACAACTTAGCTGGCATAGTAATCTCCGGCAAGCTTGGGACAAACTCGCTCTACTCCGACACCACCCCTTACCTGAAGTCAAAGCTATTGCCGAAGAGATATTGGAACAGTTAAAAGCTAAGTATGCCAACAGTTTTTCACACGAACTTTACCCGGAACAAGAGGCTTACCGTGCTCAGATGGCTGAAAAATATAGTTATTTTAGCGCTAGCAATCCTGTCGAATTTTCTTTTAGTCATAATATTGATAAACAAAAGATACAAAATTACCTAGATGTTTTAACTGATCGCCCCATAAAAACCAATTTACCTTATTTTATGGGTGATTTGGGCGCTTGCCATTTTGAATTTTTACTAGACTATGGCTCCTTTAGGGACATCCAGCGCCACCGTAGCGCTATTGCACGCATGCCTCTATTAAGCACGGAATTGGGATTTCAATCATGGTATCTGGAACAATTGCCAGACGACATGCGCCAAACTGCAGAAAAGCTTATCGCCGAGCAAAAGCAAGCCATAAATACTCTGCCCACTGATGATAAACAAAAACAATACTACATTGCCATGGGCTTTAACGTATCCTGCAGTTTTCACGCACCACTACCTTCAGCCGTATATGTTACCGAATTGCGCTCAGGCAAAACAGTCCACCCCAGTTTAAGAAGAGTCGCGCACGCCATGTGTAACGCAATGCGTGCAGAGCTGCCAGAGGTAAAACTATACTGTGATTTAGACCCAGATGATTGGGATGTCAGGCGTGGCCTACATGATATAATTAAGAAATAAATAGATACTATGCCCAAAATGATTCTCGCCTTCGCCGGTAAGTTGGCCAGCGGTAAAGCAGTTTGCCAACAATATATCACCGAAAAATATAATGCCGACAATACTAGGTTTTCCACTTCTTTGCGTGATGTGCTCCAGCGCCTACACCTACCTATTTCTAGAGAGAATCTACAAAACCTATCTTTAGATCTCAGGAATCGTTTCGGCAGTGACGTACTCGCACGCACTATTGCTGAAGATGTAAAAAATAGTCAGAAAGATATTGTGGTCATAGATGGCATTAGAAGACTAGACGATATCAACAATCTAAAAGGACTACCTGGTTTCCATTTAATCAGCGTTGATGCTTCCCCAGAGAAACGATATGAGCGCATGAAGGAGCGCAACGAAAATGCCGGTGACGATAAAAAAAGTTTTGCCGATTTTCTAAGAGACGAAGCTGGCGAATCAGAATTACAGATTCCCGCTGTTATGGCTGCTGCTAATTTTCACTTAGACAATAATGGCGATTTAGAGCAGCTGCATGAACAGATTGACAAAATGGTACAAGAGATACAAAATTAAAGCGTCAACAGCATAAGGAGGAGTGCTGCGGCTGCATACCAAGGCGCTCTTTTGTTATCTGAAAGAGAAAAAATAAGTAATTATGTCCGATTATTCTGGAAAATTTATTGTTATTGATGGCACAGATGGTAGTGGAAAAACCACCCAGCTGCAGCTTTTGGTAGGCAAGCTTACTTCTGAAGGCTACTCCGTAGAAATTGCTGATTTTCCCCAATATAACACCAAGTCTGCCGGCATGGTAGAAGAATATTTATCCGGAAAATACGGTGGCGCCGATGACGTCAACCCCTATGCGGCCTCCCTGCTCTATGCTTCTGACCGTTTTGACGCCAGTTTTCAAATTAGAGATTGGCTAAAGCAGGGCAAAATAGTGGTCTGTAATCGTTACGTTTCAGCTAGCTTCGCCCATCAAGGAGGCAAGATTGCCAATGCTTTAGAGCGTAAATTATTCTTCAACTGGCTCAGCGAAATTGAGTACAAAATTTTTAATATCCCCAAACCAGATCTCTATCTAATATTACATGTAGAAGCAGAAATCGCTCAAAAAATGGCTAAAGATCGTGGCCGAGAAGACTGGAAAGGTAAAACCAAAGACATTCACGAAGATAACATCAATCACCTCAAACAAGCGGAAAAAGTATATTTAGAAATCGCTCAAAATATGCCTGATTTTCGCCTGGTGAAATGTACTCGCAACGGTGAAATCATGAGCCGCGAAGATATTCACTACTTGGTTTGGCTATACGCTAACCGTATCCTCAATGTCAGTCAGCACAAGGCTGCGCCAGACTTCCAAGCTGTCAGCGATATCTTAATTACGAAAGGCAAATTAACGCCAAATTTACCCGAACTAACCATGGCGCCGCGAGCCGTTATTTCTAGCCCTATATTAAATGTCAACATTTCTACAGACCGGGGACTGCCGGCTCATCCTGAAAC
Organism: uncultured bacterium; assembly: GCA_938003925.1. Taxonomy (GTDB): domain Bacteria; phylum Patescibacteriota; class Patescibacteriia; order Patescibacteriales; family UBA12465. Next base: position 47,317 of record CALKWQ010000022.1, read on the forward strand.
AGCAGAAAATTCCACGCCAAAGCAAGACTTGATAACCACAAATGCAACCAACGCCAAATCACTACAAACCTTTACTGATCTACAGGTAGAACGGTTGCGACCAGAGGCCAAGTTGCCCACCAGAGCTCATACTAATGATGCCGGCCTAGATTTGTATGCTGCTGAAGACTATTCTATCCCCCCTTACGGACAAGCCCTGGTCGCTACTGGGCTTAAAATAGCCATACCTGATGGCTACGCCGGCTTGGTGTGGGACAAAAGTGGTCTAGCTAATCATGGCTTTACCACAATGGGTGGAGTTATTGATGCTGGCTACAGAGGAGAAGTCAAAGTAGTGTTTAAAAACCTCAGCGAAGACATATATCACATTGAAACTGGACAGAAAATCGCTCAACTACTAATCCAAAAAGTTGAAACTCCTAATATTATAGAAACTAAAATTTCTGATCAACCGGCTCGGGGTGAAAGCGGCTTTGGCAGTACCGGACAATGCTAAGTCATCTAACTGAAAAGAGCCCTCAGGGCCCTTTTTTAAAAAAATTACGCGACGCACCCCTACTTTCCTGAAATCAATTTTTCCATTAAAATAAAGGTATATGAAATATGACGTCATTATCGGCCTGGAAATACACGCCGAACTAAAAACTAAAAGCAAAATGTTCTGTGCTTGCGATAATAACAGTGAAGGCCAAGCACCCAATACTACCGTCTGCCCGATTTGCCTAGGCCATCCAGGAACTTTACCAGTACCTAACAAACAAGCCATAGACTGGACTCTGCTCATTGGCCTGGCTCTAGACTGTCAAATTAACCGTAATTCCAAATTTGACCGCAAAAATTATTTTTATCCAGATTTGCCTAAGGGTTACCAAATTTCTCAGTATGATCAGCCTTTCTGTTATCGGGGCCATCTAGATATTGGCGAAAGCAGTATTGATATTACTCGCATTCACCTAGAAGAAGACACGGGCAAATCTTTTCATCCGCAAGGTAGTAAAGACACCTTAATAGACTTTAATCGCGCGGGAACCCCGCTAGTAGAATTGGTGACGGAACCAGTGATTAGAGATGCGGAAGAAGCTAAAAGATTTTGCCAAGCTTATCAGCGCGTTCTACGCTTTCTAGATGTCAGTAACGCCGATATGGAAAAAGGGGAGATGCGTTGCGAAGCTAACATCAGCCTGCAAGCGGTTGATAGCTGGAAATATGAAAACGGACAAATCTTGCCAGTCGGTAAAAAGACCTTAAACGCCAAGGTGGAAGTAAAAAATATTAACTCTTTCCGAGCTGTAGAAAAAGCTATTAACTACGAAATCAAACGACAAGAAGAAATGTTAGAAGCTGGAGAAAAAATTTTACCAGAAACTCGCGGCTGGGATGAGAAACAAAATAAAACTATTGCTCAACGCCTTAAAGAAACGGCCGCTGATTACCGTTATTTTCCGGAACCAGACATCCCTCCGATTGTTATTACTGAGGACTGGATAGACAGTCTTAAACAAAGCTTGGTAGAATTACCACACGCTAAACAAAAGCGCTTCCAACGTCAATATGGTCTCAAGACAGAAAGCGCCGAAACAATAGCTAATGACAAGCATTTAGCTGCTTTTTTTGAAAATGTTGTTTCTGAAATGGGTGCATGGATAGAAGCAGATGGAGATAATTTTGAACGACAAGATAAAAATGCCGCTCAGATGGCCGCCAATTGGATTACCGGCGAACTACTAAAAAATCTCAATACCGACAAACGTACTGCGCAAGATTTAAAAATGACGGCAGAAAACTTTGCTGAACTCATGGCCTTAATTTGGGAAAATAAAATTAATTCCAACGCCGGTCAAAGAATCTTAGAAATTATGTATTGGGAAGGCGGTGATCCTACCGATATTATGAAAAAATTAGGCTTGGAGCAGTTAGACAATGAGGAAGCGCTGGAGACGGCCATCCGCGCAGTAATAGCTGCTAACAGCCAACAAGCCCAAGAGTATAGGAACGGCAAAACACCTTTGTTACAATTCTTTGTCGGTAAAGTCATGGCTGAAACTAAAGGTAAAGCCAACCCTGAAAAACTCAAGCAACTTCTAGAAAAATTACTAGCTGAGTAAAATAAAATCCCCTTAATGGGGATTTTTTAATGGCATGAAAAAGAATGTTTAGTGCTGTTTTAAAATAACTGGGCGCGGATAACAATTACTGTTATCATCACCGTCCCTGAAGGTGGTGATTTTCAATTCTTCAATATCAGGATAAAATCTGAGTAAAGGAAAACCATCAACCATCTTTTTCCCGGTACATAGCATTGACGTCTCCGCGTTAAGCGTACGCCCAGTCTCATCCCAAGTCTTAAAGAAGTGGAGCAGGTACTCAAGCAAAGTGGCGGGAAATAGAGGCTGCTCAGATGACTGAGGATTATCTTCATCCTGCACCCAGATGGCATACGGAAATTCAGAAGCGCTACGATCGTCACTAATAATGATACGAGCGATATCAGAAATTTCAGTCCTTACCTTAGTAAAGCGAATTCGCATCGCCCTAATGACTCTATCAGGATTAACTTTTGGCACCACTACAATAAGGCGGTGGTAGCCAGGAAGATAATCCGGAATAATATCTTGATCTAGGTCAACCCGCAAATTAAAATAACGGGCATAAAACTCCTTCCAGGAGGCAAGAAGATTTTCATTGATTACATTCTGCTGCATGGCACAAGGTTTTAGAGTGAATAAATAAAGTTTTAATGAACAATATAATTTAAGATGTTTAAATAGAAATGTCAAACTGAAGGACTATCTCAACCAATTATTAATCAACTCCTCTGCGGCCGAAAAATCTTGTGCCCAGTAAATCTGCCGCCCCTGTTTTTCCCAGCGACGAAACCAGGTTTTTTGTCGCTTCGCAAAACGATACGAGGCATCGCTTAGCTTTTTAAGCATGCTATCGTAATCCAGACGACCTAACAGATATTGAGACAAAAACTTATATTCTAAACCGAAGGACAATAAACGTCGCCAAGAAACACCTTCAGCGTGCAAGCGCTTAACCTCACCCAACATGTCTTCCTGATCCAGGCGATCATTAATACGCTTAATAATCCTAGCTCGCAAAATCTCATCGGGATAAGTCAGGCCTAGGATTAAAAAATCATAAGGCGATTCTTTTCTAATCTCCAATGAACTGCCTTGCTCTAAGATTTCCAAATAACGAACAAGGCGACGGGGATTATTTTTGTCACTATTATTCAGCTTATGGGCAAAATCTGGTTTCAAATCTTCTAGGCGTTTAAATAACTCTTCTTTACTCAAAATCTCTAACTCCCGCCTTTTCTCTAAATCAGGTTTAGCTGAGCTGAGACGATAGTTATCAACTAAAGCTTGCAGGTAAAGACCGGTACCACCAACGATAATCGGCAGTTGCCCACGCTTAATAATATCAGCTATCGCTTTTAAAGCTAATTTTTGATACTTGGCTAGATTAAACTCCGTGTTAGGACTAACGACATCGATTAGATGGTAGGGTACGATTTTTTTACCAACTTTATATGCCTTTAAATCTTTACCACTGCCAATATCCATACCTTTATACACCTGACGACTATCAGCAGACACAATTTCTCCTTTATATTTAAGGGCCAAACTCACGCCTAAAGCTGTCTTGCCGGAAGCTGTGGGCCCGAGCAAGACTAAAACTTTTGGTTTATCCGTATTTATCTTTTTTATTGGCATAATAAGAACAAGTTACAATCAACGCTAGCTTGCTTTATTTTATCATCACTCCCTCCAGGCCAAAGTCCTGGATTTTTTTAATCTTAACCGTCACAAAATTGCCAATAATTTCTTCTGGCTTCAAATCAGCTGGAGCGTTAAACAGAATAGTTTTAAAACTTGAACTCTTACCATAATATTTATTCCTCCTGTTTTGCCCCTCTGCCAAAACTTTAATTTCTTTGTTAAGATAAGCTTTATTGGCTTTCTGCCCGCTCTGGCGTAAAATCTCAGTCAAAACTTGTTCACGGCGACGCTTCTCCTCCTTGGTAACATTGTCTTCCATCTTCCAAGAAGCCGTTCCAGGACGAGGGCTATATTGAGCGGTATAAGCCATATCAAACTGCAAATCTTTAAACAATTTGACCGAATTTTGAAATTGCTTTTTTGTCTCTCCCGGAAAACCAACAATTACATCGGTAGTAATAGCGATGCCAGGCTTTGCCTTCCTAATTTTTTTAATCAACGCAGAAAAATGGGCAGCGGTATAGTTACGATTCATAGCCCGTAAAATCTCATCATCTCCAGACTGTACGGCCACATGCAAATGATGGCAAATCTTATCAGAGGAAGCTAAAACTTTGATTAATTCCATTGATAAATCTTTAGGATGACTGGAGGAAAAACGCAACCAAAAATCACCAGATAAATTTGCTAATTTCTTCAATAAAAGAGGAAAATCGGTCTTACCGCTATGATAACTGTTAACATTTTGGGCAATTAAAATAATCTCCTTATAGCCTCGACGCAACAAAACCCTAGCCTCACGCATAATGTCTGAAGCCGGACGGTACACCTCGCGGCCCCGAGCATAAGGCACGACACAATATGAACAAAAATTATTACAACCGTTACCAATGGGTAAATAAGCGGTAAAGTGGCTTTGATATTTAGGAGTAATCGTTAAATATTTTTCTCCGCTTAATTTCCTGACCTCTTCCGAGCTGAGAGTTAGCTCGCGGCGACAACCACTTAGTAGTGCTAATAAATTAGGCAGTTCATTAATGGGCATAAAAAGATCCACCTTATCCCGTAAGCGGCGCTGTACATCTAAACGATGTGACAAACAACCAGTAATAACTACCGCCGCTCGAGGATTGACTTTGCGAATCTGATTAACCAAACCATAAACCCGATCTTCAGCTGATTGGCGAATACCGCAAGTTGTTAAGATCACCAAATCCGCCCCCAACCAATGATCTTGGCAAGTGTAACCGCGCTCTTCTAAAAAAGAGGCTACCCGTTCGCTGTCAGCCTTATTCATCTGACAACCAATAGTAATAATATGATAAGTCATAGACTACTTATTAATTTCTAACTGCTGCAAACGATACAGACCAAACCTGCCGCGCCGCTCTTGCAGAACTAGTGTAAAACCAAAAGACGGTAAACGCCTTTCATTTAAATACCGCAGATCTTTATCAGGAAAGGCAAAATTATAATAATACACCGGATAATGTGTTAAGAGTTGACCCAGGCTAGCATTAACAGCATCGTTAGTTAATAAAGCGTTAACTACTCGTCTTTCTGGAAATAACTGCTTGTCGTGATATTGAGTCACAATAATAGCCCCCGCCTCAGTGGCTTGTAAAATAAACCGAGAGTTAGCTTTATCAGCGAAATGATTATAATACAAGATAGCCAGGCCCTCTTCTGAGCCGAAGACGGTAAATAAACCTGACCACAGCATCCAAATGCCCACTAATAATGACGTAATTCCAACGAACACCAATTGACGCGCCCATTGGTGCCAGCGTACCGAGGAACTAGCCTTAATTAACTGCGAAAACCAGCGGGCACAACTTACAATAAATAACGAAGCTAAAGGTAGGGCTAAAATATACATGGGCAACCAATAGCGGGTATAGGAATTACCAATAGTAAAACGTCGAGGGTCAGGGTTATCATTAAACTTCCAACTGCCATAATAAAATACCAAAATAACCGATAGTAATAGCCACAACAAAAGATACAAATAAGCACCTCGTTTAGGGTGACGTAAAATACGAATTAAAAAGATAACTCCCCCCAAAAAACTCAGAACACACAATAGAGGAAACATCACGACCACATAATAAAAAAACATCTTCAAAGACTGCCGAGGTTGATAACCAAAATAGAAAATGTTATCTAAAACGACGGTAGCAACCTCCTGATACTGAGTAAATTGTCCTCGGACACTGGCTTGCAATAATTGACCGCTCGCTTGTGATAATTCGCTTAAAGACTGATTCATCTCGCCATAACCGCCAGAAACGGGGGAGGCATATAATATTTGGTTCCAATAAAACAGGGGCAATAAAGCTAATAACACTCCGGCAGCAGTCATAACTAAACGCGTCAAACCAAAACGACGAGCATAGAACAACCAGGCTAAAAATAAACTTGGAGCCAACCACAACAATTCAGAAGTTCTAGCAGCGACGGCACCACCCAACATTAATCCGGCCAATAAAGACCAGAGATAAGTCCACCACGTGGTAGTAGATAAACGCCAACACCAAAAAGATGTCCGCTCTAACTTTCGGCGCGGCATGCTTAATAATAATAAATAAGCCGCTGCCAATAAAAATACAACAAACAAGACATTATGGAACAGACTACGAGTGGTGTAGAAAAAATAAACAGGGAAAGAGGCCAATAAGAAAACTGAAACTAAGGCTATCTGACGTCCAAATAAACGACGAACAAAACCGTAGAAAAATAATAAACCCAAGGCTGCGAAAGCTGGAGTTAAATAAGGAATAACTGCTGTCCCAATCCAAGCTGCGATTTGGCCATACACCAAAATAATACCCAAAAAACTCACCGGCTTTAACCAGCCATGATCAGAACGGATGCTACGCGGATGTACAATTTCTTCCGTAATTAAATTAGCTGGTTCAAAAACAGCAATTTCACCACTTTCAGCATAATGACGAGCAAAAAAATAATTAGCCGTTTCGTCGGGCGATAGAAATTTCACGTAATCAGGGGTTTGTGTCCGATAATTAAACACTGAAGTCGCCACGAAAAAACCAGCCACCAATAGACCTAGGAGAATAAAATCAAAATTTTGCCAAAACCAGCGTAATTTCATAAAATCTAGTATTGACCAACTAATCTTCTTTTTAATAGTAGCCAAAATTTTCCGAATAAGCAAGAATTTGCTATGATATATGCATATGGGTAAAATCAAGTTTTTCTTTAATTTTGAAGATGCTTATCTCGGTCTTTGCCTCTTCCTTTCGGCCGGGGCTTTAGTATATTTTTTATATGCTTTAGACTGGCTGGGACTGGGCGCTAGTTTTTTAATTAGCGTCATATTGTATTTAGGTTTAAGACGTAATTTGAAACCACAAACAACACCTACTTCTCCAAATGAAAAAACTAACCCTTGGTTTTGGCTTTACGCCGGCGTAACCATCACCATGCTGATTATAGCTCTTAGTCTGCTGATGGCAGTGAGAACTGAAGTTGCCCTTATTTCTCCATGGACAGTCGTAAACCCCTGGTTTTTTGTGGCCATCGCGGTGGCTAATTTGTCTTTACTGGGAACTCTTAGACAAACAGCGCGCCCCATCTTTAAAAAGGTTTTATTAGGAGCATATTATCTGATTATTTTTAGTAGTGCGGCTATTGTTTACAAACTAGGCTATGGTTTCGACCCCTTTATTCACCAAGCGGCCATGGAGGAAATCAGCCAACATGGCTACATACTACCCAAAACTCCTTATTATATAGGCTTATATACCTTGGTGGTTGCTATCCACAAAATTAGTGGCCTAAGTTTATTCATACTAAATCAATGGTTATTACCTGTCTTGAGCGCCTTACTACTGCCTAGCCTGCTATCATACTTACATCAAGGCCGTAGCGATAAACAGGCCACGTGGCTAGCTAGTCTGGCTTTAACTGCTATTGGTTTTTCGCCCCTGATTTTAACCACCCCCCAGAATTTCAGCTATCTGTTACTGCTAGCAACCGTCATTTTTGTTTATAAAAATAGTGCTTGGCCATTACGTTTATTGTCAGCGCTGGCTACTTTTGCAGTACATCCCTTAGCGGGTATACCCGCCCTCTTATTAGCCGGATGGTCATTATTAGTCCAATCTCTACCAGACAATAACCGCTGGCACAAATATCTCCAACAACCATTATTACTTTTCGTAGGGGCCACGCTTAGTTTTTGCTTAGTAATTTGGATTATTGCCGGCTTTAACCCGCCCACTTGGCAACATTTAAACTTAAGTCTTATTAATCCACTCCTAGCTAACAGCGAAAGCTATTGGCTAAACTTCAGTTATTTTTTTATTAACAATTATTTCTGGTTTCTATTAGGTTTAGCGGTAGTTATAATCTTTAAACGCAATTCCTTTTGGACTAGGCTGTCAGATCCAACTACCAGAATAGCCAAGGTTCTCAGTCTAGGCGCTCTAGGAGCTATCACCGCTTACATCATTAGTCGTGGTTTCAGTTTTAACGGTTTAATCGCTTATGAACAAGACGATTATGCCGCTAGACTGCCTATCATTGCTTTGATTTTCTTACTACCCCTATACTGGGAACTAGGATATTACCTAAGCCAACACGTAAAACTGCAAACACGCGCCCAACAAGTCATCTTGGCTATTGGCCTGGCTTTAATACTTAGCATAGCTGTTTACGCCTCTTATCCTCGCTTTGACCATTATCATAACTCTCGCGGCTATTCTACTAGTGCTGCCGATGTCGCCGCAGTCAAAGCGGCTAACTATCGAGCTCAAGGTGAACCCTACTTGGCTCTAGCTAACCAACAAGTCAGTGCTGCCGCTCTAAAAGAATTGGGTTTTAGACATTATCTATCAACAGCTGCCGGCGACATCTATTTCTATCCCATACCCACCGGTGGGCCGCTTTATCAATATTTTTTAGACATGGTTTATCAGCAAGCAGACCGCGACACCATGCTTAAAGCCATGGAATTAGGAGGCGTGAAGCGTGCTTACTTAATTATTAACCGCTACTGGTGGGCGAGCGATAAGATTATCGCTGAAGCCAAGTTAAGCGCCGATTATTGGGAAAGGATTAACCAAGGAGAAGTTTATCTGTTTGAATATCGACAATAAAAAAAGCCCCGGTCATAAAGATCGAGGCGAAGAACGGCGCATAGGTTAAAAAATAATCTCCTCAGTTGTCATCAGCATACTATGCCATTAATGACCCGGTCACAAAAATGAGAATGAATACAATTGCCACGGCAATGTTGGACAAGGTAATTTCAGAAAATAAGTTTTTCATGGTATAGATTTTTAAAAGGTTTAAATTGAAAATTAGGTTCATAACTATGTCTACTGGTGCTTACACCAATAAGCGTAGTTATGAACCTAAAAACCTTTATTTGTCAACGTACTTAACATTTTATACAATTTGTCAATAGTAAACTGTGGATAAATATAATTATAGGAATTTATTATCTAAAATTAGCACAAATAAAAAACCACCAAACTCGGTGGTTTTTCTTATTTTTATCTTTCAACTCAGCTTCTTAACGGCCCTCTTTATGATTAAACACTGGACTAACAGCAAAAACGGTCTGACCGGCGGCCGGGTGAGCCACAATCAATAGGCGGGGAGTGGAAATAGTTTCTTTAATATTAGCCTTTAAAGAGACATTTTGCCAAGATAGAACCTTATCGCCTGTTTGACTAGAACTATACATCCTAGCAAAATCTCTAATTAATTGAGTGTCTTCAGCGACTAAATCTTCCCCGCGAGCCTGTTTTTCGGCAATAGCTCTTAAGGCTGATAATTGCTGACCGGCATCACGGAGATTATTAGCAGCTAGGCTAGAACGGTCGTTAACACCTAAGGCTTCAAACATGCTCAACAGCATACTGTTGTGAGCGATGAGGCGATCAAAAAAGTTAAGGTTCGGCTCTACCCAGGCATAGTCAGGCACGCTCACCAAAGAAGATAGCCCGGTTGGTTGCGCCGACTGGCTACGTAGAGTTAATTTATCTAAAGGCATTTGCATATCCACCCATGAACCCAGAGCGCTCACAGTCATCTGTTGCCTCCAAGCGGCAGAACGCAAGAAAGGGGGTAGCTGTTCATCAGGAGTATTTAGATAGAAGCGCCACAAGGCCAAAGAAGACCAGTAATTATTTAAATTAGACCTCATAGCTTCTTCAGCTAGTGGGCTTAGACCGCCTAAAGCCTCCTGATAATTAGCATACTTGCTATTTTCCAACCAAGCCTCTCCCTGCCAAGACGGATAAATGAAACTCAAAATATCCTGAGAAGACCCCTGACAGCGTTGATAAATTTTTTGCACAGCACAGGCGGTCACATTGCCAGCACCTGGTTTATCGCCACCCTGATAGACTCCCACTTGTGGGTAACGTAGGCTACTGAAGATAAAATCGTTGGGCCAATAAAAATCTGCCAAAAATTGTAGTCCGGCGTTTTTAAAACCGGTCATAGTTTTTAAATTATGCCCACCTTGCAAGGGAGAAGAGACGCGCTGCAAAAGTTGCTGGCGCAAAGTTTCCATATTATTGTCCGCATCTACGCTCTCATCGGCAAATAAAGTAATGATATTATAATCATCGCCAAACAATGATTTCATGTTATCACGATAATCTACATAGTTCCACGTATCACGTAAACCCTTAAAAAAGGAAATGACTTTATATACTCGTGCCCATTCGTTTTTTAACTCTTGATTGTTAGTAAAATCTTGAGCAATTAGACAAGCCGCAATAAAATTAACTCGCCAATCATCTTGATCAAGCAGGCATTCCGGGCAGTTCTCGTCGCGATAATTTAAAGGAAAAACAGAATTTAGCCAAGCAGCAGTCAAATAAAAATTATATAAACGAGCATTATTATTATACTCAGCCGGCACGGCAAAAGACTTATAGTCACGATCGTAAAGTAGTACTGGCGATTTCTTATTCTCTTTAGCGGCCCTAATTAAGCTTAGCTCTTTCAGTACATCCTCGGTTAAATAGGCAGGTACTGTAAAAGAAAATTTCTGTTGTTCCTGAGGTGTAAATTTACCAGAATCAAATTTATTTTCTAAATCAACTTGATTAGCGCTAGGTTTTAATAACTCTAATGCAACTGCAAAAAATGCTGTTTCTAAACGTTCACCCTCCAATACTCGATCATTGGTATTGCCAACGGCCGCTAGATGAGATTCGTAGCGAATACGAGCGCTTTCGTATAGAGCTCGATTAATATCCCATAAGCTTTCGTAGAACACGCCCTCTTCCACCTCTTTAAACGCCGTTTTTAAAACACTCTGATAATAATAGGAAATAAAATCAGCACTGATAAATAAGGGAATCTGTTTATCATCTAAGGCCGCAGCTAAAGAATAAAAATTACCAGCATCTTTACCCCAGGGATTATCTATTACGGCAAAGCCGTAATTATTTAAAGCTTCTAGACTGGTACCGAGATCTAACTTACGAGATAAATCGTAATAGTTAGCTACTTGTACTTTAACATTCATCGGCAAATTATAATCAGCGAATTTAAACTCTCGATTGCTGCTGTCAAGCTCTGGATAAAAATCAGCGAAGTATAAATATTCAATAGCATCCATCTCCGCAACATTATTATTACCGGTCTCCGAATCTCCAGTGCCATCAAGATGAAAATCATCTAAACGCGGAGTAGTGGAAGCTATGACATTATCAGGCTGAGCAGGACCGTCATTCTTGTTTTTCAAAAACTGCCACAACCACCAAAAACCAGCGCCTAACAATATCAACAAAATCAATACCGAGACTGCAATAACTATCTTTTTTTTGTTATTATTGGAGTCAGGGCTGGGCGCAGTAGCTGCAGCAACAAAATTATTAGCACTACCCGCAGATAATTTTTCAACTTGTTCAAACATAAATTTTAGGGTAAATACTGCGCTTTATTACGCAAATGCTCTGCATAAGTAGCGGCGTAAATCATTTCCTTACTACCCGCAGGAGTCAAGAAATAATTGTAATTTGTTCTAATGGGATAAATTGCCGCCTCAATAGCTAAAATACCGGGATTACTAATCGGGCCGGGGGGCAAACCAGGATACTTATAAGTATTATAATCCGATTCCACTTGAGTGTCTTCGGTACTGTACTGTGCCTTATTGACGCCTAAAATGTAAGCCAAGCTAGCACAAGATTGTAGAGCCTGTCCAACTTTAATTCTATCCCAAAAAATACCTGCTACGATTTTAGCATCGCGATTATCGCCGGTGGCGTAATTAATAGGAGCCTCTTTTTCTAAAATAGAAGCCATGGTCACGATTTCATAAATAGTCTTACCCTGCTTGGCGATATCAGCGCGCATCTGCGCAGTCAAACGCTTATCGAAATTGACTAGCATTTTTTCCAATAAATCGACGGGCGTTGAACTGGAAGCATAGATACGATAAGTATCTGGATACAGGTAACCTTCTAAGCCTCTGTTTTTGGGCTTATCGGCTAAAAAGGTAAAACGCTCAGAAAAATCTACAGGCCGAGGCAATTCACTAACTAAATCATAATTGACCTGTGGGAAACCAGCGACCTCTAGCAATTCCTCGCTTTGCCAAATACCCTGCCCCTCTAAATACTGCCCCATGTCGCGATTGGTCCAGCCCTCAACAAAACGGACAGTTTTTTCTGGACGCAAGACTACATCTTTAGGCTCATCTTTGATTAACAGAGTTTCCAGTCGGAAAAAAAAACTATTGTCCTTCGCCATTCCACTTACCAAGCTGCGACCAAAAATAAAGCTCAACGCTAACGCGGTGAATAATAAACACACAACAAATATCACAAAGTAGCGGACTAAACGGCGCATAATTATTTTTTACTATTTAATTTGGCTTTCTTGGCGGCAGCCTCGGCAATCATCGTGGAACTAGCCCTAATTTTTTTACCTAAACCATCTACCATCTTAATTTTATATTGCTGGCAAACTTCATATTCAGGCACGTTAGCCAAGTTTTTACGATCACCGCCATTGGCAAATATGTCTGGTCTCACTTTAGCTAAAGTTTTAATGACGGGAACCTCTCCATCTGGCCAGCGATAATCATCGATAGCCAAAACTACACGATCAACATCACGCAAAGCCTTAACTATCTCCACTCGGTCTTGCTCAGACATAAAAGGCACACGACCCTTGAGCTTAACCTGCTTATCATTATTAACAATGACTACCAATTTATCACCTAATTTCTTGGCCAATTTAATCATTTCTAAATGGCCAACATGAAGTGGATTAAAATAGCCAGAAACCGCCACTAAGACTGGCTTTTTCTTGTTAACTTTATTTATTTTCTTAATAGCCATATTTAATAAATTAATATTTTTATAATCATATTATAGCAAAAAAATGGCGTTACGACCAAGACAGACTTAAAACTAACAAAAAGAGGCTCGGATGAGCCTCTTTATGTTTAATTAAAGCGCAATTTACATCATGCCACCCATATCCATACCGCCATGATTATGACCAGAATCGCAACTGCAGCCCTTGGCTTCCGGTTTATCAGTAATTACCGCCTCGGTAGTCAAAAACATCATAGCAGCGGAGGCAGCGTTTTCCAAAGCTGAACGTACAACTTTAGTGGGGTCAACAATACCCGCTTTAAGCATTGCCACAAATTCTCCGTTAGCAGCGTTGTAACCGCGAATTTCCTTAGCGCCTTTATTTTCTTCAATGATGCGTTGCAAAATCAGAGAACCATCGACGCCGGCATTGTTAGCAATTTGTTTAATTGGCTCTAGAATTGATTGATTAATAATCTTTTCACCAGCTGACAAGGAGCCACTATTTTTCATCTCCTGTTCAAAACCAGCAAAGTCAGCGCCGTAACAAGCAATAGCTAAAGCTAAGCCGCCACCAGGCACTACACCCTCTTCTACCGCAGCCTTGGTCGCGTTTAAAGCATCTTCAATGCGATATTTCTTTTCTTTCATTTCTGTTTCTGTGGCCGCACCAACTTTAATGACTGCCACCCCTCCAGCTAATTTAGCTAAACGCTCTTGTAGTTTTTCTCTGTCAAAATCAGACTCGCTTAAATCTTTTTCTCTTCTGATTTGAGCAATCCTGTCTTCAATTTGCTGCTTATCACCAGCGCCATCAATGATAGTGGTATTATCTTTGGAGGCAACTACACGACGAGCGCGACCTAAATCTTCTAATTCAGTCTTATCCAGCTTCAAGCCCACTTCTTCAGAAATGACCCTGGAACCAACTAACACAGCGATATCTTCCAACATAGCCTTACGACGATCACCAAAACCAGGAGCTTTAATACCCAACACGTTGAAAGTTCCGCGTAATTTATTAACCACGAATGTGGCTAGAGCCTCACCTTCAATCTCTTCAGCTATAATCACCAAATCCTTCTTGCCCGACTGCACAACTTTTTCTAGAAGGGGTAAAATTTCCTGTAAAGCTGCGATCTTCTTATCAGTCACTAAAATATAAGGGTCATTCATTTCTGCTTTCATGGTTTCCTGATTACTAATCATGTAAGGAGAAGCATAGCCTTTATCAAACTGCATACCCTCTACCACTTCCTTTTCCACGCCAAATGACTGCCCCTCTTCTACGGTAATTACACCTTCTTTACCCACACTATCCATAGCTTCGGCAATAATCTGACCAATTTCCTGATCGTTAGCGGAAATAGCGCCAACTTGAGCGATTTCTTCTTTAGTACTAATACTCTTACTCATCTTCTTTAGCTCTGCCACAATTTGAGCCACTCTGGTTTCAATACCTTTACGAATTTCGATTGGATTTACTCCGGCCGCCACTAGCTTCAAACCATTATTAATAATTGCTTGAGCTAAAACCGTGGCAGTGGTGGTGCCATCACCGGCAGCATCATTAGTCTTAGAGGCCACTTCTTTAACAATACTAGCACCAATATTTTCAAATTTATCCTCTAACTCTATCTCTTTTGCAACTGTAACTCCGTCTTTAGTCACAATCGGAGCACCATAGCTCTTGTCAATCACGACATTGCGACCCTTGGGGCCAAGGGTCACCTTAACCGCATTAGCCAACTGATCAGCGCCCCTTTTTAAGGCGAGACGCGCCTTTTCGTCAAAAATTATTTGTTTAGCCATATGTTTATAAATTTAATTTACTTATTTATTCAATAATTGCGACAATATCGCTTTCGCTGAGAATCAGATAGTCTGCGCCGTCAATTTTCACTTCATCGGGAGAATATTTCTTAAATACAACCTGATCCCCAACCTTAACACTCATCGGCGCTAACTGGCCATTATCCAACATTTTACCAGGACCAACGGCAATGACTTCACCTTTTTCCGGACGCTCTTTGTCAGCTGTCCCTGGTAAAACAATACCGGATTTAGTCACTTCTTCTGGGGCTGATGCCTGCACAATTACATGATTAGAAAGTGGTTTTAAGTTCATAAAAATTTAGACTCAAAATTATCCAGAAAGCTAATCCAATTGCTAAGCTTTAAAGGATTATTTTGGCTTATATTAAATTTTTTTATTAAAGATATTGGTTAGCACTCACAACAGACGAGTGCTAAGTCTACACCTATTTTAAGTCTTTTGCCTTTCCCTGTCAAGACAAGAATGGAGATAAAGATAACATCTGGTAAGTATGGATAAAATATAGTAAAATTATGATATAAAATTAAAAGATTATGACCATTATTCACTCTCTTCTTCTCGGTATTATTGAAGGTGTTACTGAATTTTTACCTATCTCCTCTACCGCCCACCTAATAATCGCGGCCAAAGCCTTGGGCACGCCTGACAGTGCTTTTCTTAAAAGCTTTTTAATCTCCATCCAGTTAGGGGCAATCTTATCAGTAGCAGTCCTATATGCCCGCACCCTCTGGCAAAATCCGAGATTAATCGGAAAAATAGCCACCGCCTTTATACCCACTGCTATTATTGGTCTTGGTGTTTACAGCCTAGTTAAAGATTATTTAATGGAAAGCCTGCCACTAATCGCCACCGCCCTTCTATTGGGGGGCGCAGTGCTTATTGTTTTAGAAAAATACTTTGCGCACCGCAATCGGGACAATACCAAAATAGAGGAAGATATCCATACCGTCAGCTACCGCCAGGCCTTCTTCATCGGTGTTTTCCAAACTTTGGCCGTTATACCTGGGGTCTCACGCTCTGCTGCTACCATTATGGGCGGATTGTCTCTAGGTGTTTCTAGAAAAAATATTGTGGAATTTTCTTTCTTATTAGCTCTGCCCACCATGGCTGCCGCCACCGCCCTGGACCTATACAAAACACCGCCAGTACTGCAAGGCAACGAGCTACTAATTTGGATAGTGGGACTAATCACCGCTTTTATCACCGCTGTCTTGGGCATCAAGTTTTTCTTAAAATTTATCCAAAAGCATGACTTTCAAATTTTCGGCTGGTATCGGATCATTCTCGGAATAGCGCTATTTATTTGGCTGGCCTTATAATAAATACCAAAAAAAGACTATCATTTAGATAGTCTTTTTTAATAGGTGACAATAAATTACTTAATATTTTTGAGACGGCGCCATTTATGCAAGGCTCTTTCTCGTGCCATTTCCACTTCTAATCTAGCAGCCACCGCCGACAAATCATAACCCTCGTGAGACAGGGCTTCCGCCTTCGCTTCTTCAGCTCGTTTTCTAGCGCTTTCAATTCTAGATTCATCTAACTCATGAGCGCGCTCAGCGGTATCAGCTAAAATCACCACTTTATCTCGCAAAACTTCAATAAATCCACCAGAGATGGCAATGATTTCCATCTCCTGATTCAAGGTCTTAATTTCCAGCACTCCGGGTTTCAAAATGGAGACCAAAGGAATATGTTCCGGCAAGATAGTGATTTCACCAACTTGGGTAGGCACAGTTATCTGCAAAACCTCCTGTTGAAAAACTAAGCGCTCAGGCGTCACGATTTCAAATTTAATATTTTTTTTCTCGGCCATAATAATTAGGCATTAGCGAGAGACACCTCTTCAATGCCGCCCTTCATATAAAAATCGTCTTCGGAACGGTCATCATGCAAGCCTTCTAGAATCTCTTTGAAACCCTTAACAGTTTCCGAGAGTTTAACATATTTACCGGGGCGACCAGTAAAAGCTTCGGCCACAGCAAAAGGTTGAGACAAGAATTTTTGCACTTTACGAGCACGGGCTACAATTAATTTGTCTTCTGCGGATAATTCTTCCATGCCCAAAATAGCAATAATGTCCTGTAGATCCTTATAACGCTGTAAAATCTTCTGTACTCCGCGAGCAACTTCATAATGATCTTCGCCCACGATTTTAGGATCCAAAATAATGGAAGAAGAATCGAGTGGATCAACTGCCGGATAAATACCTAGTTCCGATAAAGAGCGAGATAAAACCACGGTAGAATCAAGGTGTCCGAAAGTAGTAGCCGGTGCCGGATCAGTTAAGTCATCAGCAGGCACATAAACTGCCTGAATGGAGGTAATGGAACCATTCTTAGTAGAGGTGATACGTTCTTGCAGCTCTCCCATTTCTGTAGACAGAGTAGGTTGATAACCCACCGCTGAAGGCATACGACCTAATAAAGCCGACACCTCGGAACCAGCCTGAGTGAAACGAAAGATATTATCCACAAAGAATAATACGTCTTGTTTTTGTTCATCACGGAAATATTCAGCGATAGACAACCCAGATAAAGCAACGCGGGCACGAGCACCCGGCGGCTCATTCATCTGCCCAAAAACCATAGATACTTTGTCTAATACGCCACTATCTTTCATTTCGTGATATAAATCATTACCTTCACGGGTGCGTTCACCCACGCCAGCAAAAACAGAGTAGCCGCCATGCTCACTGGCAATGTTATGAATAAGTTCCAAAATAACCACGGTTTTACCCACACCAGCGCCGCCGAATAGACCAACTTTACCACCTTTAACAATGGGGCAGATTAAATCGATTACCTTAATACCGGTTTCTAAAATTTCTACACTACTAGATTGCTCGGTAAACTTAGGAGCGGGACGATGAATACTATATTTTTTTTCAGTTTTAGGAGCTGGGCCGCCATCAACCACTTCCCCTAAGACATTGAAGATGCGGCCTAGAGTCTCTTTGCCCACGGGCACGCTAATAGGTAGGCCGGTGTCAACGACTTGAGCGCCACGACCTAAACCATCAGTAGAGCCCATAGCTACAGTACGAACTACATTGGAACCGATATGCTGCTCTACTTCTAACACTAATTTCTTACCATTTAATTCAATCTCTAAAGCATTGAATATTTCCGGCAGCTTGTCGGCAAAGTAAACGTCAACGACTACGCCGATGACCTGCTTGACGCTACCGAAATTATTTGTTTTTTCAGTCATATTATTAAAATTTATTATCAAATTAATCAAGCAGGGCATTAGCACCGGCGCTGATCTCTGCTATTTCCGCAGTGATGCCAGCCTGTCTCGCTTTATTATAGAAAAGAGTTAGTTCCCTAACCATATCGTTGGCCGCTTCCGTAGCTTGGTGCATCGCGCTCATGCGCGCACTGTGTTCAGAAGCGTTAGCTTCCAATAGAGCCTGAAAAACCTGAACTTCTAATAAACGAGGAATGATCCGGTCCAAAACTTCTTCCGGACTAGGTTCAAAAATATATTCAAAACCCTCTTTAGGCACTAAGTGCTTCTGCTCTTTTTCGGATAATAATTCTTTGGTGACGCTAACTTTAGGATCACCAACAATACCCAGATATTTATCATCAGAAGAAATATCTACTGGTAGTAATTGCTTAACTCTAGGCACTTGTTTAACTGGGCTCACAAAATCTGTATAAGCTACAAATACTTTATCATAACGCCCGCTTAAAAAATCATTAACCGCCATTTGCACAATCGGAACTACTTCTTCGGAATTGGTTAATAAATCACTCTTAGGAAATTCGGCTGCCACCACTTGATTCTGATTATAAACAACTGCTCCCTTTTTGCCCACTAATACAAATTCTACCGGCACAGTGGCGTGACGCTTGATTGATTCTTTTACCTTATTAATAATAGCCGTGTTGTAGCCGCCACACATACCCCGATTAGAGGTAATTAAAATAATAGCAACTTTATTGGTGCGCTCACGGATAGTTAGTAAAGGATGAGAAAGATCATTTTGACCTTTGGCCATGGCAGACAAGTGTAAAACAGTCTCCCAGCTCAGATTAGCATAAGTACGAGTACGCAGTACCGCTTCAATTGCTTTTCTCATTTTTGCTGCCGCCACCATCTCCATCGCCCGAGTAATTTTTTTAGTATTACCAATGGATTTGATGCGGCGCGATATTTCTTTGGTCTTAGCCATAGATTAGAAGCTTGTTACAGCGTTTAACTGAGTAAATAGTCTAGGGTTTCTTTATAATTAGTCAGTACGGTTTTAATTTTATCCTCAATTTCCGCATCCAATTCTTTTTTCTCTACAATCAATTTAGAAACGTCGCTATTCAAATCAACATACTTATACAAACCAGACTCAAAACTCCTCACCTTATCAACTGGCACATTGTCCACGTAGCCATTAATCAAGGCGTAATAAATAATAACTTGCTTGTCGACAGACAGCGGTTGATATTGATCCTGCTTGAAGACTTCGTATAAGCGCTTACCTCTCTCTAACTTGCGGCTAGTTTCTTCGTCTAAATCGGAACCAAATTGAGCAAAAGCCGCCAACTCACGAAATTGAGCTGCTTCCAAACGCATTTTACCAGCCACCTTTTTCATTGCCTTAATCTGAGCCGAAGAACCTACACGAGACACGGATAAGCCAGCATTGATAGCCGGGCGATTACCCTTATAAAACATGTCTGGCTCTAAGAAAATCTGACCGTCAGTGATAGAAATAACGTTAGTGGGGATGTAAGCAGAAATATCACCTGCCTGTGTTTCAATAATCGGTAAAGCAGTAATTGAACCACCACCAAAATCAGAATTCAACTTGCAAGCTCTTTCTAGCAGACGAGAATGGAGGTAAAAAACATCACCAGGGAAAGCTTCGCGACCCGGAGGACGACGGAGCAATAAAGAAATTTCACGATAAGATACAGCGTGCTTGGATAAATCATCATAGATGATCAATACATCCTCACCTTTATCCAAAAAGTATTCCGCCATAGCGCAACCAGCGTAAGGAGCAATGTAAAGCAGAGCGGCCGGACTAGAGGCGCCAGCTAACACAATGGTCGTATATTCCATAGCACCAGCTGTCTCCAATTTACGTACAATTTCTGCTACTTTAGATTCCTTCTGTCCAATGGCCACGTAGATACATCTCATGTTCTGACCCTTTTGGTTAATGATGGCATCGATAGCAATAGCCGTTTTACCAATCTGGCGGTCACCAATAATTAACTCGCGCTGACCGCGCCCAATCGGCACCATCGCGTCAATTGCTTTAATGCCCGTTTGCACGGGCTGATTGACAGAGGCCCTGGTAATAACGCCAGGCGCAATTTTTTCTACCGGATAAAATTCGGTGGTAGTTAATTGACCCTTGCCATCCATAGCTTCACCTAAAGGATTAACTACGCGACCAACTAAGGCTTCGCCAACAGGAACACTTAGAATGCGTTTAGTACAAACCACTTCATCCCCCTCCTTAATACCAGCAAATTCACCCATAATGATAGCACCAACCAAATTTTCCTCTAAATTTAAAGCTACTCCAGGAACTTCGCCATGAGCGGATTTAAAAAGCAAAATTTCACTCATCATCGCCTCAGCTAAACCGGAAACTAGAGCGATGCCGTCAGAAATTTTCAAAACACGGCCAACACTGCTTTCTTCTACAGTAACATTGAAATCGGCAATCTGCCGCTTAATCTGTTCAACAATGAAGTCTTTGGTACTAGACATATTATTTAATTAATTACTAAGCTGTTTTTTAAATTTTCTTAAATTATTTTGCAAACTGCCATCAATAACCAAGCCATTATAGCGTAAAACAAAGCCTCCGAGTAAATCAGGATTTAGGCTTTCCTGTAAATTAACAGCGCTGACTCCAGCCCTCTTTTGCAGATAAGTGGTAATTTGTGATTTAGCCGCTGCGGACAAAGGACGGGCGCTAATTAACTCAGCCTTAACCTTGCCCGTAGCTTCTTCGTAAATATTTTCTAACTCGGCAATTATCAATTCGGCTTTGTTGAGATCTTGGCGCCGATGTAAAAAAGCAATAAAACTAGCAATTAAATTTTTTGCCTGGTCCTCTGATTTATCGGCAACTAATTCAAATAAGCTGCGAGCATATTGTCTGGCACTAACTTTCATAAACTATTGCGTTATCTTATTAATAAAACCAGGATTTGAGAAACTATTAAGAATTTCTTAAATCCTTAACAATCTTATTAACAACCTCTTGATCACGGTCATTATTCAAATTTTCTCCCAAAAACTTTTGCAGACTAGCTAAAACTAGCGCCGCTAATTCCTGCTTGAGTTGCTGTAAAGAAGCTTCTTTTTCCAGAGCTATTTTTTCTCTCTCTTTATTCATCAACGCGCCAATACTTTCTTCGGCTTGCCTAACAACTTCCTTTTGTCTTAACTCCGCTTGAATTTGCGCTTGCTCAATAATTTGAGAAGCTTCTTGACGAGATTTAAGCAGTATTTGCTTACTCTCGGCGTTAGCGTTTTCAAGACGTGAAGCCGCCTCTTCGGCATCATCCAAACTCTTATCTACCTTAAGACGTCTTTCTTCTAAGATGCCTAAAACTGGCTTGTAGGCAAAACGCCACAACACAAAAATCAAGATGCTAAAATTAACAAGTTGAGCTAACAAAATTCTACCATCTAAACCAAGAGCTTTAATTAAACCCATATAAGACAAATAAATTAAAATTCAAAGCAATCCGTCGCATATATTGTATCCGACGGACGAGCTCTGCTTTTTAAGCAAACAACATAATTAATGCGACCACTAAGGCGTAAATACCGGTTGATTCGGTAATAGCCATAGATACAAACATTAACGGGGCAATTTTGCCATTAGCTTCAGGGTTACGGCCAATCGCTTCCATCGCTTTAGCCGCGATATTACCTTCTCCTAAAGCGGGGCCGATGGCGCCTAAACCAATGGCGATACCAGCACCAATGTACTTTGCTGCTTCCATGTCCATAAATTTATAAGACTTAATTATAATTAAATAATAACAAAACAATTTAAACTTTTTCTGTTTCCCCCTCAGCCAAAGGTGCAGCCATAGAAATGAATACTAAGGTTAAAACTGCAAAAACAAAAGGCTGTACTACTGCTGTTAGTAATCCTAAAAATGCGAATGGTAGGGGTAAGAAAAATGGGAATAAAAATAACATCACTGCGCCTAAGACCTCGCCAGCGAAAATATTTCCGAACAGACGAAAAGATAAAGACATAACTTTAGCTAACTCGCCCACTAAATCCATTAAGCCCAAAAAGAAATTAAGTGGACTGGTAAAGTTGAAGAATTTACCGATATAACCCAAGGGGCCGCTAACAGCAATAGCCACCACTTGAGTGACAATCACTGATAACATCGTCATGACAAATACAATACTATAATCAGCAATGACAGCCCTAAACAAAGGAACGACTCCACCAGCTGTCTGAATAGTTACTGCCGATTGCCCGGGAATAAAAGTCAAAAGATTGCAGAAGAAAATAAAAAAGAACATAGTAAAAACTAAAGGGAAAACGCGCATTGCTCGCTTCTTGGTGCCCATCATTGATTCTACAAAATCATAAGCTCCACCTAACAGCATCTCCAATACATTCTGAAATTTACCCGGACGCATGCGTAAACTTTTCTTAACAAAAAAAGCGCCTATCATCAAAAAGGCAAACACCAGCCATGACCAGAAAAAGGCGTTAGAAATAGGCCAGGAACCGAGATAAAACAGTATTTCCGGCGCTAAAGAAATATCTAAATTCATAACTTACTATCGGCGGACTGATCTTCATGTTTATCAGTAGCAGCGGATACAACAGGCGGCAGAAAATTATCCGCAATCATCCGATTAATCTTAGTAACTTTTTTAAATAAGAGTACGTTGGTAATAACAAATGAGACCGCCACCGCTATTAAAAGTAGTAACGGATTGGTACCTAAAGACTTATCTAAGAAATAAGCCGGCACACCCAAAAACAACAAAGGTCCCAAAATAGAAGAGAGACTGTAAGCAGCGCTGGAAAGAATAATTTGTCTGATAGACTGGCTATCCATAGGCTGAAATTAGATAAATTTTGAGAAAACCACTTGTTATATACACCCGCTAGCGAAAAAAGTCAAGACTAGTTAAAATCAACTTTACAGGTAATTTCTAGCCGTTAAATCCTAAAAAAGCTCCGAGCCGTCTCGGTGGTAGCAGCGGCAATCTTTTCTACAGTAGAATTACGAATTTCCGCTATTCTGCCGGCCACATATTGCACTAAAATAGGCTCATTACGACGGCCGCGGTAAGGCTCGGGAGTCATATAAGGTGAATCTGTCTCAATCATAAACTTATGTAAAGGAATCTTCCGCACTACATCGTCCCACTGCTTACTAAAAGTGACTAGGCCGGTAAAAGAAATGATCAGACCCAGAGAAAAATACTTCCACGCCAAATCTTCATCTCCAGAAAAACAATGAAGCACGCCCCAAGGGCGATCGGTAGGAATGAAATCAGCATAAGCCTTGCGAAAATCCTGTAAGATACTCAGCAAATCATCATGAGCTTGCCGACAATGGATAATAACAGGTAAATCTAAATTTCTGGCCAGCAATAATTGCTTTAGAAACACCTCTTGTTGACGACGCTTAGCCACGCTGACATCACGAGTAGGGTCAAGATGATAATAATCTAAACCAATTTCTCCAATAGCTACAACTTTTTCAAATTTTGCCAACTTTTCGTAAGCATCATAATTGAATTCTTCAGCACGAGTCGTAAAACTGTATTCTCCGTTATCATCATTGTTTTCCACCGACTGCTCCTCTAAATGAATTGGATGCAGACCAACGGCGGCATAGACCCCTTTTTCATAACGATTAGCATGACTTAGAGCTCTGTTAGAGGTTTTGTATTCCGAGCCAACTAAAACCATCCAAGTATCATTATCCAAAGACCGGCGGATCACCTCATCGGCATCATCCTTAAAATCATGAAAATTAACGTGGGCATGAGTATCAATAAACATGAGACGTGCTGATAAAAAAACGCGTAACCACGCGCTTTTTTATAATATTAACAAATAATTATTGCTGATTAGCGGTCTTTTCTTCCTGAACCGGGGTGGCCGGGGTAATAGGATTTTTATCGGCTGAATGACAACAACACTCTTTTTTAAGTCCTAACAATTTTTTCAACCAAGCGCATTTACACATAAATTAAAGCTTAATTTTTATTAAAACCTATATCTTTAGTGTAGCAGCTAAGCCAATAAAGTCAAATAAATATAGCTCATCATCAAATTAAAATCCGCCTAGAGCTTTAAGTCGGCTAAAAGTTGACGCTGTTTTTTGCTTAGACCCTTAGGGATCTGAACTTGCACTTTGACAAAGTGATCACCCTGGCCACGACTATGCAGACGGGGAGCTCCCTTTTCTTTGAGGCGAAATACAGTTTGAGGCTGAGTTCCCTCTGGTATCTTGAGTTGCACCTCGCCTTGAGCGGTTACTACCGCTACCGTATCCCCTAAAACTGCTTGGGTTAAAGAAATATTAATCTGCGAATAAATATCATCTCCTTCGCGCTGTAAATCGGGATGCTTAGCAACACGGATTTTTAAGAATAAATCACCAGCAGGCGCATTCTTCTCGCCAGCATCACCATAACCCGACAGACGAATACTCTCCCCCGAGTTAATGCCAGCCGGAATTTTAACTTTAATGGTTTCTGTCTGCTTGCTGCGACCCTGGCCATGACAATGAGAACAAGCAGCGCTAGCTTTTTTACCTGCTCCCTGGCAATCAGGGCAAACTGATTTTGTTTGAATGGCGCCTAAAATTGTTCTTTGCACTCGACTGACATAACCCTGTCCGCCGCAGGTATGGCAAGTCTCTATTTTAGCTCCAGGCGCATGACCGCTACCCTGACAATAATTACAAGCGCGCAAATGGGGAAAAGTTATTTCCGTCTCGGTGCCATGAATAGAGTCTAAAAAATCAATAGTCAGACTCATCTCCAAATCACGACCTTTAGCTGGACCGCGATGGCGAGATTGGCCACCGAAACCAAACATATCGCCAAAGCCGCCAAACAAATCGCCTAAGTCATCCATGTTAATATTTACACCATCGAAACCACCAAAACCTTGTCCACCATAAGCGCCTCCGGCTTGACCATTTTGAAAAGCCGAGCCGAACTGATCATACTGCTGACGTTTATCTTTGTTGCCCAAAACCTGGTAAGCCTCATTAATCTCTTTAAACTTGGCTTCGTCGCCACCCTTGTCCGGATGATGTTCATGCGCTTTTTTGCGAAAAGCAGTTTTAATCTCATCAGCGCTGGCATTCTTAGCAACACCGAGAATATTATAATAGTCTTTAGACATAATTTATTCCTAAAATTGTCAGCCTTTTAGCCCAACGACCCTCGCTTATTTAAACGAGGGCCGCTGAAAAAAAGTCTGAATTATTTTTTATCCTCCACTTCCCCTTCCACTACATTATCCTGGGATTTATCAGAACCAGACTCCTGATCGGAATTAGTTTGAGGACCAGCGTTTTCAGTGTTTGGCTGTTGTTGATACATAGCAGCGCCAATCCTTTGGGCTACCGTATTGACAGCTTCCATTGCTTTTTTCATCTCTTCTTCTTTATCTGCATCTTTGGCAGCCTTTAAATCCGCCACCTTTGCTTCCAGCTCAGTTTTATCTTCTGGCTTCATTTTATCGCCTGACTCTTTAATCATTTTTTCAGTGGTAAAGATAACCGCGTCGGCTTGATTCTTAGTTTCTATCTGTTCTCTTTTCTTCTTATCTTCTTCAGCATGCAACTCAGCTTCTTTTTGCATGCGCTCAATTTCTTCTTTAGATAAGCCTGAGGAAGCGGTAATCGTAATTTTCTGCTGTTTATTGGTAGCCTTATCGGTGGCGCTAACATTTAAAATGCCATTGGCATCTAGATCAAACTTAACCTCTACTTGAGGTACGCCACGTGGAGCCGAAGGAATGCCGTCAAGAATGAAACGGCCCAGAGATTTGTTGTCAGTAGCCAAAGGACGCTCACCTTGAACAACGTGAATTTCCACGCTAGTCTGACCATCAGCCGCAGTGGAAAAAACTTGTGACTTAGAAGTAGGGATAGTAGTATTGCGCTCAATTAAAGGAGTGGCTACTCCGCCCAGGGTTTCAATGCCCAAGGTTAAAGGAGTTACATCCAACAAGAGAACATCTTTAACATCTCCCTGCAAAACTCCGGCCTGAACTGCCGCTCCCATCGCCACCACCTCGTCAGGATTCACGCTCAGATTAGGCTCCTTGCCAAAGAATTCTTTTACCTTCTGGAGCACTAAAGGCATACGCGTCATGCCGCCAACCATCACCACTTCATTAATTTCCCCTAGGTTAAAACCAGAATCAGCTAAAGCCTTTTTACAGGGCTCGATGGTCTGAGCCACCAAATCGCCCACTAAAGATTCCAGCTTCGCCCGACTTAATTTCATTACTAAATGTTTGGGGCCGTTAGCATCAGTGGAAATAAAAGGCTGATTAATTTCACTTTCCATGGAAGTTGATAATTCGATTTTAGCTTTTTCAGCCGCTTCCTTAATACGTTGCAAAGCTAAAGTATCTTTAGATAAATCAATTCCTTGCTCTTTCTTGAATTCCTCAATAATCCAATCAATGATGCGCTTGTCAAAATCTTCACCGCCTAAGTGAGTATCACCGTTAGTGGCTTTAACTTCAACCGTATCAGCGGAAATATCTAAAACAGAAACATCAAAAGTACCGCCGCCTAAATCATAAACAACTATTTTCTGTCCCTGTTTTTTATCGAAACCATAAGCTAAAGCAGCCGCTGTTGGTTCGTTAATAATGCGTTTAACATCCAAACCCGCAATCAAGCCAGCATCTTTAGTGGCCTGACGCTGAGAGTCGTCAAAATAAGCTGGAACAGTGATGATAGCCTCAGTAATTTTCTCACCGATTTTAGCTTCGGCGTCAGCCTTTAGTTTCGACAGAATCATAGCCGAAACCTCTTGAGGAGAGTACTCACCGTCACCCATTTTAACTTTCACGCCTTCGCCAGCCTGTACAATCTTATAAGGCATGGTGTTAAGGTCTCGTTGCACTTCTTCATCCTTAAAGTGGCGGCCAATCAAGCGTTTAACCGCATAGACGGTATTTTCAGGATTAATCACCGCCTGTCTCTTGGCGGCCGCTCCTACCAAACGCTCACCATTTTTAGAAATGGCAGCAATGGAAGGAGTAGTACGATTACCTTCAATGTTTTCCAGGATTTTAGGCGCTCCGCCCTCCATGATAGCCATGGCGCAGTTGGTGGTGCCTAAATCAATGCCTAAAATTTTTCCCATATGATTTTTATTAATGACGGAATATTTTTTCGTCTTTTTATTATTATAATTACTTTATTTACCAGCCCCGATATCGCTTTAGGCGATACCGGACGCCGAGAAACAAAATTTATTTTTTCTTAACATTTTGAATCTTAATGCTCTTGGGCTGAACTTCTGGCGATTTAGGAATAGTGATTTTAAGGATGCCATCTTCGGTGACGGCAGAGGCTTTATCTCCGTCTACTTTAGTCGGCAAGGGGACAGAGCGATAAAAAGAACCGCGACGGATTTCCTTGCGATAATAGTTTTTATCCTCCACCTCGCTCTTGCGCTCACTTTCACCCTTGATACACAAGACATCGTTCTCAATAGAGATGCTGACTTTTTCTGGATCAATGCCAGCTAATTGCGTTTCGACAACGATATTGACTTTATCTTCGTACATGTCTAGGGCTGGGGTAAAGCCGAATTGATTGCCACGTACTGCCGGCAAAAATTCTCCCACTACCTTATCCATGTCGTCAAAGCCAAAACCTTCATTGAAGAAAGGACTCCATTTAATTAAAGACATAGATTTATATACTCTCCCCTAAAACTCAGATCAAATTTGAGTAGATAAGGAAAGAGCTTATTAATTATGTTTAAAAAATTAATTTTCAACAACAACTTTAGCAGCTCTCACTACACGCCCATGTAAAGTATAACCAGGCATTACCTCTTTAGCGACCCGCTCACCCGTGCCTTCTAAAGCTTCCATGAGATTATGATCAAATTTTTCACCTACTGTTTTAATTTCTGCCACGCCCCGAGCTCCTAGAATTTCCTTAAACTGTCTTAGAACATATTCCACTCCTTGCACCCAAGCACTAGCTTTCTCGCTGTCGGGCAGAGACGACACCGACATTTTTAAATGATCGTAGACAGGCAAAATATCTTGAATAAAATCACCGACAGCAAATTTAACAAATTCTTCTTTATCTTTAGCTGATTGTTTTAATAAATTATGATAATCAGCTAAAGCCCTTTTATACTTACCCTCCCAATCGTCAGCATCTTCATCCTTGAGCTTGCGCTCAATGAAAGTGGTCAATAAATCTTTAACACTATCAGCCAAGTCTAATTCTTTCAAAGCCTTGTCGGGAGCAATCCAAAGATATTCAGTCATTTCATTGGACAATTGCGGTTCACCTCCAGCCAAATGGGCAAAAAAGTTTAAAAAGATGAAATGCTTTTCTTTCAAAAAGTGTTTGGGCCTAATGCCATCAGTCGCGGAAATAAATTCAATCTGATCAATGCGCAACGACGTTTCCTCCTCGACTTCTCTCACTAAAGTATCAACCATCTTCTCACCCCATTCCACATGTCCACCAGGAATGGTCCACTGTCCGTTACACTTTGGATTTTTAATCAAAAAAATTTCGCGCTGGTCATTATATATAATTGGACCCACTGCCGCCTCTGGATAACGTGGGTGCGCTGGCTCTAACCATTGAAACCGAGGACGCAATTTCCCTGCCACGGTCACCTGTTCTTGCCACATACTGGCTGGTCGTGACCAGATTTTGTTATCATCTAACGAACGATATACGGCTAGCTCATCCTGAGTTTCGGTATGTTCCGATACAAATAATAATTCATATTTTCCACCTTTGTAATGCTGGTAGATGCCTGGTTGCATATTTTCCATAGTGATTATTTAAAACTCTCTTGTAAGTAATTAAGTAAAGATAAGTTGCGGTTATAATCCATACGCAAAGGACCGAGAATACCACACAAACCAGAAACTCCATGATGACGATATTTTAAAACAGCTGTCCCCAAAAAAGCGCCAAAAGGATTATTCTCACCTAAAAAAACTTGAGCGCCCTCGGGTAATTTGTCAAACAAATCGTCAATAATTTCTTCCATCCGATCAATGACTTGAGAGACGTCACACACACTCTCTGTTTGCTTAAATTCTGGTTGGGCAAATAAATTAAAGAGTCCTGTGTGATACAGGTCGTTTTTATGAAAGGCCCAAAAAACAGCATTGCCAGATAATTCAGCCAGAGCACGGGCAGCTGGTTTAAAGTTATCAGTGTCTGTTGATAGGGCTGTATTCAAAATATCTTTATCGGAGATTTTCAGTTCTCTCTTTTTAGTTAAACCCTCTGCTAAATCCAACAAATAAGCGGCTTCGGTAGGCACGCGGCCAGCCGAAGTATGAGGCTGATAAATATAACCAGCCTCCTCTAAAAATATTAACTCATTGCGTGCGGTTGCGGGAGAAATATCTAAATGATATTTTTCCACCAACATGCCAGAGGCTACCGGTTGAGCACTTTTAACATATTCACGAATCAGGGTGCGCAGAATTAATTTTTGGCGATCGCTTAAAACCATAGAATTGGATTATTAACATGCAAACATATTATAAAAAAAATTAGCACTCAAGTCAATAGAGTGCTAATTATTCAAGCTATATGCTATAAATTGATTTAATATTAGTAAATTTATTCATTAATTAACGTGGTGGAATAATCGCGAAAATACCAAGCTAATATTTCTCGAGCGATAGGCACAGCCACTTCGCTACCCTCGCGTCCTTCTTCCACCAACACCGTAATCGTTATTTCTGGTTGTTCATAGGGAGCAAAACCGGTAAACCAGGCGTGATTAGCTTTCTTGCTGGACCACTGAGCCGTGCCAGTTTTACCGGCTGCCGCCACTGGCAAAACACTCAAACTGCGCGCACTCCCAGCGGTGACTGTTTGACGCATGCCTTCGCGCACTACCTGTAAATTATAGCCGTCGATAAAGCCTTGTCGGATAATTTTAGGTTCAATGGAGCGAATCACTTGATTATCTTCACTGAGCAAAGCCTTTACCAAAGTCGGCTGATATAAACGCCCACCGTTAGCTACAGCGGCTGTAAAATTAGCCACCTGCAGCGGAGTGGTAATAATATCTCCTTGTCCGATAGAGATGTGATAGGTGTCGCCAATATACCAAGCCTCGTTTTTAGTTTTCTCCTTCCAGTCCTGGCTGGGCACAAAACCAGCCGATTCTCCGTTAAGATCAATGCCTGTCTTTTCGCCCAAACCAAAGAGACGCATATATTTAACCAAACGATCAACCCCAAGCCCGGTAAAATCCTGGTAACCACCGCCCACATAGTAGAAAAAAGTGTTAACCGATTCAGCTAAAGCTTTACGCACATCCGTGGTGCCATGACCACCAGCCTTCCAGTCAGGGAAAAACCACTGGCCGATACGCAGGCCGCCGTTACTGAGAAAACTGGTATTTTCTGACACCACTTTCTCTTGCAAAGCTGCCGCCGCCACTACCGGTTTAATGGTAGAGCCGGATGGCACTTCACCGCTAATTGCTCGATTAAACAAAGGATTGTTTTCGTCAGCCAAAAATTTGTCATAATCTTCTTGGCTAATACCACCAGCAAACTGATTATTATCATAAGCTGGTAAACTTACTAGCGCTAAAATCTGACCATTATTGGGATTCATAATAATGACTGAAGCTCTTGCTGTTTTTGTCTTATCCAGCCAAGATTTAGTGACCACCTCTGCCTGGCGCTGCAAATCAAGATCAAGTGATAATTGTAGATTATATCCAGCCGTAGGAGCGACCTCACTAACAACCTTCTTTCGGCGTCCTAAAGCGTCTACTTCAATATTTTTACGACCATTAATACCTTTTAATTCCTTTTCCCAATAATATTCCAGACCTGTTTTACCAACATAATCAATTAATGAATACTGCCCACCTAAACGCTTAAGAGCCTCTTCGGTAATTTTACCAGTATAGCCAAGTACGTGAGCTAAACTAGATAAATCTGGCAAACTGCCGTCGTTATTACTGGCAGTAAACGGATACTCGCGTCTTATCTTGGTATCTATAATCACCCCAGGCAGACTATCCCGCTCTAAAATTAAACGCAAAGCCTGGTCATAAGGGATATTGTCGGTAATAAAAATTGGTTGATAAGCCTCCAAAGAACGGGGTCTAACCTTGGCCAAAGCGTCCTGCATCAGCTGGAAAGAAGGGCCATCAGAAACTAAATTAAACGATGAGTCAGCGGCAACAACCTGAGTTTCGCTTAAATCATCGATTACGTGACTAAGATAACGCAATAATTTATCACGCTCTAAATCATCTTTGGGTAAATCTATTGGACGCAGAGACAAAACAAAGTTAGCTTTGTTTCTTACTAACGGGCGGTTCTGATTATCATAAATAATTCCCCTTTTTGGCTCAATGTTTTCAATACGTAGACGGTTGCCTTCGGCCAAGCCAGCATAATGAGCACCCTTAGCTACCTGTAACCAGGCGGTTCTACCAGCTAATACAAGCAAAAAAAATAAAACAAACAATTTAATGGGTAAAAGTTTTTTAACATTAAAAGTTCTGCCTACAACCTCCTTGTCTTTGCTATCCGAAAGAAAAGAGTGTTCCGTCCAATCGGTGTAATAAGCTGAATCTTTTAATTGACCAAATTTAAAATCGCCTTCTTTAATCACAAAAGGATCATGGTTACCTGACTTAGATGAGGAAAATTCCCCCAAAAAAAAGCGTTTTTTCTTGGTATTGGTCATAATTAGATATTATAATTTTAGCTGGATTCCCACAGAAAGGCAAACCAGCTAAAGTGTTATCAAAATGTTATTGACGCCATGTTATAATGGATGTGGTAAAATATAATGACCCATATGCGCATTCTTATCATTGAAGATGAAATAGATTTAGCTAAACTATTAGCCAGTATCATGAAAAGAGACGGCCACATTACCGATATAGCCAATGACGGCGAACGTGGCTCTTTTTTAGCCAGAACCAATCATTATGATTTAGTAATTACTGACTATGTGCTGCCTAAATTAGACGGTTACAATGTTATCAAAGAAATTCGTGCCGATGGACGCAGCGTCCCCATCCTCATGCTTAGTATTCGCCAAAGTTTAAATGATAAAGTAGACGTCTTAGACGCTGGTGCTGACGATTATTTACCTAAGCCCTTTGCTAGCGAAGAGCTGCTAGCCCGCGTCAGGGCGCTCTTACGTCGTCCTAACCAAGCTGCTATTGGCCCTCTAAATTTTCACGACCTACGCTTAGAACCGGACACTTTCCGAGTCCATCGCGGCAAGAGAGAAATTAAGCTGACAAATAAAGAGTTCGCCCTACTCCAACACCTCATGACCAACGCGGAAAAAATCATCTCTCGCGACAGCCTACTGGAACATGTCTGGGATGGCGAGACGGATCCTTTCTCCAACACAGTGGAGACACATATTCTCAGGTTACGCCGTAAAATAGATAACCAAGGAAAAAAATTAATCCACAATATTGCTGGCAGAGGCTATCGTTTAAGTTGTCGTTAAAGTTTAGTTACGCTCGGTTTAAACTATTAGTGCTATGTTTAAAGTAGTAGCGGGCGCAAAGTCGCCTGAGGTCGGGCTGCTAAAATATATTTTTTATTAAAATATTCATTACTTATGAACAAACAAGAGGAAGCAGAGGTAGAAATTTCTGCAGAAGATAATAATCCGGGCACTCCCTGGCGTAGTTAAAACGGCTAACGCTTTCTCTCTTAATTGAGAGAAGGCGTTTTTTAAATATATGTCTTGGAAAAAAATAAAAGAACAACTGCTAGCCAATCAAGCCAGCGACACGAGACAATTAGCTGCTCGTAAATTACAAGCAGTTACCACAATATCAATAATCGTAATGTTGGCACTCAATACAATCCGTATCTATGATTTTGTAATTAATCCTCACAATCAAGGACTTCCTCTTTACGCCACAATTATACTGCTCTTATTCTTACTAGGCATCTGGCAGCTAGGCAGATTGGGAAAGACAACGCTTAGCGCTTGGCTTATAATTACCACCTACACTCTGCCGACAATGTTTTGTTTCTATCAATGGGGAGCAGACTTGCCTGCAGCTATTTTGATGACCGTGTTAATCATGATGCTGGCAGGCATATTTTTAGGTTTAAAATCCGCTCTGGTTGTAGCCATCGTATTTGCCATTAGCATGATTACCTTCTCTTATCTACAGATTAATCAAATAATTGCCTTTGACTCTAGCTGGCGCCAACAAAGCCATCAACTAGCGGATGCCCTGGCTTATATATTAATTATTGGCATTATTTTTCTGCTTGCCGCAATCATCGTCCGAGAAAATAAAAATGCACTGGCTAAAGCAGATCAAGCCGCCCAAGATTTACAGCAAGAAAGAGACCAACTAGAAATAAAAGTGATGGAACGCAGCCGTGCTATTATTGCTATGCGCCGAGAAAAACTGGAACAATTACAAACTCTCGCTAGTATTGGCCAGCTGTCTGGTGGAATTTTCCATGATATCATTAATCCCCTCACTGTGGTCAGCCTTAATCTTGAGCAATTAAAAATTGCCGAGTGCCCAGATTTAAGCACATCACGCAACTATCTACACCAAGCTTTAAAAGCTACCCGCCGTATTAACGATTTAGTAGCCAGCGTTAATTCCTGTCTGCGTCGACAAAGCCAAAAACAAGATTTTTACGTTAAAAAAGAAATCATACATATTAAACAAATGCTAGAAAACAAGACAAGAATTAAAAATATTAATATCAATATAAATTGTCGAGAAGACATTAAAATTAAGGGCTGCACCAGCCGTTTCGGCCAAGTCATTATGAACCTTTTAACTAATGCCATAGATGCTTGTGCCCAAAGCGAACATAATCACAAAACTGTTAGCATTAACTGTCAAAAAGATTATATCTCCCAACGACTAATAATTAATGTACAAGATAACGGCGTGGGCATTGCCGCTGAGAACTTGAATAAAATCTGTGCACCATTTTTCAGCACTAAAAAAGATAACGGTCAAAATATTGGATTGGGGCTGAGCGTGGTTAAGGAAATTATAGAATCAGATTTTAACGGTCAGTTAAGCGTCAGCAGTATTCTGGGACAAGGCAGCATCTTTACCATCAGCCTGCCCTTAACCATATGCAATTAGAACAACGGGAGATATATAAATTGGCTAGCCTAGCGGTCACACAATGGCCCCCATCCTTACTAAAAGACTTACGCCCTCACTGGCAACAAACACTAAAAGATGACAAAAATGGCTTTATCTCCCTGCTGCCAACAAAAATATTATCTCCCGCCCAAATTAATATTACTAACAAAAAATATAGTCGGCGACTGGGAGCAGCTAATCTCTACTTATGGACAGCTGCTAATTTGCAAGATGACTTGAGTGACGAAGAAAACACACCTAAAGAGTATTTGCCACTAGCTAACGCTTGTCTTCGCACTGCCTGGCATTTAAGTTTAACTAAGACTGTTAGCTCTGCAACTAGGTTGTCTTGGGAAAAATTGATGTTATCCGTCGATCAGGCTAATTGGCAAGAAAGTAAGTACCCCAAAAAGACAAGCATCAATAAGATTGGCGCTGCCAATAAATCCTCATTTCTATTAGCTAGCATTGTGCTGTTAATCGCTCGTCTTGATTGGAGTAAAACTGAACAAGGCTTATTAATCAAGGCTTTTAAATACTTATTGGCTGCCAAGCAGTGGGCTGATGACGTTTATGACTATTGTGACGACTGGTTAGCTGGCAAACGTAATTATGCTCATCTGGGTCTCACCAAATTACCAACTACCCAAGAGCTACCAGCCTACTACCAGAAACAAGCCCATATTATTTTAAACCTCTGTAGGCAAAGTCGCCAAACCCTCAAAAAAATCCCAGTTCTTAAAAACCAGGATTGTTTTGATGACTATTTAAAACCGTTAGAAGCTAATTGTTATCGGGCGCTGGCCAATTTAAAACTCCCGGCTGTTCTAACTGATAAGTATCCCAAAAAGTAGCCACTGGCTCATCATCCGGCCAGAGCTGCGCTTGCCCATAGTCCTTAATAACAACGGGTATGAGTTCTGCTTGACCAGACAAATCTGATTGAAAAACTAAACGCGCCAACAAACCTTGACTAGTGGCCCCAGACCACATTTGATCGAAAACTAAATTACCCAGAGAATAAAAGATGGGCTTGCCTTGATAAATCTCCCATGACTGCGGCCAATGAGGGTGATGACCGACGACAACGTCAGCACCGGCAGTAATAGCGGCCCGAGCAAAGGCCTTTTGTTCCACTCCCGGCTGAGCAACATATTCTGTGCCGGCGTGCATCAAAATAATTACTAAATCTGCTTGCTGACGCCAACGAATAATATCAGCCACTAGCTTGTCTGTATCCATAGTAGCGATACCTGGGCGCTGATCCGTAGCCACACTATTATCATTCGGATAAGCATAGGCCAAAAAGGCGATTTTCCAGCCATCTCGTTCTATCAGATAACCCTGACGTGCAGTTTCCTCATCTCGACCGGCCCCGACAGTGGCTATACCATGGTCAGACAGCAAAGAGATGGTGTCCCCTAAGCCTTGCCGCCCCATATTCAACATGTGATTATTAGCTAAAGAAACTATATCGGTACCGGCAAGTAATAAGCCGTCTATTGCCTGGGGGTTGGCCTTGAACGAAAAAGAGCCCGTAGGCACGCGATAGTCGGCCTCTTTTAAAAAAGGTGATTCCAAATTAAAAATAGTGACATCAGCCACGGAAGTAGTGGAGGCAATCTCTCTAAAAGGCCAGGCATAGTCTTGATAAGTAGACATCTTAGCGTTAACTGTGCGCGATAACATGACATCGCCACCGAAAATTAAAACTAATGGCTTCTTAGTAGATGCCCTTAACTCTATAGTAGGAGAGCTAGAAACCGCGGATTGATTAACCGTTAGAGACACGAAGGACCATTCCCCTTCATCAACAGACCACCAGATAAATAGCGAGCATACTAAAACCAAGACCACCGCAACCAAACCATAAATACGGGACCGTTTTAAATTACGCCAAGACATATATATAAATAGATGTTATAATATAAGAAAATTTATACAATATGACTAAATCCTTCCGGGCTGGACTAGGCTTTGGCCTAACTTCAGCCGTTATAACTACACTGGGTCTAATGATTGGACTTAATGCCTCCACCGGTTCTAAACTCGCTGTAATCGGCGGCATCTTGACCATCGCTATCGCCGACTCTTTTTCTGATGCTTTGGGAGTACACGTGTCCAAGGAAACTGAGCCCAATGCTGTTGCGCGTGAAGTTTGGGAAGCCACTGGTTTTACCTTTTTATTCAAATTTTTATTTGCGCTCACTTTCATTATCCCCATACTTCTTCTACCACTCTCTACCGCTATCGTGGTTAGTATTATTTGGGGATTAAGCATCTTAAGCGTGCTTAGCTATAAATTAGCCCAGAGTCAAGGACAAAGCCGCTGGGAAAGCCTAGGGGAGCATTTAGGGGTAGCAATTGCGGTCCTTATTATCACTAACACCTTAGGACATATCATTGCTAACAATTTTCACTAAAAAGACTCAGTTCTAATAACAAACAACAGGTCCTTGTGGCCTGTTTTTTATAAACGACGACGCAAGACGCTATGCATGGGCCAATCTTGGTCGGAAAGTAGTAAAATT
Source organism: uncultured bacterium (assembly GCA_938003925.1). GTDB lineage: Bacteria > Patescibacteriota > Patescibacteriia > Patescibacteriales > UBA12465. The sequence continues at coordinate 84,083 of CALKWQ010000022.1, forward strand.
TGGCGATCCCCACCGCCGCCGTGAGCCTCCGTTAATTCCTCACCAGTCAGAGCATCACGCATAGATGTAATAACTAACTGACCAACACGATAAGCTGGTGCAACTATTTCCACCTTTTCGCCAGCAAGGATTGTATTATGAACTTTAATTTTCAGTTCATAACCAACACCGATCTTACGAGAAGCAATAACCTGTCCACAAAATTCCCAAGCTGAGGCTGGAAAATTACCTTCGTAATTCTGCATCACCTGTTTCTCGGGAAACATAAAGCCCTCAGTATAGCCTCGTTGATTTAATTTTTCACTCAATTCATTTTTTAAAAACGCTAACTCTTTTTTAATTGTCCTAGCTGAAGCCTGAGAACAACATAGGTCAATAGCACGGCGATAGGCTCCAACAACATTAGCTAAATAATAAACACTCTTAGCCCTACCCTCAATCTTTAAAGCATCGACGCCGGTAGCAATAATTTCGGGCAGGCGCTCAATTAAACACAAATCCTTGGAATTGAGTAAATAGGTGCCATGTCCATCCTCACCGATTAATAATGATTTATCATGACCAGACGGTTTAATCTCATACTCCCAGCGACAAGGCTGGGAACAATCACCTAAATTAGCGCTGCGACCCATAAAATAATCAGACAAAAAACAACGACCAGAATAAGAACTACACAGAGCTCCGTGCACAAAGACTTCAATTTCTGTTTTACCTACTCCTTTCTTAATCTCCGCAATCTCATTTAAAGATAATTCCCGAGACAAAATTAAACGCTTTAAACCTTGCTTAGCCCAAAAACTAGCGGCCGCACAATTAGTGCAATTAGCTTGAGTGCTTAAGCTCAGCGGTGCTTGAGGCCAAACTGAACGTACGATTGATAAAACACCAGGATCAGCGACAAATAAAGCATCCGGATTCAGGGTCTTTAATTTTTGCACATGACGCTCCAACTTAGACAGGTGCTGATTATGGGCAAAAATATTAAGAGTAACGTAGGCGCGTTTTTTCAAGGCATGCGCATAAACAATCCCTCGTTTAATATCCGCTAGAGAAAAATCATTAACCCTTACCCGCAAAGAGAAATCAGGCACTCCAAAATAAACAGCATCAGCGCCATGAGCTAGGGCGGTTTTTAGTTTTTCTAAATTACCAGCTGGAGCTAATAATTCTGGTTTTTTTATCTTAACCATAAAAATAAAAACTTAGTATTATCTACGAACACGTGGCCACCAAGGAATAAAGACACTAGTTTGATAACGATAAGCGGGAAACTCTGGATGAGCTTGCATCTTTTTCTCTAATAAGGGGATGCCTGAAACTTTTAAAATTAAAATGGTAATGGTAAGTGGCCCAATCAATCCCAGCCAACCACCAGAGACACTTAAAGCCAATAATCCTATGCCCCACCATTGCAACACTTCACCAAAATAATTAGGATGACGGCTATAGCGCCATAGGCCGCTTGTAAGTAGGTGGCCTTTATTATTTTTATCCTTTATAAAACGAGACAGCTGGGCGTCACCAATAACCTCAAAACTAAAACCCAGCAGCCAAATGCCAACAGCTAAATAATCTAGCCAACCCAGATTACCCCCCGGTTTCTGGTTAATCAATAATAACGGCAAGGCAATGAGAAATAATAGCGCTCCTTGCAATAGATAAACCTGTAAATATGAACGCACATAAAACCAGTCACCCCAAGCTTGGCGCCATTCTAGATAACGATAGTCCTCGGCTTTACCCCGATTACGCTGATAAATATGCACAGCTAAACGTAGGCCCCAAATGCTTACTAAAACACTGCTTAACCAAGGACGGACGCCAGTAGCATCGGCTAGAAAAAAAGAAATCCAGGTTAACAGAATAAAACCAAGACCCCAGGCAGTGTCGGCAACATCATTTCTTTGTTTGATATAAGACCAAACAAACCAAGCGCTCATATAAAGCCAAAGACAAGAAATTAGTAATAGATAGTAATTCATAAACCAATTTTAAGAGCTAATAAATAAGTCAAAACTGACACGCTAGCTGCTAAGACTGCTCCCCATAATAAATCAACCAGGGTAACCACTAGCGGCCAGTTTTTTAGGGTCGCGAGATTAGTCAAATCATAAGTGGCATAAGTAATCAGGCCAAATAAGGCTCCTAAGCTGAGAGCATATAACCAAGAACCCTTAGCCAACGCGGGGGTAACTACAAAAATAATTAAACCAGCAATAAACAGCAGATAAAAAATGATCGCCGCCAACCAATTTACATCCGGTCTCATTAAAAAACCTAGATGTTTAGCGTAAAAACCTTTAGCTACCAAGCCCAGCCAAACCATATCAATTTAAAAAAAGATGGGTAAGGCTAAAAAATAAAGTTTAAAATTCATAAGATTTATTTAAATTAAATTGATAATTTAATTGCTGCTGCCGCACTTTCGCCAGCAATATAACCTGTAGTCCAGGCGACCTGCAAATTATAACCACCAGTGGGCCCATCTAAATCCAGCACTTCTCCGGCAAAATAGAGATTAGAATACAAACGAGACAACATGGTTCGGCCATCAACTTCACGTAAATCTACACCGCCAACAGTAACCATAGCCTCGTTAAAACCACGTAGACTTAGGATATCAAAACGCCAGTCCTTAAACATAGTTACCAGTTCTAAGCGCTCGCTACGAGTAAAACTATGCCCCTTCTTATCAGTATCAATTGATAGTTGAGTGAGTAAAAAATGAACTACTTTTTTAGGCAACAAGCGTGCCATAATATTCTTAATCTCTGCCTGTTTATTACTGGCTACTAGAGTTACTATTTCCGCCTCTAATTCCTCCGAATTCATTTCTGGCAACAAATCAAGACTAACAGTCAATGAAACCGATGACTGACGGGCAATTTGACGACTTAAATTTAATGACGCCGGGCCACTAATGCCCCGGGCCGTAAAAAGTAAATCCCCTTCTTCTTGAGCAAGTCTCTCTCTGCCCTGATATAAACTTAAACGAACGCCAACAATACTAATCCCCTCCAAAGATTCTGCCGGATTTTGTAAAATAATCGGGCTCAGTGCCGCCTGAGGAGTAATAACTCTATGACCAATGGCTCGTAGCCAATTATAAGCATCACCGCTAGCACCAGCAGACGGGTAAGAACGGCCACCAGTAGCAATTAAAAAATTGCTAGCCTTTACCACACTTTTATCTTTTAACACTAAATGCACAACCGACCCCGTTTCCGTTACTAAACTGGCAACCGGCGCATTGGTCTTAATATCAACTCCAGCTAGCTTGGCATAATTGACCAATACTGACAAAATCTCACCAGCCTGATTACTGTCAGGAAAAACTCGACCGTTAGCTTCGGTTCTCAAAACTACTCCTCGTTGTTGGAAAAATGCCATCACTGACTCCGCGTCAAAACGGCTTAAAGCCGACAATAGCCACTGACCGTTAGTTCCGAGCGCGGCGGCTAATAAACGAGCTGGCAGCTGATTAGTTAAATTACAGCGACCACCACCAGTCATTAGTAATTTTATCCCTAAAGCCTGATTTTTCTCTAATAATAAAACCTTAGCACCTAATTCAGCTGCTCGGCCAGCAGCCATAAGGCCCGCGGGACCACCGCCAATTACCACTAAATCGTATGTTTTCATAGAAAGGATATATAAATTACCACCACCAATCTAGACAGCACATTATAAGGCTTTATCACTGCTTTTACTATCATACCACATTCTAGGACGTGCTAATAATAACTGCGGCTGACAACCATTGACATTTTATATAATATCTGATATAATTAAAACATCAAAAATTATTTTAGAAAAGTAGTCGAGTTTCAAAACATTTAATTTTGCGATTTTAATTTATTTATCCAATCAATTATGAAAGGCGTAATAAAAAAGAAGACTGACAAAGGTTTTGGTTTCATTACCGTTGAAGGTCAAGACAAGGACTTATTCTTCCACAGCAATTCTTTAGTAGGTATTTCCTTTGAAGAACTTCAGGAAGGCGACAATGTCACTTTTGAGAGCGAACAGTCCCCTAAGGGTCCGAATGCAGTCAACGTACAACTCGCTTAATATCTCTTTACAAAAAAGAACGACTACCTCGTTCTTTTTTGTTATCCAAAAATTATCTCTAAAAAATATCATCCAGAGATTAAACCCATTACTATCACTCCTGACATCACTATTACTGCTCCGATATATTGCCATAAACTAATACGCTCACCATTAAACTTAACTCCTAATATCATAGCAATCACCGCGTAACCGGCCACAATGGTTGTAATAATAGATAACTCTTCCCTTTGTGTGGCGAGGGCGTAGAACAGCCAGGCAGCGGTATCAATTAGAGCTGTGATTAAGATTAAACGACGATAATTAAAGCTGCTGCGCCAAAATGAATACCATCCCTGACTGTACCAAATGTAACCTAATAAAAATAAAGAACCGAAAGTCCAGGGAAACCAGACGGCAGTAAAAGCAGAAATATTGCGAGCATTACTGGTAATTAAAAAATTATACAAAGCGCTAAAAATTACGGCAGCTAAGGCTAATAGAGCTCCTTTCTCCCAAATAAAATTGCTCTTTTTGCCAAAATATCGCCATTGCTCCCACCACTGGCGACGACTTTTAGAAATCAAGCATACTCCGGTAATAATTGCTATAACAACCAACAATTGCGACCAACTTAAAGTTTCTTTAAAGAAAAGCAATCCCAATATAATAGTAAATGGTAACTCGCCAATTAAAATCATTTCTACGACTGATAGCTTACCCTTGTTATAAGCTTTAAACAATAAAATACTGTACAATAGCTCAGCCAACGTCATCAACAGTAAAGAGCGAGTATTATCCCATATGAACATAGCCGGTAAATCCTGCCAAACAAAAGGTAATAATACAACGGCCGCCACCAAGTCTATCCACAGTAGCGTCTGAAAATCTCCTACCTTACGCACAGTTTTCTGAATTAAAAAATCCCCTACTCCCCAGCCGATCATAGCCAAAAAAGCAAAAATCAAACTAACTTGAAAACTGTTCATAATTAACAGCTATTTAAATCTAGCCCAATATATTATATAAATAAGCCGCAGCTGCATAAGCTAAAGCTAGAAAAGAAAAAAAGAAAATGGCGATGTAATTCCATTTAGCTAAACTCGTGCTCAATCCCTGTAAAATATAATACAAAGCTTCCCGGTCGGCCTTATCTAGGGTCTGGTTGGTGTTAATTTTATTAACTAAGTCCAAGCGCTGAATCAACTGCTCACGGCGATTTTCAATAGACCAGCGATGACCAAAATACCAAATAAAACCAATGGTGCCAATATACCAAGAGACCTCTAACCAAAATGAACTATAATGATTTAAAACTATCACTAGACGATAAGAGATGGTGGCTACCACTCCCACTAAAAAAATAAAAATTCTATAAGCGTGTTTATTTAACTTGGGCATATATTGAGACAGAAATTATGATTAAATTTTTACTGTCTTAGTTAATTTTTTTGTCTTCTTAGGTTTAGGCGCTGGCAAGCTGGCGGCCGTAATACTAATTAGCTCGCTCAACCAATCAGCCTCATCTATTCTATCTTCATCAATAAGCATGGAAACTTTGGCTCCTGGATAAGCTCGGCCCTCTAGATAATTCTGGTCCGCAAACTGCTGGCCAGGCTCAGTAATTTTAACATACAATTTATTATCACAAATTAAAGCCACTACAATTTCATTATAATACACGGCGTATTCGCCAAACATCTTGCGCGCTCTGACATTAACCAGCGACGATAGCTGATCTAAAATATAATCAACTTGACTCTGTTTAGTGGCCATAGATTTAATTAATAAGCTAACACTATTCTGGCTGCCTGAAATTTAAATTATATTTATCTAATAAATCCTGCAACTCTTGAAAAGTTTTAGCGTTAACCATAGGCATCTTAGCTCTTAATTCTTCTTCGGTATAGCTAAGCAAATCGCCTAATTTGTTAATCCCCAGATTTTTTAAATAAACAAAAGCTCGCGTGCTTAAATCACAATCAGCCAACATTAGGTCATCGGGTAAACGGCTAGCTTTAAATTCAAAGGAATTCATATAATTATTAAAAAATGATAGAAAATTGGGTTTATTCAATGACCACTTCCTTGTCCATATATAAATCATCTTGCATCACTTTATTTATCTTGGCATCTATTTCTTCTATCTGCTCACTTTTATGCTCAAAAAACTCTGCCCAAGGAATATTACTGTTATACATTACTTTCAAAAAATTAAAATACACTTGTTTATCACCTGGGGCAATCAAATCAAATAACTTATTGAGTGTCTTGTTACTATTTAAAAAACCCTCAATGTCACCATGGTTTTTGAGTAAGTCATCCCAATCGGTTTTAATTGACTGTGCTTCTTGCTGCAACTGATTCCAAAATACTTCTCTGTCTTTATTTAGTTCTTTTAACATTACCACACCCCTACGATGAGCCGGCAGATATCTGGATAAAAATTCTTCAGTTAATATATAACCCTTAATACTTTGATAAGGCAGCTCTCCTGTTTTTAACAAGGCCTTAAACCTTTTGTGGTCTATTTGGCCATTTTTATCAATAAATTGCAACCAAGTGGAAAAATCATTTTGCTTAATATTATTATCGGCTATTTTTTTAAACCCCAAACGATCAGCTAAAGGAGTGTCTAGTAGCCAAGACTTGCCAATTACCGCCGCTGCTTCTGGCTCCTTATCCAAAATATACTCCGCCACCACTCCCAAATCACTGCTAATTAATTCCGAGCCTAAATTTTTCTCACCCGTGTTATAGAAATCTTCCACGTGAACCTCAACAAAATGATCAGCCTTAGAGAATCCATATTTTTCCAAATCCTGATACTTTTTGTCAGCGTCTCTTTCAATACTGGTAATTTTATTAAAATTCAACACCTTAGTACTGCCCTTTCTGGCGTTACGTTCAGCCTCTTTTAAATCCTCCACCTCTAGATATTTTTTAATATTATCTCTTTTTGCATCAATCAACTGAGATATTTTATCTACATCAAAACCGCTAGTCTCGTATAGATAGTCAACCTCTTGATAGAAGGCTTGTAAAAATAAATCGATTTGGGGCTGATATTTATTAAAATTAAATTGTTCCAGATGGAATACGGGTCTTAAAATAATATTTTCGATTGGGCTAAAGTCCTTCATGGCTGCAGAAAATTTATAATCTCTCTTGTTTTTCTTGGTCGCCTGAAAGTTTTGCTCAGCATAAACTAGAGAAATTTTTGTAATCCTCTCAAAAAGCACAGTTTGCTGCTCCTGTTTATCCTCAGTCTCGATAAGACGACTAAGATTATTTAAGCCCTCAAACTTCATATAATTTTAAAATTATCATTATACCTTAAGTTTAGCTGAAAAATATTAAAAAATGAAGCTGACATGTCCATGGCTATATATTTTTTAGGGAAATTAGCAATTGACGCCATGTTTTCGCTTAAAACATATAATACTAAAAAACGGGCTTTTGGTGCCCGTTTCTATGTTTGATTGAATTTGCCAACAAAATATAAGATCCTGTTTATGGAAGGTACCCATTTTCTTAGACACATTGTCCATGGGTCAATTGATATTGCCGACTGTACATTACAGGCGGCATTTTTAATTTAGTATGTATTCGGGTGTTATCATAGTCTTTCAGATCCCTATCGTCATTATTGGAGGAATCTCCCTGGGCATACTAAAAACAAAATTATTAGCCCTTAAACGTAAGTACATTTATGTGGGTTTAATGATTGCGCTGGCCATTATCACTCCAACAACTGATTTATTTAGTCTGGCAATATTATTTATTCCCTGTGTTATTATTTTTGAAATCAGCCTCATTGTTGGTAAAGTCGTAGAAAAAATAAATAAACAAAAAATTGAATAAAAATTTAGATTGCTTTACAACATAAATTTATCTAAAATTAAAACAAAATCAGGCCATAATAGCCTGATTTTGTATTTTACCACTATTAGCAGTGAGAATGATTTAACTCTTAATATTCAACTCTTTTTCAATATCTTCTTTACTAATCTTTTTAGTGCAGAAAAACCAATCATAGCAATGCATTTCATCTTTATTTTCCATTCTCTCTTTAGCAACACCACAAGAACCAGCCGTAGGTACAATCACCTCATCGCCCGGACGCCAATCAGCTGGAGTAGCAATTGAAAACTTGTCGGCTGCCTGCATAGCAACTAAAGCTCTATATAGCTCATCAAAATTACGGCCTAAACTTAGAGGATAATAAATAATAGCCCTAATTATTCCTTTAGGATCAATAAAGAAAACGGCACGTACTGCCTTAGTATTACTTTCTCCTGGCTGAATCATACCGTATTTCTTAGCAACCTCCATAGTAATATCCTCAATTAGAGGAAATTTAACCTCAATATCTTTTATGCCTTTATATTCAATCTTCTCCTTAATTGTTCTAAGCCAAGCAATATGACTATATAGACCGTCGACTGATAAACCGACTAGTTTACAGTTAGCATCATTAAATTTTTGCTCCATGCTCGCAAAAGTCATAAACTCCGAAGTACAAACCGGAGTAAAATCAGCTGGGTGACTAAACAAAATAACCCAAGAATCTTTATAATCCTCAGGAAAATTAATTTCTCCCTGAGTAGTGACTGCCTTAAAAGTTGGTGCTTTGTCGCCTATTCTTGGCATCGCCACGATATTTTCTTGATTTGCAATAATTGCTCCATCCATAAATTTAAAATTAATTATTAAATTATTTCACAATTTTTATAGCTTTACCATTTGTAAGAGCGTCAGCTATCTTTTTATAGGCCGAATAAAGGATTCTTTGATAAGTGCTAGGAGAGGTATTCATTGTTTTAGCAGCAGCTTGCTGATCCAGGTTACTTATATGCCGTAAACGATAAGACTCCATTTCCTCAATAGATAATTCAACGATTTCGAGATTTCTCATAGGCACCCCTTGGGGCTTAAAATAAGTTACCACCGGATTGAATGCTATTTTTCGACAAAGTCTTGGTCTAGGCATATATATTGAAAATTATAGCAAATTTGCTATTATAACTCTATAAGAGAAGGCTCTCCGGCCCCTTTTTGTTAAGAGGCCGGTTCCCGTGCCTTCTTTTATTTTTGGCTTTTTAAAGCCTCTTTTTCTTTCTTAATCACTTCTAAGTCTGATAACAGATCCTGTTCTTCTTCGTCTAAAACTTTTAACTGATCCTCTGGAGATAAAGAAGACTTGAGACCGCCCCTTCCCATTGTCCTTCGTCCACACCAAAACAATCTCTCTCCGCCAGCACAACGACCCATTCTTCTGCCCGTTTTTGACCCTTGGCCCATTGGACCAGTTCCATCCATTCTTGGCATAAATTTATTATTACTATTTTTTATAACGACAGATCGACCTTTGCCCCTGCCTGTTATGAGTATATACCCATAACTATATTGAGTCAAACATACAAACCACGGCAATATATTTAATCCAATATTAAAACAAAATCAGGCCTTAAAAGCCTGATTTTGTGTTTTGCTCGGGGTCGTGGACGAAGTTCGAAATAGCGTGGCTAAGATTAAATAAGATTTTAACCCTTAATATTCAATTCCTTTTCAATATCTTACTTACTAATCTTTTTAATGCAGAAAAACCAATCATAACAATGCATTTCATTTTTACTCTCCACTTTCTCTCTCTAACAAAACTACAAGAACCAGCTATTAACAAAACTTATATAATTAAAACCAAACTTAATGATAATAAATAATAAAAAGTACCTATTTTCTTTAATAATCTTCTTTCACTAAATAAGTAAAATTATTAATATAACTACTTTTTCTTCCGCAATCTCATACTAATAATTGCTAAAATTAAAAATATTAAACCAAACCAAACATGGAGGTGAATAATTAATTCTCTAGAAGGTCCTTGACCTAAAATATAATTAACAAAAAGAGGAATTGATGTTAGTAATAAAATTATAAAAGTTGTTGTTCGAATTCTGTCAAGAATTTTATTATTAGCCATAATAATTAATTATTTAAAGATATTTATTTATTAATTATAACATTTATTTTTTTAAAAGTCATTCTATAATAAAGATATTTGCTATTAACCTAATGATAATATATACTTAGATTATCTAACTATTATTTTAATAATATATGAAAGATATAGATGAGTTTGTCGATTTAATATTTGTAATAAACCGACTAACTAAAGAGGGGTTAGAAAATGAAAAAGGTTCGCCATCTTATATTCAGTTACAGACCTTATCATTTATATCCCGTCAAAAAAAACCAATTATAAAAAGCGTTGCTGAATATCTAAACATTACCGCGCCATCAGCTACTTTTTTGATAAATAATTTGATAAAACTAGAACTAGTTAATCGCTTACACAATACTCGAGACAAAAGAATGGTGCATTTAGTTATTAGTAAAAAGGGCAAAAAAGAGTTAGCAAAAAGTTTTTTAAGATCAAAACAACACTTACATAAAAAATTATCCCTTTTATCAGCTAAAGAACGTCAAAGTTTTATTTTTATTTTGAAAAAAATTTCTTTATTATTAACAACTGATAAAAATGAACATTAAAGCCGCTTTCTTTTTGGCTTACAAAACAATTGTTAGGGGCAGTAAAGGGACATTAATAATGACTATATTAATAATGACCCTAGCCTACGTAAATCTAATATTTATATCATCTATTTTTGGTGGTATTGTTGAGGCTATTAATGAACAATATATAGATAATTTATATGGCAATATAGTTATCACCCCAGCAAGTGATAAAATTTATATAGAAAATAAACAAACAAGCTCTATAAATCATATACCCGGCATAGTAGCTATTTCAGCTCACTATATAAATGATGCTTTAATTTCTTATGATGAGTATAAAGATGGTAATAACATACAACAAGGAAAATGGAAAATAAAATCTGTTAACGTTGAAGATGAAAAAAGAGTGACTGCAATTAGCGATTCTATCATATCGGGCGAATATCTAGACGACAAAGATAGAGATAAAATAGTCATCGGAAAAGAAATAGCAGGTGGCCAGGGCGGGGATTTAGATTATCTTAGTTTAGGAGGTGTTCTTGTTGGCGATACAATAGATGTGAAATTTAGCAATAATATAAAAAGAACTTACACAATAAAGGGTATTTTTTCCACAAAAAATAATCAAGCTGATCAAATGGCTTTTATTACCAGAAAAGAAATGGAATCAATCCTTGGAGTACATAATTTATCTTCAGAAATAATTATAAAAACAATTGAAAAAGGCCAGGAAGAACAATACATAGAGTCAATAAGACAATCTGGTTTTTACGATGAAGAGATAAGAACATGGGAACAATTAACCGGCTTTACTTCTAGTGCTAGTAAAAGTTTTATGATGATCAGTATTATTCTTGGTGCGATTGGAACGATAGTGGCGGGAATTACAATATTTATTATCATTTTTGTTAGTATCGTAAATAAAAGAAGACAAATTGGCATACTAAAAGCTATCGGCATGGAAGAAAGTACAATAATTTTATCATTTATTATGCAGGCTGTATTCTATGCTATCATTGGAATCCTTTTGGGTATTAGTATAATTTTATTTGTCATCAGGCCATTTTTCGTAGACAATCCCTTAGACTTTCCGGTTGGATGGGTATCGTTAAAAATAACTTTTGACATAATTAAGATAAGTAATATTAGTCTTATGATAGCTGCTTTAATTGGTGGTTTTATTCCTGCTTTTAGAGGCACTAGAGAAAGTATTCTAGATGCGATTTGGGGTTAATTTTTAAAATAAAAAAAATGATTATTGAAGTAAAAAAATTAAAAAAAACCTATGGCGGAAAAATTCCAACCCATGTTCTCAAGGGAGTTAGTTTCGAGGTTGAGAAGGGGGAATTTATTGCCTTGATGGGGCGTAGCGGCTCAGGCAAGTCCACCCTTCTGCATCAACTAGGCCTGCTTGATTCTCCGAGTTCGGGAGATATTATTATAGATGGAATAAGCACAATAAATTTTACACAAAAACAAAAAAATGAATTTCGTTTAAAAAAATTAGGGTATGTTTTTCAAGCTTATGCCCTATTACCAGAATTAACAGCTCTAGAATCAATCTATTTACCGCTAATGCTGTCTGGTGTGCCAAAATCTCAATATATTAAGAAGGCTTTAGAAATGTTAGAAAAAGTTGGTCTCAGTGAACGAAGAAACCATTTACCAAAAGAAATGTCCGGTGGCGAACAGCAGCGAGTGGCTATTGCTAGAGCACTAATAAATGAACCGGCTATTTTATTTGCAGATGAGCCAACGGCCAATCTAGATAGCGAATCATCGGAAACGGTTTTGAAATTATTTAAAAAATTAAATAAAGAAATTGGACAAACTATTATTATGGTTACTCATGAGCCAGATGACAAGAAATATGTTGATAGGGTTATTTGGCTTAAAGATGGAACAATAACATCAGAAGGGATTTAAGATCCTAAAATAGTAGAAATCGAAACAAACACAGGAACAGGATTCGAACCAATATCGACCAATAAAATCAAGTGTTTTCTGTAAAATGTCATAAATATCCCAAAAAAGTTCGAACCGCTTTGGAACTTAAAATGTGTCTAATATTAAAACAAAAACAGGCTTATAAAACCTGTTTTCGTGCTTTAGCTCGGGGACATGGATTCGAACCATGATTGATGGCTTCAAAGGCCACTGTCCTACCATTAGACGATCCCCGAATATAATTGTTTAACTAGCTTATCTTAATCAATTTAAGCCTAAACGTCAACTACTAATATAAAAGACGCTTTTATCAACTAAAGCGCCTGGACTAACAATTAAACCCGAGCATATTTGCGCACAGCGAAGAAACTGGCCAACAGAGTAATAATAAAAACAACAGCAAACTGGAGACCAAAAATAGGCCAGAAATTATACACAAAATAACTCAACAGATTAACATTATAGCCCGCTAAAAATACCTCTAAATAGGGCTGGAATAGGGTTAAAAATGGGTAAAAAATAGCAATCATTACCATTACGCTCATTAAGGCATACAAGAAAGCAGAAAATAAGAAAGGCATATAAATAAAGAAATTGGAGGCCCCCACTAAACGCATAATCTCAATTTCTTTTTTATGAGTATAAACCGCTACCCTAATAGAATTATAAACAACCAACAAGCTGGTAAGGATAAAAATAGCAATAATCACTGCACCGACTTCGTTAACGCGCTTAGTCACGCTCTGAATTTTGGTCACTACTGCCGTATTGTCACTAAAATCACGAGATTCAATAATATCTGAGTCCAACTGGCGCAAAGTATTTACTAAATTAGAAGTATTATCAAAATCAGCTGGCGTGATAGCCAGACTCGGTGATAAGGGGTTGTTGCCTAATTCACGCAAGGCTTGTAAGATTTCGTTATTTTCACGATATTTAGAACGAAAAGAGACCAGAGCGTCTTGACTAGAAATATAAACTACTCCTTTAATTTCAGGTAACCCCGCCAAGCGATCACGTAGAGCTAAAATATCACTTTCTGCTGATGCCGGTTTTAAATACAGGCTAATATCTATCTTCTCTTTGACTGCGTTGACAGCATTTTCGCTAACCACCCGTACCGTCAACAGAGTGTTGATAGAAAACAACGCTAGCAATAAGATGGTAATAGTGACGATAGACAGCCAGATATTGCGCACAATATCCTGCAAGCTAAATTTAATGATGCGAAAAAAAGAAAGCATAAAAAATTATTTAAAGCAGATATTTACCATGAGCCTGATCGCTCACAACAGCGCCTTTATCCATCGTAATAACACGACGATTCAAGCGATTAACAATTTCCTTGTTATGTGTCACTAAGATAACAGTAGTGCCGAATTTATTAATTCTAAGCAACAATTCAATAATCTCGTCAGCATTGATGGCGTCTAAATTACCGGTAGGCTCATCCGCCAAAAGAATACGGGGCTGATGAACCAGAGCTCTAGCGATAGCCGCTCGCTGCTGTTCACCACCGGACACTTCGTGTGGATATCTACCTTGCTTATCCTCTAAGCCCACTATCTTTAAAACACTGGGCACAATTTTCTTGATTTTTGCCTGACTTGCTCCACAGACTTCTAAAGCAAAGGCTACGTTCTCACGTAAAGTCTTTTTGGGCAATAATTTAAAATCTTGAAAGATAACTCCAATTTGCCGACGCAGATAAGGGACTTCGTACCTGCTTAAACGGGTAATATCCCAATCACCAATTACAACTTGACCTTCATCTGCCCGTTCTTCACCGATTAAAAGCTTAACCAAGGTAGTCTTGCCGGCTCCAGATTGTCCCACCACAGAAACAAACTCTCCCGCCTTGATGTGAAGATTCACATCATTAAGCACGGGGTTGCGCTTAGAATAGCTTTTAGAAACATGCAACAAGGTAATCATATGCTAATTATTGAGCAAGTTGTTTTACGCCATAACGAATGAGTTGCTCATTATCTTTGAAATTATCTGCTTTGCTTTTGGCTCCAAAATTAACCACAATCAACGGGCCGGCAGCTGTTTCCACCCTAGTCATCAAACAATAACCAGCCTCATCTAAATAACCGGTCTTGGAGCCGCTAATTTTATAAGCACCATTTAACAAAAGGCTGTTGGTGTTGCTGAGATTGTGCTTGACCTTCTTATTGATCGTAGAAAAAGAGTAGCGGGCAGTAGTGCTAATTTTAACTAACAAAGGATGCTTAAAAAGTTCTTTTGTTATTATAGCATAATCGAGAGGAGAACTCACATTTTCAGGCGACAAACCAGTGGGCTCTACGAACCTAGTGCCTGTTGCCCCCCAAGCTAACACCTGCTCATTCATTTTTTTAATAAACTCTGTTCTACTTAGACCGCTAACTCGCACCAGGCTTTCAACCGCGTTATTAGCCGAGCCAACTAAGGCGGCATATAACAAATTTTCTATCGTCATAGTCTCTCCTTCGGTGACGCGCAAACGAGCAGACTCCCAGGGCTCACAATATTCATAGTTATACTTCTCATCTTGAGTAGAATAAGCAACCACTTGGCTTAAGGTCGGTTTAGTATCTAAAAACACTCTAGCAGCCACTAATTTGGTTAAACTGGCCAGAGGCGCTGTAGAGCTTGCGTTCTTGTTATATAAAATTTTGCCGCTATCGGCTGCCATTACCACAGCTGAGCGTGAACTAAGTTCGGGTAAAGCTCCCGCTGGCTGTAGCTTAATTTGATCGTCGGGAGAAATTAATTTTTGTGGCTCAATTTTTACCTTAATCACGCCAGCTTTAGTAGAAGCAATTTTAGCAAAAGCCACTGCGTCCAAATCTACTACCCGTTCGGGATGTAATCGACGGTCAGGTCCGTAATCATTAACCGTCACATTCACCGATTTGCCATTATCTAAGTTGGTAACCTTTAAAATAGTGCCGGCTTTAAAATCAGGTGAAGCAGTGAACAAGCCTCCCCTATGGCGATACCAGCTGGCCTGGCCCACAGTCATCAACTGATTAGTATACAACACGGCCACGCGCGCATAGGGTAAATGAATATCGGCACTGACAATCTTTTTATTGGGATCATCTACGGAGGGCAATGGTCGCCACTGTTTCCGACCACCATCATAGAAAAAAATCTGCTTATAGTAGTTATTGGTTTCGGAATAAGTTATTTGCAACTTCAGTGGTTGAGTGCGATCGTAAGAGGCGCCTTTATCGGTAAAGTCAAACTGATAAACAGCGCTAAGAGGGCTGTAATTCCAAGGAAAACTGAAAGCAGTGCCTAGATTGTCTAATTTTAAAGCAGTAGGTGATTTAATAGCTTTGGCCGTCGTATTAATCCTAAAAGCGTCTAACGTAGCCCCTTGAGCCAGGCCCGCCTGCCAAGCAGTAGTCACGCTAATTGGAGCCACTATCTCCTCTTGACCCTGAACAGGACCAGAAAAAGTTAATAATTGTACAATAAACGCCAGAGTTAAGAATATGGAAATTTTTTTAGACATAAGATGATTAGTTAATTGACTAAGGTTGCAGCTTCTGCTTATAATATGAAAGATATCTGCGGGTGTCGTATAATGGTTATTATGCAAGCTTCCCAAGCTTGAGACGGCGGTCCGATTCCGCTCACCCGCTCTAATTCGGCCGAGATAGCTCAACTGGTAGAGCAACGGTATCGTAAACCGTAGGTTGTGGGTTCAAGTCCCATTCTCGGCTCCAACAATAAATAAAGCCGGCCACAGTGCCGGCTTGTTTATTTTCCGTCAGGCCGGCCAGGATTAAAATTATCAATTGGCAAAATATTGCCACCATTTACGCCAATTAGCCACTGAGACTTTAGGTTCTGCCACTGGTTGAACTGACCCGAAAGCTTCACCTTGGATAACGGCAACGGTTTCTCCTGGACGCTTTAAGCCCATATTTAAACGGGCCTGCTCTTCTAAGGATTGGTCTGATTGTAAATAGTCAATCATCTCCTTCAAATCTTGATTCTTGGCCTCAAACTCACTAATCTCCTGTTGAATATCAGCAATTTCTCGCTCAATAATACGCTTACGACTATAATTCTTGGCTAATGGCACCAAAATGAGCAATAAAAAAAGTAAAGCAATAATTGCAAGTATTCGCGGATTAGCTAACCAACGACTAAAAAAATCTGATTTAACTCGTTGTTGCTGTTTAAAATTAGAGACCGGTTTTGCTTTTGCCATAAATGATGCTAACCAAAAAAATATCTACACCCATCATAACAAAATTCTACAGAAAGAGACAGCTGTTGTTCTTAAACTTAAGCACGTGATTTGGGTGTCACCCAAAAACCCATATATTTACCACGCAATAATCGCCACTGGGCGTCCAAACAAGGAATAGAGCCAAATAAAATAATAGTTACAGGCACAAAAATCCACTCCAACACCATGCGCACATTTTTAAAAGCGGTATATTTTTTAGGACGCTTGGGCAATAACAAAGCTGAAACTACCGCCGATAAAACTAGACCAACCATGGCTATATTCATCAAAGTCTGAGAAATTGCTGGTAAATTACCAGATAGCACAGTACTGTTAAAACGTTCTCCCCCTAATAGCATAGGCATCCAGCCAATCACCGCGATAATTAAGGCATTAGTAGCCCAAGAATGAAAACCGTAAATTTGTGTGGCAATATGACTCACCAATTTACCCCGATCAATGCGGTGCCAATGTTTCACCGTATTAAACATCAAATAGGGCACATTTTCCGCTCCCCAAGCCCAGCGTCGTTGCTGCTTATATAAACTCCTAGCCGTCTGCCAGAAATTACGGTCAAAAGTAATATCCATAGATACTGGAAAATAGAGCGGTTCCACCCGATAATCACCTTGATAATGTAATAAGCAATGCCAGAAAATTCGTGAGTCCTCACTCACCATATTAGTGGACCAAAAACCAATATCAACTAAAGCCCGCCAAGTCATAGAATGAGACGAGTAGGTTACGAGTTGCTCTTCTCTAATTTGCATCATCATTTGCCAAAAGGTATTAGACGAGGCGGCTACGCGCGAAAAGAAAGGCGCTTCCCACAGATTATTATGATACACGGGAATCGGCTGATAGCTGGCGCGATAAGGCGACGAAACGGTCAAAAATTTGTAGGTCAGAGCAAAAAAATAACCAGGACGCACCATAGTATCAATATCAAATACACTTACCAAAATATTGTCGTAATCAAAATTCTCTGTATCCAAAACTTCTCGTTGTACCTGTTTGGCCGCCCAAGCTTGATTAGCCCCCTTGCCTTTCAACTCGCCAGCGATGCCATCTGGATGAAAAGTAATAACCAGGCGACCAAAACGATCACGGAATCGTGTTTGAATCAATTGAGCCCGCTCGCGAGCCGATTGACCAGCGCGCTCTTCCATTGCCACCACCACCAACATCTGCGCCGGAGGAAAACCGTCTTGCAACAAAGATTCCAAAGCGCTAGCGATAATTTCAACGCTCTCATTATAATTCGGCAAGATAATCAATTGCCTTACATCCTGCCAAACCTTACCTTGTCTCGCTAGACAATCTGCAACAATAGCTGGATCAGAAAAATCCGCTCTACTTAAACGCTCACAGCGCTCACGCCAGTCAACGGCTGCATTTTTCTTTAATTTGCGATAAGCAGCCACCAAATAAAGAGCTAGGTAAATCACTAACAAGAGCCAATAAACATCAAAAGCAATAATAAAAAAGGCTACCCAAACCGGTTGCAGATACGACATCACCAACAAAACAATCAGGGTAAGAAAAGATAGGGCTCCGGGTAAAATTTCAAAAAAACGATAAAGACGCCGGTCCTTACCGCTCAAATCAGTAGCCTTACTTACTTTAAGATAATCCATATTAAATATTAAAACCGCGACGGCGGATTTCAAAAAAACAACGAGCGCAAGCCAGCACATCCACCATCGCGTTATGAGCTTCGGCAAAGTCGCGATTAAACAAATAGCGGTGGAGCTCGGCTAAATTTGGCCACTTATAACCGCCCCGCCCATTACTGATACGACAAATATCAGCACCAGCCTTCATGGTGCATATTTTTTTAGATGAAGCTAAATCATTAGCAATCAGAAATCTATAAAACTCACAGCCGATAATTTTATCATCAAAATCAATATTGTGGCCGACTAAAGCCTCTGCACGAGAGATGTGACGGGCAAACTCGGTTAGCACCGTTAAAGCGTCTTTACCTTCAGCTACAGCCTGTTCGTGGCTAATGCGATGGATACGGGTTGCCTCTTCCGGAACTACAAAGCCATCAGGCTTAATAATATAATCGTAACGATCCCAGGCTTTACCATCTTTATCAAACCAAGCCCAAGACAACTGGACTAGACGAGGCCAATTCTCTGTATCGGTAATCGGCGCCTTATAACTCTTAGGCAAGCCAGTGGTTTCCGTATCAAAAACTAAATACATAAAAAATTATTCAGGGCGACGAGAAAAATCAATGACTTCGTCGGCCATAATATCCAGCCCCTCTTCGCCATCCATCTCTGATTCATTCAGAACTACTTTAGGTGCCACCGTCTTCTCTGGTCTACCTTTAAAGTCAACCGGCCGAGCTTGATGCAAAGATGACAAAGACAAAGCAGGGGTAGAGCTGGCTAAATTTTCCAATTCCTCACTCTTGGCCTGCTTACGCGTATCTAATTCGGCCTTCTTTTCCTGTCGTTTTAGACTAAGGCAATCTTTACAAAAAACTGGCCGCACACCATCTGGCACAAATACAGTGGTAGTATCAACACCACAACGGGCGCAGACAGCGGAATAAGATGGCTTGGCAGCAGCTGACTTAACTGGAGCAGGTGTTGCATTACGTGGCGCTGTAGTGGCGGTAGGGCGCCTTAACTGATCATTGCTTGATGCTGGGGCAGTACTGCGCGGCATTGCTGCTGCCTGGTTACTATTAGCCTTAACCACTAGTGGAGTTGAAAGAGTTGGAGTAGAACCTACCGAAATTTTATTAACTACCGAAGTAACGGTCGACCTAGGCGTGAGGGTGGGGGCTGATTGGCTAATGTTAGTAGCGACCTGACTTGTACTAACGGCGCTCACAGGAGTGCTGGGCGCTATACGGGGAGCGCTAACATTAGAGTTAACAGCAACTGGAGCATCATCTGCTGCTTCATGCCAACGTAAAATCTTCTCCTCTACTTCAGCCCGACTACTAGCATATTTCTCGCGTGAATACGCAATAACCTTCTCTACGTTATTGGTTTTTTCCTCCTCTGTCAAAGGAGGCAAGCCTTTAGCAGAAAAAGGAGAGGAAGCAATACCATCGATCATTAATTTAAGATACATCTCGTATTTAGGTAGGTTGACCAAATCTTCTTCAGTAAAAACCGGGGCAAACTCTTTTGCCAACTCTTCAGCGTCAGTAGCGCCAACCCTGAACGAAACCATAGTGCCGACGTTACCAAATACTGCCGGTTTCACCTTTTCACTTAACTGTTCAATATATTGGTGAGCCAAAATTAAATTCAAATGGTACTTTCTTGCTTCTGATAAAATATTTGCAAAACTGTCGGTGGAGAAATTTTGAAATTCATCAATATATAAATAAAAATCTTTACGTTCTTTTTCCGGCATGTCCACACGACTCATCGCAGCCAATTGAATCTTAGTAATCATCATTGCCCCCAATAAAGCCGAATTGTCCTCGCCAATACGCCCTTTACTCAGATTCATAATCAAAATCTTGCCCTCATCCATGATGTTACGAATATCGATAGATGATTTAACTTGACCAATTATATTACGCATTAAAGAGCTAGAAAGAAATTGACCAACCTTATTTTGAATAGGAGATACCGCCTCGGAAGCAAATTTATCCGCGTAAGACGCAAATTCTTTTTCCCAAAAAGCTTTAACAACAGGATCTTTAATATTAGCAACCACTCTTTTACGGTATGATTTATCCGATAACATCCGCACCACACCTAAAAGCGTAGAGCCAGGAAAATCCAGAATAGCTAAAATAGCATTACGCAAAATATACTCTAGGCGAGGCCCCCAAGAGTCTGCCCATAGTTTTTGGAAAACTCCCAGCAAACCAGAGGCGACTAAATGGCGTAAATGCGGCTCAACCTGTTCCAAAACATTAAAAGCAATCGGATAATCCATGTCCGATGGGTTAAAATATACTACATCTTGAATACGGTTAGCTGGCACATACTCAATAATTTTTTCGGCTAAATCACCGTGAGGATCAACCACCGCCAATCCGTAACCGGCACGAATATCGCCCACAATCATATTCTCCTGAATGGTGGACTTACCCATACCTGTTTTCCCAATCAAATACATGTGCCGGCGACGATCGTCGGTTTTGATACCAAATTTTTTAAATTGATTGCGGAAAGTCGTTTGCGCGAACACCGCTATCTCTTCACTCATAAATTAAATAATAAAGCGCTGTTTACAAAGCTAAACCGCTACCTAAAGTCTGCAATAGCTGCTGATAATAATCACGGATTAAAGGCGGCAAGTAAATTACACCGATAATTAAGGGTATAATAATTAATATGAGTTTTATCCAGCCGAACAAACGCTGCCAAGCTACGTAGGTATTGATATGTTTAACCATGGCCTGAATTTCTTTAGTCATGGCTAAATTAGCCCGTAATAAAGCAGCCAGATCTTCCTTGTTTTCAGCCTGAATATCATCAACTTCTACAGAAGTCTGCAAAGGGGTCTGATTATCCATATAATTAAATGCGGGCGCGACACTCTTGCACAAACTGCGCGCCTATTAAAGCAAAATTTTCTAAATCTTTATCCAAAAAAGTACTCTTATTCTCAAAAGAGTCATTTACCAATGTAGTATCTGCCTTAAATTTTTGCAAATACCAACGCTGAGCCCCCTGAATCATGGACCCCATCAGAGCAATATCCGACTCTTCGTGTAAACTGGGCACTAAAGTGGTCCTAAACTCGTAGGGCAAACCGCTAGCCATTATTATTTTAACACTTTTTTGCAAATTCTCTAAATTTACCCCCACCCCCACCACTGCTTCATATTTAGACCAAGGAGCTTTAATGTCCATGGCAATATAGTCAATTAGCCGGTCTTTAATTAATCGATCTAACATCTCCGGATTAGTCCCATTACTATCAAGCTTAACTAAGTAGCCTAAATCTTTGATTTTCTTAATAAATTCTGGTAAATCATGATGCAGAGTGGGCTCGCCACCACTTATGACTATTCCATCTAACTTACCCCGCCTTTCTGCTAAAAAAAGAAAAAGGTCGTCCTCCTTAATCAGGGGATAACCTTTATCTTTATGTTTAGTATCTAGCTCCAACTCGTCAGTACGGCGGGGCCAGACAAGCATAGGGTTGTAGCAAAAATGGCAACGAAAATTACAAGATTGAGTAAAAACAATGGCTGCCAATTTATCAGGATAATCTAACAGGGTTAATTTTTCTAAACCGCCAATAATCATATAGGTGAGCCTCCAGGAGCCGCCGGGATATCACAACGGCCCTGTCCCCGCACCCCTTGATTAATTATTTTACTCAGAACAAGCAACCTTGAAAGTCTTACGATCTTTATACTCAGAAGCCTTGCCCGGATTAAAGCTTTTAACTGGAGTTAACCAACCGACGACGCGGCTGTAAACAATGCATTCCTGACGTTGAGTAGTAATGGGGCTCATATTAATTAATATTAGGTTGAAGGGCGATTAAGCGATGGATTCAACCGCTCAAAGCCAACTCCCCCTTAAATATATTATAAAATAAATTTACCTAGAAAACAAACTAACAGGTAGAACAGCGCTCTGCTTGCATATCAGCACTAGTAAACCCCATCTCTTCGTCACATTTAGGGCAATATTTGTGCTCACCCGCCAGATAACCATGCTTGGGACAAATGGAAAAGGTCGGAGTAATCGTGAAATAGGGTAACCTATAGTTGTTAATAATCCTCTGGGCTAATTTCTTAGCAGCTTCACCATCTGGCAAACGCTCTCCCAAATATCCATGTAAAACTGTGCCACCAGTATATTTTATCTGTAAATCATCTTGTAAGTCTAAGGCGGTAAAAATATCATCAGAAAAACCAACTGGCAAATGAGTAGAATTGGTATAATAAGGAGCAGCTCCAGCTTTAACCGCCTCAGTATTAGCAAAAATCATATCTGGATAAAGCTCTAAATCTTTTTTAGCAAAACGATAAGTAGCTCCTTCACCGGGGGTAGCTTCTAAGTTGTAAAGGTTATTAGTCTCGTTCTGGTAATCCATCAAACGCTCACGCATGGCGTTCATTACTTCAATTGCAAAAGCATGTCCTTCGGGAGTAGAAATATCTTTGCCCAACAAATTCAGTAAAGCCTCGTTCATACCATTAATACCAATAGTATTAAAATGGTTCTGCCAGTAAGTGCCAAAACGTGCTTTAATATCAGACAAATAATGACAAGAATAGGGGTACAAACCATCTTCCGAAAATTTCTCAATAATCTTACGCTTAATCTCTAAGCTATCCTTGGCAACAGCCATTAACCTATACACCTGCTCAATAAACTCTTCTTTGGTTTTAGTATTGTGACCAATACGAGCTAGATTTAAAGTAACCACACCCAAGCTGCCAGTTAAGGGATTAGCGCCAAAGAGACCGCCACCACGTTTTCTTAATTCACGATTATCCAATCTTAAGCGACAACACATTGAACGAGCATCATCGCGATCCATGTCGGAATTTACAAAATTGGAGAAATAAGGAATGCCATATTTAGCCGTCATCGCCCAAACTGGCTCCAAACATTCACGATCCCAATCAAAGGACTTATCAATCATATACGTAGGAATCGGAAAGCCGAAAACGCGGCCAGTGGAGTCACCTTCTAACATTACTTCCGCAAAAGCCTTATTGAACATATCCATTTCGGCCTGGAAATCTTTATACTTCTCGGGCATCAGCTGACCACCAATTACAACATTTTCCTCGCCTACCAGCTTAGAAGGAGTAACATCCATCGTAACATTAGTAAATGGCGTTTGAAAGCCAACACGAGTAGGCACATTGATATTAAACATGAACTCTTGTAAACCCTGTTTTACTTCTTTATAACTTAAATTATCATAACGGATAAAAGGGGCGAGGTAGGTATCGAAATTAGCGAAAGCCTGGGCGCCAGCCGCTTCTCCTTGCATAGTGTAAAAGAAATTAACAATCTGGCCCAAAGCGCTGCGAAAATGTTTAGGTGGTTTACTCTGCACTTTTTCCGGTACACCGCCGAAGCCTCTAATCAATAAATCTTTTAAATCCCATCCGCAACAATAGGGGGCTAATAAACCTAAATCATGAATATGTAAATCTCCATTCACATGAGCGTCGCGTATAGCCTGGGGATAAAGCTTGTTCAACCAATAGCGAGCAGAAATCGCAGAAGCAATATAATTATTTAAACCTTGTACCGAAAAGCTCATGTTGCTATTCTCTTTCAAGCGCCAATCAGCTCTGCCTAAATAATCTTCCATTAACTTTTCGTCAGAAGTTGCTTTATTCAACTCGCGTAATTGACGATGCTGATCGCGATACAAGATATAAGCTTTAGCGGTTTTAATTTGTTTATGTTCAATTAAGACTTCTTCCACTAAATCCTGAATTTCCTCAACTGCCGGGATGCTATTCTTATGAAATTTCTTAGCAATTTTAGCTACCACTTCATCACTCAGTTGCTGAGCTAACGTCTCATCGTCAATTTCTACTGACAGAGCCGCTTTATAAATTGCCTGGGTAATTTTTGACTGGCTGAAGTCAACGATGTCGCCGGAGCGTTTCCGGAGTTGGGTAATGATTTCGAGCATGGGTTTCAAAACGATCGCGAGATTGAAGAGCTAAAACTAGCCTCCAGGTTTTTAAATCTTAAACCGCGCCATCGCCGCAATATATTAATTTATTTTTTGTCCTTAATTAACTTATTCAACTCACGCCTGAACTCATTTGCGTCTTTGAAAGATTCATAAACGGAAGCATAACGGATATAAGCAACGGGGTCGGTTTTCTTCAAATGTTTCATCACCATTTGACCTACTTGAAGAGAAGTAATCTCATTCTGCCTTAATTTCTGCAAGTCCCTCTCAATACCGTGAACAATTTGCTTAAATTTATCCTCTGTAATGGGCCTCTTTTCCAAAGACTTACGCAAACCGCTAACTAATTTCTCCCGACTATAGGATTCGCGTCGACCGTCACGCTTTACAATCATTAAGTCTAAAATTTCTATTTCTTCATAGGTGGAAAAACGAAAATTACACTTTAAGCATTCACGGCGGCGGCGGATAGAAAGGCCATCGGGAGCCACTCGAGAATCTACTACTTTAGTATCATTATAATAACAGACCGGACATTTCATAAAAAAGCTTTAAAACCTATATTTTGTGGGTATTTTCACTCACTAACCACTAAATATTGTGATTATCTCTATTATAGCAGAATACCAAACCATGGTCAAAATCAGCCAATATTCAGATAAAAAACTAATAAATCGAGGCCTCTAAAGTTTGCCTGTGGATAATTATGACTACTAAAAACTCCGCCTTAGAGATAGGCGGAGCAAAATCTAACTTGGAGCACTAAAAATTAACTAAAAACGAGTTCTTAAGCGCATAATTTCACGTAAAAAAACCCAACCTTCACGCCAGACCTTAATTTTACTCCGACGGTGACTATACCTGTTTTCTGACCAATTAACCGGGATCTCGCACAAACGATACGCTTGACGGTGAGCAAGATAGATTAATTCTGTATCAAAAAACCATGCCCGGTTTAAGATTAGAGGAGAAATTGTTCGCCAAGCTGGAGCGGTGATGGCTTTAAAACCGCACTGTAAATCAGAAAAGTGATGACGCAGTAAATAGCGAGATAGATATAAATAGGCTTGTGAGCTAGACTCCCGTAACCAAGAACGGTTTTTTAACGAAGTCGGCAGCATTCTAGAGCCAAAGCTTAAATCAGCCTCCCCTGCTAAAATAGGTGATAATAAACTCGGTAAATCTTTTAAATCAACCGCTAGATCGATGTCCATATATACCAATATATCAGCGTCGCTAGCATCAAAATAACTTTTAATAGCCAGACCTTTGCCGGCTTCTAAAACAACAAAACAGACTGCTTGTGGTCTGTTTTGATTAACGAAGTCTTGAACTAAATCACAAAAATCCTGAGTTGAGCCGTTGACAATAAACACTAGACGCCAACTATGAACCAAATTTAAAGCCTGTAAAAACTGCCAAGTTCTAGCAGCGTTAGCAGGAAAAATAACGTCTTCATTATAAACAGGTATACAAAAATCGATTTTCATGGCCGTAACTGCAAGAGTAACGAATTAATTACCCATTTTTTTCCGAATAAACGCAGGAACGCTTAAATCATCCTCTTCTTCCAACTCCAATTCTGGCGCTTTTTCAACGCGCTTCTCTACTAAGGGTTTAAGAGGAATATTCTTGATAGTCTGAACTTTAGCTTTTTTGTCTCCCCATAAAGCAGAAGCAGGGCCACTATCCTTCTCATTTTCGCTCTCAATAAAAGGATTTGGAGTATAGCTCTTTAGTTCAGTTTTAACACCTTTACTCTTGCCATCAAATCCAGTAGCAACTACGGTGATTTTAATCTGGTCTTTCATCTTCTCATCAATCACGGCACCAAAAATAATCTTGGCATCTTCATCAGCTGCGGAGGTAATTACTTTAGCTGCGTCACTGACCTCATTCATACTTAAATCCGGTCCACCAGTAATGGTAAAGACGATGCCACGAGCACCATCGATAGACATATCTAATAAATTAGAGTTGATAGCAGCTTTAGCCGCCTCAATCGCCTTATTCTCGCCACTAGCCTGACCAATACCCATTAAAGCGGAACCGGCGTTAGCCATAACTGCCTTCACGTCGGCAAAGTCAGCATTAATAACACCAGGCACCGTGATAATCTCAGCAATACCTTGGACACCTTGACGCAGAACGTCATCAGCGATGGCAAAAGCCTCTAACAAAGAAGTGCGTTTATCGATAACTTGTAATAACTTATCATTGGAAATGGTAATAATTGTGTCCACCTTATCGGCTAAATCAGCGAAGGCTCTGTCGGCAATATTCTTACGCTGTCCGCCCTCAAAAATAAAAGGTTTAGTCACAACAGCTACGGTTAATGCTCCTAAATCGCGCGCCACTTGAGCTACGATTGGAGAGGCTCCGGAACCAGTGCCGCCACCCAAGCCGCAAGTGACAAATACCATGTCGCACCCCTTTAAAGCTTCTCTAATTTCATTCTGAGACTCCTCGGCTGCACCTTTGCCTAAGTCTGGGTTCATGCCCGCGCCTAAGCCACGGGTGACTGTTTTGCCGATATGAATCTTCTCGCCCGCTTTATTGTAATGCAAAGCTTGAATATCAGTATTGATGGCCACGAACTCTACGCCTTTAATGCCGTTTTCAATCATACGGTTAATAGCGCTACCGCCGCCGCCGCCAACACCGACGACTTTTATCTTCGCAAAAGTTTCAATTTCTGGTTTTACTTCCGCCATAGGTCTGGCTGAATTGCCGTTTACTAATTCCCTAGAAAACGACTACTCTACATTTAATTTATCTTGGAATAATTTTTTGAAAAATATTCTTGGCCTTACCAAAAATATTACCGATATTCTTCTGAAAATTACCGGCGCTTTGACTGGGATAAGCATTAGCGCCCCAAATAACCAAGCCTAGTGCTGGTAAAAATTCTGGGGTGCGAACCTTATCAATAACCACGCTGATATTTTTAGATTGACCGAGAGCCGCTGGCAGACGCAACTTGCGTTTAGCCGCTTCAATCATGCCATCCAATTGGGAGCCGGCACCGGTAAAAACTATACCGGCCGGCAACATGCCAGAGCGATCAATCTTCTTTAACTCCTTATCTACCTTATCAAATATTTCTTCCACCCGAGCTTCAATGATTTCCGCAATATATTTTCTGGAAACTAAGCTAATGTCATCATTAACATCTTCTTCTTTAACTAAACGAGTTACATCAACCTCATCGCCCTCAGTAAAAGCATCTGGATTAGCGCTGCCAAATTCCAACTTAATCCTTTCCGCTAAATTAATAGGACAACGCAAACCTAAAGCAATATCATTAGTAATATACTCTGAACCAACTGGCAAAACAGCCGCGTGTAGAAGATTGCGCTCCTCATAAACAGCCAAAGAAGTAGTTGAGGAACCGATATTAACTAGAGCCACGCCTAACTCTTTCTGCTTTGGGGTTAACACCGCCTCCGCTGCAGCCAAAGGAGAAATTACTAAGTCTTCAATTTCTAAACCAGTGCGAAAAATTGCTTTGGTCAGATTTTTTGTCTGCGTGCTTAAACCTTGAATAATTAAAGCTTCCACTTCCAAACGAATACCACTCATACCGATAGGATCTTTGATGTCGGTTTGATTATCTACACTGAACTTAATCGGCATGACGTGTAAAATCTCGTAATTTACCGGCACCGCCAAAGCGCGCGCGGCTTCAATAGCCCGATTAACATCGGCTTCGCTGATTTCACCATCACTTTTACTGACAGCTACTACGCCTTTGCTACGTTCACATTTAACATTAGGATCATTAATGCCGACCCAAACACTAGAGATTGGCACTCCCACAATTCTTTCAGCTTTTTCGAGACACGCTGAAATTGAGGAAGTTGTTTCCTCAATACTGTTTACCACCCCCTTGCTCACACCTGCAGTAGGCGAAGAGACGGCGCCAATAATTTGAATTTCCTCCCCAGTCGGGCCAGAAATTTTCTGTCCGATTACTAAACGGACAGCCGTGGAACCAATGTCTAAACCAGCGATAATGTCATCTTTCATAAAATAATGAAAACAGCCTAAAGGTCTTATCTACAAAAACAGCCCTTAAGCAATTTAAGCCATACTTATTTCATTATAATAAATTTTTGAAATATTAACAACTAGAACAGGCCCCAATAATAAGCTAGCAGCTCGGGCCCCCAGGATAAAGCTAAGATAGCGCCCAGCGCTAAGAAAACGCCCAGTGGTAATTTTGAGCCCCAAGACTTACGACCAGCCGCAATTAAACCTAAGCCCACAATCGTGCCCATAATATAAGCTGAAAAAATGGCTACAATTAACAAATCTAGCTGAGGAAACAAGGCTCCCAGTAACAAACCCAGCCAAATATCCCCCTCCCCGAGACCACGACCTCGCGTCAAAACAAATTGAATCCCAAAAAAAGCAACAGCTATAGCCATAGTCATCAGCAGCGACCACCACAGAGCTCCTAAGATTAAGTTAAGCAACACAAACAGAATAACAGCGGGGATGACAACTAAATTAGAAACCAGATAAAATCTAGCATCAAAAACAAAAATAACCATGAAGACTGCCACCGCTAACCAATCGCGCATTAAAGAGACCCAAAACATCGGTTCCCCTACTAACATTAAAAGCGCTTCTGGTGTTAACCAATTAAAACTCAGATGTTGCCAGAAAAAAAACACAAACCATAACCCTGTAATTAACTCTACAGCCGGATATTGCCAAGCAATCCGCCGATGGCATGACCGACAACGAGCACCTAACAAGACATAGCTGAGCAAGGGAATGTTATCATACCAAGCGATTTGCGACCCGCATAAAGGACAATAAGATCTGCCGCCAACTTTCTCTTGGCGATACAAGCGCCAAACCAAACAATTAACAAAGCTGCCAACCGATAAACCCAATAGACTAACAATAATTAATGGTAATAACATAAATTTATTTAACAATTACAGCCTCGGTCATGGTAGTGCTGGCTGTATTGCCAAGCATTGAAGCCTGAGTCTGATAATAGTCAGCTTTAACTTGATTGCCGGCAGCTTTAAACAGCTCCGCTAACGCTAAAGGCCACTGAGAATCCGTAGGTTGACGCAAGCTACCATGATTTAACAGTAGCGCGGCAGATTCGTAGTCTTTTAACTGCAAATAAGCGTTAGCCCGGGACTTCAACAAACTAACATTGCTAGGATTATAAGCATAAGCCAAACGATAAGCCTCAATCGCTGATTGGTAATCAGCCACTGACTCCAAGATTAGCCCTCGTTCAGATTGCAGACGAGATAAATAAAAATAAAGATAGTCTCGGTGCTCTTGATTGAGACGGGAATCTATTACTTGAGGCAAATGACTTAAGGCTTGATCATAAGCCGACAAAGCACCTGCGCTATCACTTAGTTGCAAGCACTGCCCCCAATCACGGTACACGCCGGGACGATTAGGGCTAAAGTCTATCAAGGTCAAAAAACTGGCCTGACCAGAAACGCCCGCTGTTAAAAAACAAGTTAAGCGTGCCTGCGTTAATTTATTTTCATAACCCTGTCTGGGTAAATTTTTTTCAATTACAGCTAGGTGTTCGCGTATTAACCAGCGTGTAGATATATCAGGCAATGAAGACCAATCAGATAGAGCGAAGGCGCTAAAAGCACGCTGATAATGAGCTTTAAAAACTGGATTCAACGCACTGGCTTCCGCATAAGAATATAAAGTATCGGCGGTAAAATATTGCCGTGATGGCAAAGAGCGATAAAACTGCAGAAAGTAATAATCTGCTTGCAGACTATTGATGCCTAAATAAATTTGCCCCGAAGCTACTAATAATAAAACGCCGGAAGCTAACGCGGCTACTCGGGACCAAGCTGAAGAGTAAATATTTTTTAATGACACAGATTTATACTGATCAAAACGTAAGGCCAAATTACCAGCTGTAACTAAAGCCGCTAACACCCAAAAATAAAAAATATTGGTTATATCAGAGATGCCAACCATCAACGACAATCCGTAAGCCAACATCGCCGTACCCGCAACCAAAGCAAAAGCTCGCCCCGCCGGTAGTTGCCACAAGCGCCAACACTGCCAAGCCCAAAATATATAAAGCCCCAACCAAAAGATTAATCCTAAAAAACCAGTCTGAATAACAATATCAAGCAAGCTATTATGCACTTTATCGGTATAACCATCAATTGGCATAAACACCCCCCAATCGGATTGATATTGCTTTACTAAAACTTCGCCGCCATTTTCTAAGCCAACACCAAACCAGGGACGCTCGCTAATTGCTGGCCAGGCAGCCTGATAAAAATAATGGCGCAAAGCTAAACTACCCCCACTCCAATCACCTAGAGCCAAAAAACGCCCAGGCATCAACAAATAAAAAGCCCCCACTGATAAACACACAAAAATTAAAGCCAAACCTATAGCCCAATAACGCCAACGACGCCAAGCTAACAACAGAACGGCTGCGCCTGTACTTAAAATCAGCGCCAGCCAAGCCGCGCGAGAACCACTAACCACTAGACCGGTTAGTTGTATTAGCACTAAACTGAAAATTAGTACGCGCGGCCAAAAGTTTGTTTTAAATACAAAAATATAAGCAGAGAGTGGCAAGGTAAAAAGTAAAAAAGAACCCAGAAAATTAGGCTGACCAAGAGTGGATATGGCCCGAGTATATAGTTGTGGCTCCTGCCATAGAGCAAAGTCGTAACCACAAAATTGTAAAAAGGCGTAAATACTAGCCACGCTGCCAGCGATAACCATCAACCAGCTGCTAGACATCACCCCTCGTTGCCAAATAGCAATTGATGCGGAAGACCGTTCTTGGCGACTACCTCCAAAATAATAAACTATAAAGCTATACCAAATTGCCAGCCAAAAATAAAAACCTAGGCCCATTTGTCGCTCGTAGGATCCAAACCAGGACTGCAAAAAATTAACAGAATTTAGTGATAACAAAGACCATGCTAACCAAAAAAACCAAATTGGCAGTACGGCGCGACCCAGACTAGTCCAACTCAAACCCGCCCCCGGCCAACGCCAAAATTTTGCAACCACAGTTAAAATAATTAAAATTACTGCCCCTAAAGTCTGCAACCAGAAAGATTTAATTAAATTAAAAGGGCTGAAAATCGGAAAAAAATAAGACATGCCCAAAGGAATAAGCAGTAAGGCGCTACTATAAATCATGGGTAACAACCAGGATAAAATCTTAGACCAGTTTAACTTAGATATCATAAAAAAATTAGTCTAATAACTAACAACAATCTTAATTATAACATACAAAAAAGCTCCGAGCCATCTCTGGTCGGAGCTTAAATAATCAACACTGTTAGTAATAATTAACGACGGCTCTGCCATCTTTCCCACACCACCAATAGAGGACTGGCTACAAAAATAGAGCTGTAGGCACCACAGAAAATACCAATAATCAAAGCTAAAACGAAATCACGTACAGAATCACCGCCAAAGAATAAAACAGCCAATAAGGCTAACAGGGTGGTAATAACCGTATTAATAGAACGAACAAAAGTTTGGTTTAAGCTATTATTAACAGTTTCGGCAAAATTAGTGGTACTCTTGGGTAAGTTTTCGCGAGTGCGGTCAAAAACGACGATCGTATCATTAACGCTGTAACCAAGAACAGTCAATAAGGCAACAACGAAGGTGGTATTAATCTCCACTCCATAAAATCTGCCCAACAGAGAAAAGACGCCAAGAGTAATCAACAAATCATGGAATAAAGCCACTACCGCAATCACGCCGTATTTCCAGGAAGCAACCGGCTTAGAAACGCGCTGAAAAGTAAAGGCAATATACACAATAATGACAATCAACACAAAAAACATCAACCAAAAAGCCTTACTGCGTAATTCCTGACCAATAGAAGGGCCAATGGCTTCGAAACGAATTTCTTCCATGCCTAATTGGGCTTCCGGCAAGGTCTTTAAAGCTGCTAACACCGCCTGATGCGAAGCCTCATCGCTTTCTTGAAAGCGCAAGATCATGGATTCTTCACTGGGCTGAATAGTTAAACTGCTAACTGCTACCCCGGTTAACTTTTCTTGAACTGCCGACACGCTAGCCTGGCCGCCATTGAATTTAAGCTCCAACAGACTACCACCCGTAAAATCAAGGCCAAATTTCAGTCCCCACATCAATAGAAACACTATAGAGGCGGCAACCATCACACCAGATAGAGCCAGCCAAAGCCGGCGGTGGTTAATAATTTTCAAATTAATCATATATCCTGTTTTACTTGTTAAGACGGCGGACACCAAGCAACCAGCGGTTGCGGTCAAGCCAAGAACTCTTAAATACTTTTAATAAAGTATAGGTAATAACGATGCTGCTAAACATGGAAATAGACACGCCAATAAACAAAGTAGCGCCAAAACCTTTAACCAAACCGGTGCCGAAACCCATTAAAATAAAGCAGGTCAAAATGGTGGTGATGTTGCCATCGCGAATAGACGGCCAAGCCCTTCTAAACCCATCATCTAAGGCGGCAGCCAATGGTTTGCCTAGACGTAGCTCTTCCTTCATGCGCTCAAAAATTAAAACGTTAGCGTCCACTGCCATACCAATCGACAAAATAAAACCAGTGATACCTGCTAAAGTAAGAGTTACGGTTTGATTGGCATAATAAACTAAGAAAGCTAAAATCACTAAAAATAACAGGGCTGAAAAGACACCGTCAAAAATCTTTAAGTGATTAAAAACATTAACAAACAAAACGACTAATAAGGCAATAAACAGTAGAGCCAACCAGATCGGAGCGGCCTTAAAAATTGTTAATACTGTTAACGCATACACCGCCAAAGAAACTACAGAGACTGCGCCCGGCAAACGATAAAATAGAATCATGAAAATAGCCACCAAACCAAAACCGATTAAACCGGCCATCACGCTATTAGAAATAGATTTTTGTCCCAAACTAGAACCAATGGTCTGCTGGCCAATTAAATTAATAGGCACAGGCAGAGCGCCAGTATTTAAACGCTGGACCAATAATTTAGCCTCTTGGACGTTAAAACGTCCAGAAATGACGGCTCGACCATCAGGAATGCGCTCATTAACAGTAGGCACACTAATAGCATAACCGTCTAAAAAGATGGCTACAGGACGGCCAATATTTCGCTCCGTAATGTTAGCAAACATTTCTGCTCCCTCAGCATCAAATTCTAAAGAAACCTCCGGAGAACTGTCTTGAGGATTAAATTGCAAGGTAGCTCTTTCTAAATTTTTGCCAGACAGTTCTGTATTCTGCCAATTATCACCCAGAGTTAAGACGGGTGACTCATTTTGAATAGCAAAGGATAACAATTGAGCTTTATATTCAGTGATTTTAGCGCTTTGACCAGGCTGATCTTTAAAAGGATTATCTTTTTCATTCTTAGCTAAAAGCTTAGCTAATACCAAGGCTTCAGGGGTTTTAACGGCCTGAGCGGTAATTGCACCGACATTTAAACTTTTCAAAGCAGACGCTAATTCAGCTTGTGTCTCTTCAGTCACAACAATATCTGCAGTAAAACTAGCTTGATATTTTTCCGCCAAACCCTGCCAATCAGTATTACCAGCAGCTTCTTTAACGGCATCGGCTGCCCGCTTAGCTACCTGTTGGTTAAATGCCACCGCTTCAGCATTTGGCTCGGCATTAAGGGCTTGGGTTTCCAAGCTTTGCTCTTTAAATTCCAATAGTGGCGTCTCACCAATTAACCTAATAGCCTCGTTAACATCTTTAATGCCAGCCAACTCAGCAATAATCCTATATTCGCCCTTCAGGGTACGATTAACTTGCACCAGCGGCTCGCTTACACCGGCTACGTTCACCCGACGCTCAATAATGTCACGTACGCCCTCTAAAGCGCTGGTACGCTCTGACTCAGCAATATTGGCCACATCAGCCTCGTAAACTAACTGGGTGCCCCCTTGCAGGTCTAGACCGAGTACAAAATTGCTCTCAGGGGCAGACGGCAGCACAATAATATTATTAGTGGCGGTGGCTAGAGACTGGACTCCCTGATTATAAAAATTGCCAGCCGCCAAAACAAAACCCAGAGAAGCGAAAATAACCAGCAGTAGAAACAGCCAGCGCTGACGATGACGCTTTAATGAAGAAGATAACTTTTGCAGTTTAGACATAGATTTTGGTAATTTATTGCCAAAGATTAGAAACTTTTAAAATCTTAGACTAAAAAGACGAAAAAATCAAGACAAGACTTTACAAAAATGCTTAACTGCCATATAATTCTTAATAATAGCAAAAAATAATTAAATTTAAGCTTATGACCTTAATCCCAACCGTTATCGAAAAAGAAGGGCAAGTGGAAAGAGCCTACGATATTTATTCCCGTCTGCTAAAAGATCGCATTATTTTTTTAGGCGAAGCTATTGACGACCATGTAGCTAATATTGTTATTGCTCAAATGCTGTTTCTGGCCGCCGAAGACAAAGAAAAAGATATCAAATTCTATATTAACTCTCCCGGTGGCTCCGTATCTGCCGGCCTCGCCATCTACGACACCATGCAGTATATTAAATGCCCAGTATCCACCATCTGTGTAGGATTAGCAGCCTCAATGGCCTCAGTACTGCTAGCAGCAGGGACTAAGGGTAAACGTCTTGCCTTGCCTAATAGCGAAGTTATGATTCACCAAGTCATGGGCGGAGCTGAGGGTCAAGCATCAGATATTAAAATTAGGGCAGAACATATTCTAAAAATCAAAGATAAGATGAATAAAATCTTAGCAACCCATACTGGTCAGAAGATAGCTGTAATTGAAAAAGACAGTGATCGAGATAATTTCATGAGCGCTGATGAAGCTATGAAATACGGTCTAATCGATAAGGTTATCTCCAAAGAATAAGCCATTAAAACAATAAAAAATCCGCTTTAAACCAGCGGGTTTTTTGTTGATCAACTATTTATTGTAAACGCATTAAAGAGGCTACCATCATCTTAAATATTTCTAAATAAGGAGCTGTTTCTCCTGACTTAATATAAGACACTACAAAAACGCGACGGCCATCGGTATCTAAAAAATAAGCAATCTGCTGGTCAGCGCTCAAAATCCCCGGCCCAAAACTACTTTCAATCAACCGGTCCTGACTCAAAGTGTCAACATCAGAAAACTGGCTCTTATACCAAGTTATAATGTCGGGATAATTTTGTTCAGCATCTTCAAAAGCAATCTGAATAAAAGACTGATCGGGCGCAGAAAATAATGTTGCCTTCTGATTGGCAGCATTCACCTCCCAGGCAGCAGGGTAGATTACAGCAAAGTAACCCTGGTCGTCAGAGAAAAGAGCTAGATTGCCATTGTCATTCAATTTGCCCGCTCCTGCCGGATTATAACCTGCTAAAATTTCTTGCTTATCGCTGTAATTATCATTATCGGTGTCGGCTAATTGCGGATTAGTACCCAGAAAAACTTCAGCCACATCGCTTAGGCCGTCATTATCAGCATCAGCGATTACCGGCAAGATTAAATCTGGCACTACCTCTGGAGTGGTTGAAGAAGACTCAGCTTCCACCGGCACTACTGTCAAGGCGGTAGCTGTAGCTACTAACTCTGGCACTACCGGTTCATTAACTACTGGCACGACTGTCTGCTCTGCCGGAGGAGTCTGTTTTAAGCCTGAGTTATTCATGGCCGGCTTAATAACAAAACGATAAGCTAAATAAAATAATGCTGCGACTATTAATAAACCAACACCAATAATAATAATACCGGTAGACTTATGGTCAATTTTACCCTTAGAAACACTGCTTAAACTAGGCTGGGAAGAATTGTTACTAGTCGTCGTCTCCTTCTCATAACTAGCGCCACTAAAACTAGTAAAAGCGGGCATATTTTTGACCACAAAATCCTGTTGCAATCTTTTCTGCAATTCATCTAACTTCTTATTATCTTGATCGGAAATCTTATCCATATTTAATCAGCCAAAAAATAAAAAATCGCTACAATCAAAATTGCCGCGGCCACAAAAGGAGCAATCCAGTGCCAAGCCTTACCACGTAAAGGCATGTTTAATTTAGGCATCACGTGTACACGTAAATACAAACGCACACCGGTGACGCCAGCCTGACTTTTGTGATTATTCTTGGTTGCCTTAACTGCCATAAAATTGATGCTAGTCTCAAAACTTAAAGCTTGCCTTCTCCGCTGGGACTGTAGCCATTTTTTACCTCATCGCCGTCGCTGTAGCCGTCACCGTCGGTATCGGTGTTTAAGGGATTACTGCCATAAACACGCACCTCTTCATAATCAGACAAACCATCAAAATCAGAATCTAGTAGATTGGGATTGGTTTGTAAAATCTGCTCCTCGGCATCTGTTAAGCTATCACCATCGGAATCAATAGGCGCCATAATAATTTCTGTGCCTGTAGCTGAAGGCGTATTACTAGCGACATCAACCACCGGAGTCGTATTAGTGGCAATCACTTCGGGTGTAGGTGTAACCACATTATTTACCGGAGGCGTCACTGGTGTAGATGGGGTAGTATCTACAACTGGATTTTGATTAACTGGAATATTTTCATTATCAGCAACAGAGCGCATTAATTTAACATAAACCAAATAAGCGGCAGCGGCCAAGATTAAGACAGCTAATAATATAATTAAAATAAATTTTAACTTAGACCGAGAGGGGCTGTGTCCCTCGACATCCCCACTAGCAGTATAAGGCTGAGCAGATAAGCCTGCGGTCTGAGCTTCGATATTGACTGAAGCGGGCGTAGTATTATTGATGTTGGCATCAGTTTCCGCAAAAATATCATCCACGGCATTTCGACTGGCATTGCCTGGTTGTTGGCCATTTAGGTTGTTAAACATAGATTTCGATTTTTATTTTTATGAGCTTAATTTTATTATAACCGATTAGAGATAAAAATGCATCCCTACTGCCTAGTCGGACGAGTAGATGAGGCGGAGCCAGGAATAACCACGTCAGCGTCATTATTAATAATCTTATAGGTAATAATGCTACCATCCTCGCCACGATTAATTACTTGAATTTTAGTTTCCTCGGGAATAGCAAAAATCTGCTTTTCCTCAGAAGTCATAAACACGGGCGCTGTATTAGTAGTTGGGTTTGTTTCAGGGGTAAATTCAGTATCAACAACTGGACGTTGCCAGAGCAGATAAATAACAACTAAAGCTATAACCAGTAGAATTAAACCGCCAATAATAAGACCCTGTTTTTTTGATATAATCATATTATTAATGAGATACTTTATGCTTTAATTAGCATTATTGCCAGAGGCTTGGTTTTGCAAATACTGACACATAGCGGCATTATTAGCGCAATTAGCCACACCCTGGACATAACAACAGGACTGATTCAAATTACAAACCGTATCTGCCTCGTCGTCGCAACCAAAAACTACAGAACAAATCTGTATGGGTGGACAACACTTCTGAGAGTTGGGATTATAACATTCCTCGCCACAAGGCAGTTGACCGTTAGGACAACCCTCCTGGCTATCAGAAACGCATTGAGCGTTAGGCCAAGCCGCACTGTTCCAGTGGGAACCTAAAGGACAAGAACAACTACTAGCCTCGCAATCGTAACGACCATCGCAGTTGTACATACCGCTTTCGCAACTAGTGGTACAAGTACTGCCTTGATAATTATAACACTTGTTAGAATTGGCGCCGCAACTAAACTGAGAGGTGCGTGAATAACACTCTCCGCCACATAAATATTCATCCTGAGCACAGCCATCAAATACGCTGCCGCCGCCTCCCGTGCCGCCATCAGGCAAAATGTCGCAAGCATGATTAGTTTCACAACCAGGCGTCTCTGTCTCGCAGTCAAACCAACCTTCGGCGCAAATACACGCGTTGCCTTCTTGCACTTGATTAACACCCGCACAGGTGCAATCAGCCGGGCAATAACCATCTATTTCCCAAGGCACAAGAACTCCGTTGCGTTTTATCTTTGCCTGACAATAACCATCGCCGCAATAGCCACCGCCGTCCTCGGCTTCAGAAGACAGGTAAACACAAAAATACTGATTGTTCATAATCGGATAAGGCACTGCCTCACCGACCTTATTGGTACAACCATACTGTAGATTAATGGAGCTAACCCCAATTTGACTACGATTTACGGCAATACCAGCATTGCCATCACAGTCTTCATGGCCATCATTGTAAA
This sequence comes from uncultured bacterium, assembly GCA_938003925.1. Taxonomy (GTDB): domain Bacteria; phylum Patescibacteriota; class Patescibacteriia; order Patescibacteriales; family UBA12465. The sequence continues at coordinate 122,609 of CALKWQ010000022.1, forward strand.
AACCACCGCGTCCCTCTAAATTAGGGGTTTGCCTGGCTCCATCGCCACAATAAGTATTGACTGCTAAATTAAATTCACGCTGAGAAACGGCACCAAACTCGTTCTCGGCTTTAATCTTAACTAACAAAGAAGAAGAAGAAGCGGTGGTAGGGGTACCATTTAAAGAATAGTAAAGCATCATCACCGCTGCCTTAGCTGGCTTAAAAGCACCTTCCAGCCAAGACATTAAACGATGCCAGGGCTTTAGTCTGGCCTGAGTATTATTACCTAGATCATCTTCAATGGCCCCTTCAGAGCCGCTAATCACCAATCCTGTCGGCAAGAGTCCAACGGCGCTATAAGTAATTGTATGATCCCCCTGTTTTTGCCAACCCAAACCGCAATAATAACTAGCGCCGACACGAACCGCTTTAGCACAGTTAAAATCTAAAATGGGTGGATCAACTTTAATAACTAAATTAACTTGACGCGTAGCTGTGGTATTATAAGCATCTTTGGCAGTAATTACATAAACAAAAGTCGTATCCGTAGTGAACTTATTGGTGGTATGCAAATTGTATTTCAAGGTGTAATAAACTGTATCTCCCACTCTATTGGAAGTCGCCCCCATAAAAGTGGCATTCCCGGGAGAAAGTAAATCATAAGGACCGGAATTCCAAGTCGCCTTAGTTAAAGTATACGTCACCGGATGATGCTTATCCGTGATATTAAAACGAATGGTTAAAGGAATAACCGTGCTGGGATAATAAATCACGTCATCCGATTGAATGGTTGGAGCGCCATTGTTAATCTTAATCGGCGTTACAGTGGCCAAAGTTCCTCCCTGCCCATCGGTAACAGTTAACGACACATTATAGGTTCCGGTATTGCCAGCCGCAGCAGCATAAAGCTTCTTCTGATTAGGATTAGCAGTATCTTGCATAATCGGCGCCGCACTCCAATTAGACCAAGTTGCGCCCGCTGTATTAATATTCCAGTTTAAAGGATTGCCTTCTGGATCAAGCACTTTAATAAATCCGCTAAAAGCCTGTCCCTGCTCTCCTTGTAAGTTAGCCGAGATTAAAACCGGTGGTAAATTATTACTTGAACCAGTATAGCCAGCTCCACTAGCCACACAACCAGAATCAGCTAATTGGCCCTCGGTAGTATTATAACCTAAACTCTTACTCTCCATCGCTGCGCACAAACTGTAATTAGAACCATTGCTATCACTGGAATAAACAAAAGCATAGCTACCGCCAGGTAATTCTAGAGTATTATTACCTACCTCCGGATCAGCAAAAGAATTAGTATTTTCATTCCAACAAGTAACGGCATCGTGTTCGGCGCAGGGGCCAAGCATATTAATCGGATCGACCAATGATTGAGCTGAACCTAATTTTGGTAAAAATGAAGACTGCCAACTTGGCCAAACCGACAAACTAGTCAAAGGCAAATAAGTGCCGGCACCTAAGACTGGGTATTTACTATTAGCCTGTTTGAAAGCTGAGAGCGACTCGCGCAAATCACCTAAAATACCCAAACGACGTACGTCGCGGGCGATCTTGGCGCGCAGACTGTCACAATAAATCCCTGCTCCGCAATCAGCATCGGTATAACAAACATCATTATTGGCAGGACGACAACGACCTGGAGCAGTGCTTTTACCAAAGCAAGTCTGGCCATCGGTACAATCAGTATCATTTTGACAAGTGAGAGTAGAAATATAACAGTGACCAGGAGTATTAAGATTACTATTAAAGCGCCAATGATCAACGATTTGCCCTAAAACGTCAATGGTTTTAAAGTTAGGGTTTTGATTATAGGAAATCAAATAAATATTAGTGTAGATAAGGTGTGAAGCTTCGTCCACATTAGCGGCATTAACATAAACGGTGCGGCCATCACGCACAGCATCATAACCATCAACTAATAAAGCCTGCGGCGAACCGGAAAATCCCTGGCTTTTATACCAACGCGCGGCGCTATAATGATTAGGGTTAGGCAAGACGCGCACGGCAATGGCATCGCCGTCATCAGTCTGAACGCTATTCCCGTTCTGATCAATCATGAGGTCAATAACCCCCTCAGCTGCTCGTGCTGACTGTGGGGCAAATAACCAAAGACAGACTGCTAAGCCAAAAACTAAATAAAGATGGCGCTTAAAATTCATATAAAAATATTAGTAAGCCTTTTATTGAGCAGTAATTACCAAAGAAATAGGTGCTGATTTTATACTTTCATTATTAGAAGCATCTACAGCCGATAAAGCAAAATAATGCACACCTGGACTAAACTGACGAATATCTAAATCTAAAGCCGTGGCTGCGTTATCAGAATCAAAAGATTCCCCGTATTGACCGCTCACTACTCCGTGATACAGGCGATAGAATAAAGTATCATCAGTATTAGCCTGCCAGGTGAAACGTAAGCGCTGGCCGGTAATAATAGAGCCACCAAGAGCCTGGGGAGCACTAGGAGCTATTTGATCAGTAACAGTAGCCGTTTTTTCGTCAGATAGTGGACTTTCTACTTGAGCACTAGAAATAGCAGAAACTTTAAAACGATAAGTTATGCCGGCCTGAAGTCCGCGCACCAAAGCTCGACAACTATAATTTTCGCCATTAATTGGCACAGCGGGCACACAAACAGGGGTAGAAAAACCGTCTATATAATTGTCGGTTGGCTTAACATCAACAAATGACATGCTGCCGGAAACTTCCGGCGCATAGTAAATACGATACTTGCCTAGCTGACTAGGATTTGCATTGTAGATCACACTGGAACTGCCATACCACTCTAAACGCACGGTATCACCGTCTTCCTCATCCACCGCCGCAGTAATAGCACCAACGCTGGGAGTAGCTTCTTTAAAGAAATAAGATTCTTTTAACACGTTCCAGATACAGAAGCCGTCCGCCACGCCGTCGTAGTTATTATCGGGACCGCAAGTCGCGCCCAAAGAGGAACAAGCTGTCTGCCCTTCGCTACAAACTAAAGTACTGCCAGACCCTCTAATCACAGCCGGATTAATCATTGCGGGCAAATCATCCGCTAGCCCATCTTCTCCAGCATCACGGCAATAGTAGAATTTATAATTATAGTTAGCACAATTACCAATCGCACCCAAACAAGTGTCATACCAAGGAGACCAGCTCTGAGTTGACTGATTAACTGCCGGCCAAGGATTCTGACACAAAAAAGTAAATATTGGGGTCTCTGCTAATAAATCGTCTCCATCCTGATAAACATTACAGCAGTTATTAAAACAGTCTGGTTCCGCGCACACACAGGTGGCGGCATTGTTGCAACTAGGCTCAGAGAATCGATCCATATTAACCTGAGCTGACAAAATAGTAGAATCATCAGTCACGCCGCTAGCAGCCACTACTAAAGCCTGATTGTCGGCTAATCCAGCAACTGTAGCAATAGTAGCCATGCTAGGCTTAGCTACTTCCCAATCCCAATCCCAATAATATCCAGAGCTAGGGTGTAATAACTGATCATCAGAACTATAAGCGCTGGCAGAAAATAATTTATCGCGATCACTTTTGGTATCAAAACTATTGCTCTGCGGGTCGGAATCATCTTCATTTAGATCGTTGTCGGTATTTTGAAAAAGATAAGACGCCGGGGCGGTAGTCACATATTCCACCGCACAAATACCAGCACTAGATCCTGCTTGTGGTAAGGTGCTGAAGTTAGCAATATAAGAATTAGCGAACACTAAGTTATTAAAAGATAAATTTTCACCTTCTATATAACTATTGGCAGACAAATCTAAATAACCTTGCCCGTTTAAACCTAATTGCCACTGACTCAAAACGCCAGAATTACTATCTAAGGCCGCATCCCCTTTAACAATCAAATAATAGTTAGTAGCCGGGGCCAGTACTTTCTTTGGTTGAAATTCAGCCACACTCCCATTACCATTTTGGGTAACCGAAACAACTCCAGGCACGGCACAATATAGTTTAGAGGCACTAGGTGGCGCTACTGCCAGGGCTGTATCTGAAGCCAAACCTAAACTACGTAAAGTCAGACGTAAAGTACGACTTAACCGCTGATAGGTGCGAGCTAACCAATTTTGATGCAAAGGTTTAAAACCATCAGCAGCCGCCACAAAAGTACCTGCCGGACAAGTACCAGTGCCATAGTCGTGCTCTTCTAATAAAATGATGCCGTTCATTAAACTATTAATATCCATCTCCTGGTCAAAAGGTATTCTCATGCTAGCATTTCGGCAAACACCGGTAGCCCCGTGAGGAGGTAATAGCTGGTCAGTTAAAACCGCCGGGCGAGCGCGACAGCAAGTACCGGCATCACAACCTAGAGTCTCAACATTACCGCAATCAGCATCCTGGCTACAACCACAACACAAACCACGATCATTGCCGGAACAAGGAGCTTCATTGGGTTGGCAAACTAAATTACCATTGCCGATACCGGCACAAGAATTAGGGTTGCTCACCTGACAACAACAGGTACCACAATCACCGGGCAGGCCGACCGAACCGGTACTATTTAAACAAGCAAAAGGAGAGGAGCAAAAGGAAGTATTACAGTCATCTTCTTCATCTATGCTTAAATTACGACAGTCTTTGCCTAGTCCTCCCAGTGCCGGTAAAGCGCAACCGGTAGCACAAGCCGTGAAACTACTATAGGTTCCAACGGTAACTGGATTAGCATCGCATTGGTCCTGGTTAGGCTCGCCCTGGCAATTAAAATAGGCACAAAAACCACCAAACATCTGTTCTCCGCCCCGGCAGCGCTGATCACTGAAATTGAAACAGCAACCGGAGGCGGCAGCGCACCCTACTTGATCACCATCATATTGACCGCAAAAAGACAAGCCAGGTGAAGCAGCACAATTAGCGTCACAACTATCGATATTTTGAAACAAACCAAAAATCTTAGGAGTAGAAGAGGCGCATAAGCTGGGATCGCCGGGAGGAGTAGAAGAAGCGCTCTGACAGTCAAAGTAGGCACAATAACCAAAGTCTGGGCTAGATGGATCACTGCTGACAGCCTGGCCGTCGCCGCCACGGCAAACGTCATCATTAGCGGTAGCGGTGCCACGAGAATCTAAACAACAAGTTTGACTGTGTTCTATACAGGAGCTGGCAGACAAGCGGCTACAATCTACGCAAGCGCCAGTCGGTACTGATACATCACAAAATTTACCAGAATGATTACTGCAATTACATGCCTGATCAGATAAAATCTGCTCTGCCTCAGAAATAATGCCGTTGCCATCATTATCAATAGCACACCCGGAACATTGGCCTAAGCCGGCGGCGTCATCGCTAGTGTCACTGCCGCAAGAGCCTGTACAAGTTAAGGGGGCGCAACAATCGCGAGCATCTTCACCAATTTCACAACAACAATCACAACGAGCGCCCTGGGCGGCTACGCAGGTATTGCCGGAGCAACTAGCTCCCCCGGCACATAATTCGGTAGTAACGCAACGACCTTGGCCATTAACATCTTGACAGTTAAAGCCGGTGGCGCATAAGGAGCAGGTCGAACTACTATTACTTACACTATCAACACAACGACCACCATCTAACCTAGTCCATCCCTGAGGACAGGAAGTGGGAGTACTTATTTCCCAATGAGCTTGGCCGCCAAATTGAGGGAAAATTCGACAGGTTTGAATCGCACTGAAATCGCTACCATTGAGCGTGTAATTTAAAGTTGAGCTTAAAGAACAGGTCTCGTTATTTAACAAACAAGCATCCAGCTGACCATTATAAGTACAACCTTGAGCCTGCCCAGAACAAGCTGCTACGGTAGTACAACTAGAGTCGCAAGCACCTAAAGTTAAGGTGCTACCAGCAAAAGGAGAGCATAAACCCGGGGAGTTAGGACAGAAGGCTCCCACTTGGCAAGCGCCCAAAGCCTGGGCCATGCCCTGGCAGCTATCATAGGGGGTGGTAGTCCCTACGCCACCAAAACCAGAAGAGAAACCCCACTCAAATACCGAATTGGGAATATCTACATAACAATCAGCTAAAGCGTTAACGCAACGACCTTGTTTATAAGTACCAGCCGGGCAACAAACTTCACCGCCACAATCACTGTTAGCTACACAGGTGCCAATCTCAAAATTAACATCATTACCCCACTCATTATTTTTCACAACTTTCACCGATCCAGTAACTGCATTCTCCGGGACCATTGGACTTAACTTTTGCGCCGACTGATCAGCGCTAATCTGCCCACTGACGGCACGATTGTAGGTAAAGACCGTTAAAGCATCCGTGCCAGTTTGACCAAAATATTCACCCCACAGATTTACCACTGTACCAATTTGACCGCGCTGAGGAGAAATTTTACAAATACTAGTTTTCAAAGACAAACTAGCGTCAGCCAAGAAGGCGTTGGGGTTGGCGTTCTGCGAAGTAACTTCTTCTTCATTTAATTTAACTCTAATGGTATAGCTGCCGTCAGATAAATCAGCTGGTACTTTTACAATAATCTGCCCATCGCGCCACACGGAGTTAGCGCATACTTCTGGGAAATTATAATCTGCTTCAGTATCACCGAAAAATACCTGAGAAGAGCCACGAGCGCCGCCAAAACCACCACCATGGATAGTAATATACTGACCAGCGCGACCAGTAGCTGGCTCAAAATAACTAATAAATGGTCCGGCGTCAGGTTCTTCTTGTTTAACAAAACTAACATAATTACTCTTCTCTTGGTTTCCAGCTACGCTAGCTACCACAAAGCTACTCATCTTGCCTTTATTAAGATTGGGAATCGTACTAGTACCAGCTAAACCGGCGGGATTAGTAAATACGGAATCTAAACCGCGCACATTCTGATTATAGTCACCAAAATATGCTTGGCCGGAATACAGATTAACTCCGCGATAATTAACTTGTTGACTCAACAAACCGGCATCAGGAGTTAATAAACACAAACCAGGACGCACAATATCATTAGCAATAAAATCTGGAAGAACCGGACCGTTTTCATCGGCGGTGGTATCGATTTTATTGTCAGCAGTAACTACAGTTAAAGGGCCAGTAGCCGCACCCAGAGGCACAACAATAATAATTTGATTATTAGTCCAGGAACTAACGCAATCAGGATTAACTGTCGCCGGCTCAACACCAACAACATCACCACCGAAGATAACCTTACTGGTCACAGGATCATAAGCACCAAAATTACTACCCATAATGGTAATAACATTGTCGTCTGCACCGTTAGGAACAGTTAAATTACAGGCTACCGTGCAATCATCATCGCTATCACAACTACGGTTGACGTCTTCCTGACAAAATCCACCCACCGGACTGACTTCAGTGATTACTGGCGGCCCGTAACAAGTGCAAGAAGTGGTGTCACAGCTCAAATATTCAGCACAACGGTCGTTATCAGCTTCGCAAGTAGGCGTAAGTTCATCAGCATCACAAGAATCACCCAGTCCGCCCTGAGGGACGCAGGCGCAAGAACTACTATCACAATAATCACCATCAGCGCACATTTGTGCGGTTGCCTGGCAACCGCCTAGAGCGCTGCCGTCACAACCGGTAGGACCACCACCAAAATTACAATCCGAACCAAGACATGGACCCCAGGCACCATCAATACAGCTCATGGATCCGCCGCATTGACAAGAGGCGGATTGGCCATTAGTGCAAATCTCCGAACCAGTTCCGCCAGTAGTAGCGCTGATGAGTCGACTTAAAATAAAAGAAGCAATTCCCCAGGCGGACAAAATAATTACCAAACCGATAACTCCGTTTTTTAAAATCTTTTTAGCTTTATCAAGCTTATCTTCTTCGCCCCCAGCCGTCATCCATAAAAAGCCGGCATAAACAATTAAGCCGACTGCCAACACGCCCAGAACCAGCATAACTATATTAATCACTCGCGCCGCAATCACCCTAGGGTCAGAAGCACTTAATACAATATCGCTGTTAATCTCATTAACACCGACGTCTATTTGCGCACCAGCCAATTGCGCAAAAGCAAAACTGGCGCTGGCAAGCAGAAAGAAGGCTAGAACACGCGTAACTATTTTCTTATGCTTAAACACAAAGGCAGAAAGGCAATCTAACGATTAAAAATGAAACGCTTAATTTTTAAGCTTAAATTCATCCTTAAAGCGTAGGGATGCTTGATAACTTTTTAAGTTTTTATTTTACTGCTGATTATTCGCAATTACCATCCAGACCTAAAGCATTGGTCGCAGCACCATAGCAACAAGAAGGCAACTCTGGTGTGGCTACACAATTAGGTCCGGTGCTGGGTTTGTAACAATTCTGGTATATATCTTTAACACCAGAGCCAACTTGAGTCTTATAACTTACCGATGAAGATAATTCAGTATGATGTAAAAACGCAAAAGTAGTATCAGGCTCACCGTCTAAAGGGTTAACGTCACGATTATCAGCTCCCACCCAATAACCTATGGGCGAAGGAGAAGAACTAAAAAGATTAATTAGGTGATGATTAATATCTCTTTGTCCGTTATTAATCATGACGCTGCCGGTCAGCAAACTAGAATTCATCATTAAAGTATTAAAGTTAATCTGAATAGGCGCTTTAGTATCAACACCGAGGTCGTTATTCTCAGGTTTAATAAAAGAAATCTGCGGTGGCTCAGACATGATTTGGTCATTGATATAAAAAGACCATTTATATTTATCCTTTAAATTTAAATTGTCTGCCTGATTTTCATTATAAAAATCTAGAGGTCCATCAGCAAAAACATCGCGATTACCATCTAGAGAATTGAGGGCGGCATCAACAATACCATCCAATTGATTTACATTAGACACTGGGTAGTTTTTGCCATTGGTATCCTGACAAGTAGAATAAGAAGAAAAAGGTGCGCAAGTAGAAAAGGGCTGAAAAGCAGAACAGTCAGCATCAGTGGTACAAGTCTTTAAATTAGCCGAAACCATTTCTACCGCTAAATGACTATTGGCCGGCAAACAATAGATTTTTTCACCACAACCATTTTGGCCACATTCTACATCTGAAATAAATTCTACCGTTCGATAAGCATTAGAAATCATAAAACGACCAGAAAGATAATCACCGACACAAACATTAGCGTCACATTTATAGGACAAGCAGTCGCTGTTTTGTGTACAAGCAGACCCAGATACCGCCGAAGGTTCTGCATTAATAATGCGTAAATAATTACTAACCTCGTCTGCTTGACCTGACACTAACATTGGATTCACTGATTCGTTAAAGTTCAACTGAATAACGGAATTCATCGGGCGATCATGCCGATCTTTGACCTCGCTGGTACGCACTAAATTCTGACCACCGCTAAAAGGCTGCAAGGAGAGAGAGGTTGTGTTATTGGTGGCTAAATACAGATTATTACCAGCTGCCCCGGCCACTTTAGCGGACAAACTTACGGTTGCCTCTGTTTTATCAACATTAACATCGGGATGGCCACTAAGTTTAGAATAAATAGAAGTGGCCACAACATTAACATCGCAATTATTTTCGGGCACCAAAATATTATTTCCAGTCCCAGAGGTAGCAAAAGTATACACCTCGCCACCAACAGTTAAATTATCGGCCAAAACTTCCGGTCTTAAAGCAATATTCCAAGCACTACCAGCGGCATGACCATCAACCTGCAATTGAAAATAACCATTAAAGTCAGCGCTGTTACCCTGCCATTGTGCTACACCTAATAATTCCTGCCCGGAAAACAATTGCGCCTGAGTATTATCAGACGTCGTCACTACAGATAAAGAAGAAAAATTGGCATGATAATCTTCAGATATTGTACCCGTACCATTATAACCGCCCGCCGTCGGCGTTACCCCTAACACTGCCGCTGGCTGATAAACGTTAGGGCAAGATTGAACCTGAATCGCAGCAGTAGCTACTGACGCCGGCACCGATTGTTCAAAAATATCCTCTTCATTGTCGGGTAAAGGGAAAATACCGCCACGTAAAACTTGGGGAGGGGTTAAGTCTAAATTATTACTGACTTCAAAACCCCACTGAAAGAAATCATTGCTGCAGGTTTTAAATATAGACTCCCCTCCATCCTTTAAAACATCGCCAGTAAAAAGCACCGAGTAATCAACATTGCCGTCAGCTTGACCAAGAAATTCTAAGGGAGTAATAATTAGAGTACGACGATCATCAGACGCATGAACATAAGCTCTACTAACATTAGTATTGTCGGCCGGGCAACTAGAATCTCCGCAATTGTCACCTAAATCTTGACGGAAAATACGGATATTTTCGGGGTTGAGCAAGTGGCAATCGGTTTGATTACAGACACAAGCACCACCAGCTTCATTTTGGCAAACACTATCTAACAACAGAGCTTCTTTAAAAGAAATAATGATGGAAGTATTACGAGCCACATCACTTTGACCGTCTTCTGGATAAACACGTTCTACGGTACAGGCGCCCATCGCTCCTGTTCCTATTAAAGATGAATTATTCGAGTTATTGCCGAACAGATTGCCCGCCCCAGTCACACCTAGTAGACGACTTAAGACAAAAGAGGCGATGCCCCAAGCAGACAATATAATCACCAAACCAATAACGGCATTCCTTAAAATTCTCTTGGCTTGATCAATTTTGTCCTCACTGCCGCCACTTGTCATCCACAGAAAACCGGCATAAATAATCAAACCCACAGCAATTACCCCTAGGAACAAAAGGGCAAAATTAATAACGCGAGCCACGATAACGCGGGGGTCAGTTGAGCTCAATTGAATAGTGTTGCCAATCTCATTCATCCCCACATCAATATTCTGAGCAAAAGCTAAATTAGCCAAGCTTAAACCGGCCACAATTAGCGTGAGAAATAATAAAAAAGAAAAAAATCTGCGACGCATTTTATTTTAATTGAACCGCAAAGCGTGATATAATTTAAAAGCTTAGCAGTTAAGCTTATTATAACATAAAAACACAAAATTGGAAAAGACATGACTATAGATCGCATCATCAAAAAATTTGAAGAAAATCATCCCGGTGAAGACGCTACTATGTTGCGCTTAGCTTATGATTTTGCCAACGAGGCTCACGCTGGACAATTACGTAAAACCGGAGAACCATACATCCAACACCCCCTACACACCGCCTTTTTGCTAGCAGAAATAAAAGCCGACTTACCTACCATTATCGCCGGCATGATTCATGATGTTCCGGAAGATACTAACCGCACCATTGAAGATGTTCAGAAAAACTTTGGCGAGGAAGTGGCCACACTGGTGGCTGGCATCACTAAACTAGGCAAAATTAAATATCGTGGCATTGAACGCTACCGTGAAAACCTAAAAAAGATGTTTTTAGCGATGGCCGCCGATATTCGTGTCATCTTTATCAAATTTTGTGACCGTCTCCATAACTTAAGAACCCTAGAAGGCTTACCACCAGTCAAACAGAAAAGAATTGCCGAAGAAACTTTAGAAATATATGCTCCAATAGCCGGCATGCTGGGCATTTGGAGACTGAAATGGCAACTAGAGGACCTGTGTTTTAAGTATCTGTACCCGGATAAATTCCAAGAATTGGAACAAGAGTATGAAGTGGAAAAAAAAGCCGAAAGAAACCAATATTTTCAAAAAATCAAGAAAGAACTACTACCTAGATTAGAAGAAACTGGATTAAAATACGAAATAGAGGTGCGTTTTAAACATCTATACAGCATTTACCAAAAAATGCAGCGCAAAGATCGTAAATTTGACGAAATTTATGACGTCTTCGCTCTCAGAATAGTGGTACCTCATGTCGACGATTGTTACAAAGCTTTAGGCATTATACACACCTTATGGCGTCCTAAACCTAACCGTTTCAAAGACTATATCGCTGTGCCAAAACCTAACGGCTACCGCTCTTTGCATACCACTATCTTCGGACCCGAAGGCAAAGCTGTAGAATTTCAAATTCGTACCCAAGAAATGCACGAAGAATCAATGTACGGTTTGGCCGCCCATTGGTATTACAAAGCTAAAAATCAAGGCGGCATGCAACCGCACTGGGTCAAAGAGATTGTAGAAATTCAGAAAGAAATTTCCGATACCAGTGAGCTGATTAAAAATATTAAACTTGATATTTTTAATGATCGCATCTTCGTTTTTTCTCCCAAAGGAGACGTCTTTGAATTACCAGAGCAAGCCACACCAATTGATTTTGCCTATGCCGTCCACACTAATATCGGCAATCAGGCCACAGGGGCAATCATTAATGACCGACTGGGTAAATTAGACCAGGAACTCAAGAATGGCGATTTGGTAGATATTATCACGGAAAAGGGCCGACAATACCCTAACAGAGATTGGCTAAAATTTGCTAAGACTAAACGCGCACGCGACCGCATTAAACAGTTTGCAAAAAAACGCCCCTTAGACAATATCAAGCGTTTCATACCTGGTATTAAAAACTAAACAAAAATCTCCCCTGAAGGGGAGATTTTTTATTATCTATTCTGAGTCTCTTCTAACTTACCAGTCTTACGCAAATATTCTTTCTTGCGTTGCATTTCCATGCTAGTTAAAGCATATTTCTTTTGCTGCCGTTTGGTCTTTTTTGGTTCTAAGTGTTGCTTGGAACGGGCTTTTTCCAGGCGTTTGCTGTTTTTTAAGCCTTTCTTGAATTTACGCAAGAAGCTTTCAAAACTTTCACCAGGTTTTCTTTTAAAATCAGCCATAAATTACACCTTCCTTTCTATTTACTTTTTTTTCTAATCTATCTTTAATTTTCTTAAACGCGACGGTTTCTTGAACTCCAGACTCCATATCCCTTAGCAAAATAGTCTCATCCATTACTTCTTTTTTACCTAAAATTAAACTAATTTTTGACTTGAGACGGGAGGCCTCTTCCATCTGATTCTTTAGACTGTCGGTAGAAAAAGATTGTCTCACATTAAAGCCATGGCGACGTAGCTCTTCAAATAGAATTAAAGACTTGATTTTAGCTTGCTCGCCTAGTTGTGCTAAGAATATAACCTCTTCTTTTAAATCTGGCAAGACCACACGATCTTTGACCTTGGCTACTAAGCGTTCTAAACCAATGGCCAAACCTACGGAAGGAGTCGGACGGCCACCCAGACTTTCTACTAAGCCATCATAACGGCCACCGCCAGCCAAAGCTAACTTGCTATGGGCTATGCCGTCATCATTAACCGGCCAGAATTCAAAGACGGTATCATTATAATAACTTAAACCTCTGGCTAGATAAGGATTGAAATTATAGGGGATGTTTAGCTCATCTAGATATTCCAAAACTTTAGCGAAATGTTCACGGCTTTCGTCAGACAAACAATCGGCAATTTGAGGAGCTTCGCTCAATAACTGTTGACAACCGTCTTCTTTGCAATCCAGTAACGCCAACATATTCTTACCCAAATGCTTTTTGCAGTTATTACAAAGCTTAGAGCGACGACCACGTTCCTTATAAAAATTATTTAACTTGTTAGTATACTCCTTACGACAATCGGCCTTACCTAAACTATTGATCTGAATTTGAAAATTAGCTTGTAGGTCTTGAAAAAAATTATAGGCGGCAGCCAACAATAAAGCTTCGGCCATGGGTTTGTTTTCACCAATAATTTCTAAATTAAACTGAGTAGACTCACGATAACGGCCAGTCTGCATTTTTTCACGACGAAAAACAGGGCCGATAGAATAAAGTCGCACAGGCTGAGGCAACTCAGAAAAATTATTCTCAATATACGCGCGCAAAATACCCTGGGTTAGTTCTGGCCTTAAAATTGCGTTCTCTCCTTTTTCGCCATCTAGGCCGTATAACTCCTTATCATTGTTGTGACGAGTGGATTTCTTATATAAATCGGCGTTTTCAATAATAGGAGTTTTAATAGCATTAAAGCTATAAAGCTCAGCCAACGAAGCGGCCTTATCCGACACAGTACTAAAATAACGGAATTCGCCAGGAACTATATCTTTCATGCCCAAAAGACGGTCAATCGCCTTAGCGCTTCTTTTCTCTACCGGTTTCTTATAGGCAGGCATATTTCTGGCTGGCATTTTTTTACGAGGCATAAAGAGAAAGAGTGATAAAATTATATAAAATTATTATTCCGCCCAAAACTTTATACTATATGACTAATTACTTAAAAGCTTAAATTCCTATCTACTGCAGTGAATAATCTACCGGATCGTTAAAAATAGCTGCGCGACTAAAAGGCCAGCCTCGCAAAAATACTCGTCCAGTAATAAAACTACGGTTGACCGGTCCAAAACTGCGGGAGTCTTTAGAGGCGGTGCGATTGTCACCTAATACAAAATATTCGTCAGCGCCCAAAGTTATTTTGTCATCGCTGTTAGAATAGGTGGGAGTACTAACATCCAGATAAGCTTCTTTTAACACCAAACCACCGGGAAATTCTTCATTATAAACAATTACTTGAGCATCTTTGACTTGTACGCTTTCACCAGGTAGAGCGATAACGCGTTTAATGAAATATTCTTGGGGATTTAAAGGATAACGAAAAACAACAACTTCTCCGCGCTCAATTGGCCGAAAACGATAACTAATCTCATCAATAATCAAGTATTCATGATCATGGAAAGTTGATTCCATAGAAGCACCTTTCACATAAAAAGGCTGGATGAGAAAATATCTTACCGGGATAATAATAGCTAAAGAAATAGCAATAACTTTTAACCCCTCCCACGCTAAAATTAGTAATTTCTTGAACATAATGAAAAATTGCTAAAAAATGGCCGGCTGCACTGTCAATAAATAAAAATAAGTAGATACAACCAATTAGCAATGTTTAATGAGCATATCACAAAAGAGTAAAAAAGGCAAATCAATTAAATATTTATTATTAGCCAATAAACATCGCATCGCCATAGCTGTAAAAACGATAATGTTCAGCTATGGCTACCTGATAAGCGGCTCGTACTTGGTTGTAGCCAGCAAAGGCTGATACCAACATCAACAAACTCGATTTAGGTAAATGAAAATTGGTAATCAGACCATCAGTTAGTTGAAAATCGTAGCCCGGATAGATAAAAATATCAGTCCACTCCTGATACGCTTGCCCTAAGGCTAATCTTCCCGCCTTAATAGCTTGGCCGTATGATTCTAAGACCCGGCAGCTAGTTGTGCCAACGGCGATTAGACGACGATGCTCAGCTTTAGCCCTAGCTAAAGAACGGGCGGAGGCAGTGCTAATAGTCGCAAACTCTGCATGCATATTATGAGCCTTAATATCCTCAGTTTTAACAGCTGCAAAGGTGCCCAAGCCAACATGCAGGGTGACAGTCACAATCTCAACACCTTGAGCTTGCAGCTTAGCTAACAAGCGCTTGGTAAAATGGAGACCGGCTGTAGGCGCAGCTACTGAACCCTTATGTTTAACGTCAGCATAAACAGTTTGGTAACGAGTATTGTCTAATCCTTGCTTATGACTAGGCTTAATATAGGGAGGCAGAGGCACGTGCCCAATTTTGTCTAAAACCTGCCAGAACTTTTTTCCTGTCAAATTGAAATCTACCAGCCAAGTACCATCACCTTGATCGGTTACTAAAGTAGCAGTTAAACCACCGCCCAGCGTAACCACCAATCCGGATCTAACGCGACCCCCTATCAGGCATTCCCAGCGATTAGATAATATTGGTTGATGCAAGAAAATTTCTACTTTACCACCAGTATCGGTTTTAGAACCCAATAAACGGGCCGGGAACACTTGAGAATTATTAACCACCAATACATCGCCCGCACGCAGATGCTCAGTTAAACGATCAAAACGACTATGTTCCAGACTGCCATCAACACGATCTAAACATAAAAGCCGGGCATGGTCGCGCGGCTTTACCGGTACTTGCGCGATTAAAGCTCGCGGCAGCGTATAATCAAAATCAGTCAATGACAACATAAAGACCTAAAGTGAAGATTTAGGAGAGGTTGGTCTACCTAAATGTTGATAAGCAGCGGCAGTAGCCAAGCGACCACGGGGTGAGCGATCTAAAAATCCCAACTGTAGCAAATAAGGTTCATAAATATTTTCCAAAGTGTCTATCTCTTCCCCTGTTGCAGCGGCTAAAGTGTTAAGACCAACGGGTCCGCCTTGAAACTTGTCAATTAATGTCTCTAAAATTTTTCTATCCACAGCATCTAAACCTAAATGATCAATGGCTAATAACGCAAAAGCCTCAGCGCAAGCATCCAGACTAATCTCGCCATTATTTTTTACCTGACAATAATCACGCACTCTTTTAAGCAGACGATTAGCAATACGAGGAGTACGCCTAGCCCGACTAGCGATTGCGGTAGCGGCGGCGGCAGGCAAAGATATTTTTAAAATATTAGCACTACGGACAATAATCTTTTCCATTTCGGCTGCTTGATAAAATTCTAAGTGATGTGACAAACCAAATCTGTCACGTAAAGGTGCCGACAATAAACTAGCGAGGGTGGTAGCACCAATAATAGTAAAATGAGGAAGGTCTAAACGCAAAGTTCGAGCACTAGGCCCCTTACCCATTACTATATCTAGAGCGTAATCTTCCATCGCTGGATATAAAATTTCTTCCACTGTCTTGGGCAGACGATGAATTTCATCAATAAACAAAACATCGCCCTCTTCCAAATTACTCAAAATAGCAGCCAAGTCTCCGCTCTTTTCAATCGCCGGCCCAGAAGTGACCCGGATATTAGCTCCCATTTCATTAGCAATCACGTGGGCTAAAGTAGTCTTACCTAAACCAGGTGGCCCGTATAATAAAACGTGTTCAATCGGCTCTTTGCGCTGCTTAGCGGCGGTCATAGCAATCTCCAAATTCGTCTTGATGCTGTCTTGACCAATATACTCACTTAAAAGACGAGGGCGCAAAGTCACTTCAATAACATCCTCTTCAATTGTTTCCTGCGGATCGAGCAGGCGCTGTTTTTCAGACATATTTTTATAGACTAAACGACGAATTAATCCCAAGTCTGACGTCCGTCACCACTCAAATCAAATATATCTCCGGCAAAGCGAGGACTGGATTTTAAGTTGATATCTAGCCAAGCTTTAATGGTTGCCGCCCATTCTCGGCGACGCATATAATTAATGTTGGCATAAAATCTTTGGTCCGCCCGACAACCCCACGCTTGCAGACCTAAGCTGTTAGCAATATACAGGGAGCGAGGCAAGTGAAAGTCTTGAGTAGCCACCAGGAAATTATCAGCTTGAAAAATTGACTTAGCCCTATAAAGACTATCGTAAGTATCAAAGCCTGCATGATCTAAGAAAATATCTTGAGCAGGAATATTTTTAGCTAATAAATAATCTTTGCCGGCATTAACTTCATCATAAAAATTACTACCGTGGTCGCCACTAACGATAATCTTTCGGACCAAACCGGCTTGATAAAGACCAACAGCCGTATCCAAACGATCAGAAAAAACAGGACTGATTTGCGTCGGGCTTTTAATCCCTGCCCCCAAGACTAAAACTGCTACACGTTGCCCTCTAATATCCCGCAAACAATCATCAACAATATAGCGATCAAAAGAATCTACTCTTTGATTTATCAACCATAAACCCCAGCAGCCAAATAAACAAATATACAGTAACCAACGAAAATGAAAATATTTTCCTAGCATAATATATAAATAATTAAACACTAATGCTGGCGAAATTCGCAAATATTCTTAAAATCGCAGAATTTACACATCTCAGAAGGTTTCGGCGAAAAATTACGAGATTTAATCGCTTTAATTTGAGCAGCGATCTCTAATTTAAGCTTATCTTTCTCCGTTTCTTTTGGGCTGAAAGAGATTACATTGCCACTTTCTACGTAATAGTATTTTAGAGATAAAACTTTAATTTGTAAAACCTCCTCCAAAAACAGTTGATAGAGTATGAGTTGACGTTTATCTGCCCAGACCAACTTATCCTTCGTGCGTCCAGTCTTATAATCAATAACTTCAACGCCGCCGTCCACTTGATCAACTCGATCAATTGTGCCCTTGATAGTCTCTCCAGCTATCTTAAAAGCAAAGTTTTTCTCTAAAAACAAGGGTTGCGGCTGCTTACCGTCAGCAACAAAGAAAGCTTGCAAAAAATCACCGAGCGCTTGCTGAGCTTTCTGTAGATATTCTTCTCTCTGATTCGCACTTTCATAACCGTCATTTACCCAATGCCTCTTTAAGATTTTTTGTAAGTTGGTCAGACTAAAAGACTCATTTGTTAAAGCAGACTTGCCGAATAAACTAGCTTGCGGACCACTGATTAGAGGTTTGAGAAAATCGTAAAAAACTTGATGCATCACCCGTCCGAAAATTAAGCTGGGCTTATCCGCCGGAGCTGGTATTTTTAAAACAAAGGCAAATTTATACTGTAACGGACAGTTGTCGAAAGCGGCCAATTGTGAAAAAGAAAAACGTTTAGGTAATTGTTCCGGCTTCAGCTCGGTAGCTAAAAATTCTAGTCCTTCAGCAGCTAAATCCCTTAATAATTCATTGGGCTCGGCCGTTGCTGCCACCGTATTAGTCGCTAAACCGGCCTCAGCTATAAAGCGAGAAGGCTTTTTCTCTCTAGCGCCACCATAATCTTGAGCGCTAGTAACATATAATTCCCTTTTGGCTCGAGTAAGCGCCACATAAAATAGGCGTCGCTCCTCTTCTAAATGCGCATCCCTAGAATCAACCAAAACCTCTTTGACCAGACCTGATGGTAGCGGTATTTTTTCACTGCGATTGATGGTTGGGAATTTTTTGTCCGCTACATTCACCACAAATACATAGGGAAATTCTAAACCTTTGGCGGCATGTACAGTCATGACCTTAACAGTATCCGCGTCCACAAAATCTAAACGTAAAGCGCCGCTATCACCAGCCTCCAACTCTAATTCCATAGCAGTCATAAAATCAGACAAGCGCGTCTCTGGTGCTCCTGCCTCCAGACGTTTCATCTTCTGATAAAATTGATTGAGGTAAGAAAAGGTTTCTTGATCACGATCTAAATCTAAGCCCTTAATCAAACCAGATTCTTCTACAAATTTAAAAAACAGGCGACTGGGCAAGGTTGAAGCTACCAGCAGAGAGTGTTTAGCTACTAGCTGCAGCAAAGAACGAATTGCCGGCAAAGCCTCTGCGCTTAAATCAGGTACCAACTCAGCTTGTTGCAAAGTTTCAAATAATGACCAGGCTTTACGTCTAGCAAAACGGCTTAAATTGATAATATCGGTATGAGCTACCTTAAATGGCTCTAAATTCAATACTCTAAATAAAGCAGATGACTCGTGATAATTATCTAACAAACGCAAGTAAGCCAAGCAATCCAAAATAATTGGCTTATAATACAACCCGCGTAAAGACACAAACTGATTAGGGATGCCTTGCCGACTAAGCTCTTTGACAAATAAGTCGGCGGTGTCATTAGAGCGAGTGAGGACAGCAAAATCAGACCAAGCCGCACCCTCTTCAGTAGCCTGATTCCGCTGATAAATTTCTAAAATCTTCCCCGCCACAAAACTAAGTTCGTCCTCTTGTCTAGACAAGAGTGAAAAAGTAGGCGGCTGTCCTAAATCAGCATCTTTACCAGCGGCAATAAGAGCCTTATTGATATTTAGCTTATCCTCTAAACGATTAGGATTATTATGTTTAATGAAACTATGCGCCGCATCTAAAATGTCCTGGCGAGAACGATAATTAGCAGTTAAAATCACCTCTTTAGCTTGAGGGAAGTCATCTTTAAACTGCATAATATTAGCCAAAGAAGCTCCACGAAAACGATAAATTGCCTGATCATCGTCACCCACTACCATCAAATTATAATTAGGAGCTGCTAATAATTTCACCAGTTCATACTGAGCCCAATTGGTGTCCTGAAACTCATCCACCATCAAATATATAAATTTTTCTCGATAGTATTTTAAGATATTAGGACGATGCTGTAACAATCTAAGAGTGTAAATAATTAAATCACCAAAATCTAACCAACTATTTTCCAACAGTAATTGATTATAAACCTGGTAAGCGCCAGCAAGCTCTTGCAAACGAGAGCCTTCTATTATATCCTCCGCAGAATCTTCGTCATCTTTGATACTGTCAGCGTCATGATTGTATTTTAAAGCATGTTTTTCTGCATAAGCTAAATATTCCGTAGTCGAAATATTTTCGTCTTTCAAGCGAGAAAAATGCTTCAACAATTCAGAGATAAACTTGGTGGGATTGCCTAAGGGCCGGTAATAATCTAGAGCGAAAAGGGATAAATTCTTTTTCACCATCATCCATTGTTCCGTTGTACTTAAAACTCTAAAATCAGCTGGTAAGCCAATATCTAAGGCGTGCTCGCGCAGAATCCGTTCACAAAAACTATGGAAAGTATTAATCCATAGATCAAGATAACCATAAGGAAGCAAACGATCGGCTCGTTCTTCCATTTCTTGAGCTGCCTTTTCTGTAAATGTCAAAAGCAACACCCGATCGCTACTTAGTTTTTCCTGCTCTAAAATATCAGCCAACCGATTAACTAAAACTGTAGTCTTGCCGGTACCAGCTCCCGCCACTACTAACAATGGGCCCTGGCGATGCTCAATAGCCTCCTGCTGACTGGCGTTAAATTTATTCTGAGTTGTAGCCATAAGCCATTTAAAGTTTAAGCAAGCGACGCAAACGCGCCTGTTCGCCTGTTTTAACGGGCCCGATTAAGGCAAGATTGAGGCCCTGATTCTTCATAATCATAGCCGCAGCCCGACGTAAGTCGGCGACACTGAGAGCGCGCAAACGTTGTTCTAAATCTTGAGGGTCTATAAATTTATTACGTAAAATTGCTTGACGACCATACCAGCTAGCCACTTCGTCGCTGGCTTCTAACTGCATCAACAGACGACCGGAGATTAAATCCTTAGCTCTGGATAATTCCTCAGCCGAGACGTCTTCATTGGCAATGCGACGATATTCTTGCAAAATAATCGCCACAGCTGCCTCTGCCTTATCTCTAGGTACTCCAGCCTGTGTGCTCAAATAGCCTGAATCGGAATAAAATTCGGCGGTAGTTTTAACGTAATAAGCTAAACCAGAGCGTTCGCGTAAAGAAATAAACAGCCTTGAACTCATAGAGCCTCCCAAAATGACACTGAGTAATTTCACGGCCAATTCCTGAGGATGGCCAACTGGAAATGAACGCACGGCCAAGGCGAGATTGACTTGATCAGTTTTCTTAACGACCACTTTAAAAGCTGGCGCTAGCTGTTTTTCTTTCACAGCTGGTTTATCACGCCAAGGATTACGCCCAAATTGACTAAAAATCTTCACCGCCGCCTTCTGATCAGCGGCACTAACAGCGCCGCTCAAAATCACACTCATACTAGCAGCTCCATATTGACGTTGAAAATAGCGCAGAAAGTCGCGACGCTGAAAAGATTGAATATTCTTTTTGGTGCCAATAGTATCCCAGCCTGCAGGCGTATCGCCGTACAAACAAGACTCAAGCACATCCTCAACGTGCATCATGGGATTATCCTCATACATGTTTAGCTCTTCAATAATCACTCCTTTTTCTCGTTCTATCTCGGCAGCCTCAAATTTAGAAGCTTGTAACATATCACCTAGAATATCTAAGGCTGCCTTTAGCTTGCCGGCCGCTACTTTAACATAATAACCGGTATATTCTTTGGAAGTAAAAGCATTATATTCTCCTCCCAACACGTCCAATTCGGCTGACAGTGATAGGGTGTTGGGACGACGCTCGGTGCCCTTAAAAAACATGTGTTCTAAAAAGTGAGACAAACCGCTCTCCGCTCGTGTTTCATATTTAGACCCGGTTTTAACCATAACTAGAGCCGTAACGGTTTTTACACCCGGCATAGGGGCTAAAATTAAGGGAATTTTATTAGACAAAAGCACTTTTTTATGTTTAAACATAGAGATAAATGAAATAAAATTATATTTTAAATTTAACACATCTCTGTTATAATGGAAAGCGAAAGCAACTACTTTAATTTTTGCCAATTATATGCCTTATCGCCTAAAATCTAGCCCCACTACCATCAACCATGGACGCGCTTACGAGATTAAAAAAGTACGTGACATGGCCGAGGGAGAAAAGCCGCGCGAAAAAATGATTGCTGAAGGTGTTGGAGCTTTAAGCATGGCCGAATTACTCGCTGTAGTACTAGGAGTAGGAACTAAGCGTGAAGAAGTGTTTGCAATGTCTTCTAGGTTACTACGAGAATACGGCGAAAAGGCTATTGCTTCACAAAAAGACCCCATAACCATCACCAAAGAGTTGAATTTGCCCACCAACAAAGCTTGTCAGATTGTAGCTTGTTTTGAACTCGGACGCCGACTTTTTCAAAAGAAACCTGGCGGGCTCATTACTATTCGCAATGCCGCCCAAGCTTTTGCCTACCTAAAAGACATGAGCAATTTAAAAAAAGAACAATTTCGCGGCCTCTATCTCAATAATCATTACCAATTAATCCATGATGAAGTAATTTCCATTGGTACAATTGATGCCTCTTTAGTACAAGCTAGGGAAGTGTTTCGCCCCGCCTTAGAATATGGCGCCAGCGCCATCATCATCGCTCACAATCATCCTTCGGGCATCTTAAAATCTAATCGTAATGATGCCGAAATAACCGACAACCTCTTGGCGGCTGGTAAAATTTTAGACGTAGAAATTCTTGACCATCTCATTATTGGCAACGGTAAATATTTAAGTATTATCTAATGGCTCCGACTAATCATAACTACCAGCTTCACCGCACCGCCAGGCTATTAAAAGACGCAGCCAGCGTTAAATTTCATGTGGATAATAATGACTACTTTGGTACTGCTGCCACTTTAGTGCGTCTATTGCAACAACAATGGCGCGAAGGTATCAAAAAAGCGCCCGCAGCAGAGATGGCGCTTATAGAACAAGCTTTTAAAAATTTAGAAAATGACTTGCTGTTATTACAGAAAAACTACCACATTAAAGCTAACACTAGAAAAACTAAAATCGACCCAAAGGGCAAACTGAATAGCCAATGATCAAATAAGGTTAAAACAAATAAGGCAAAAAATAAACCAGTCAGCCGGCGCAGCCGGCTTTTTTGATAGCTTTTAAACCATAGACCAGCTAAAGCAATCACAAAAAATATACCGCTCTCCGCTGCTGCCAACAACCAATAATTATGAGCTGGCTGA
Source organism: uncultured bacterium (assembly GCA_938003925.1). Lineage (GTDB taxonomy): Bacteria > Patescibacteriota > Patescibacteriia > Patescibacteriales > UBA12465. Next base: position 145,685 of record CALKWQ010000022.1, read on the forward strand.
TAAGCCCAAGGTGGCTGCATCACTCCGTTTAGCTGATCTTGCTGTCGAGCCGACAAAGTAGAGGCACCCAAGCCGCTCCCCTGTAGCGGTCGCTGGAGCAAATCCTGCCAAGCGCGTTGATTAAATTGATGACGATCACGCAGAGATATTTGTTCTAAGCGATTATCCAGGCGGCTACGAGCCCAAAATAAATCTTGGTACTGAAGACCAAATAGCACTCCAGATAGCACCGACAAGACCAGGATGGCTGTCGCCAAGCGCTTATTAATAATCAAAAAACGACGATTATCAACTACCGACACCAGTAAGCCAACTGCCAGAGCGAGAACCGCTGCCCGAGAGAAAGACACAAAAGTAGCGGCTAAAAAAATGGTATAAATACTCAAAAATAAAACTCGCTTCCATCGCGATGTAGTAGCAAATAATAAATATAAGCTGCCCACAGCCGCTAAAGCCATTAAACCACCAAAAACGTTAGGGTGGTCACTAGCACCATAAGCGCGCAACCAACGACCATTTTCAGTCTCAACTACTGTTGCGCCTAAGTCACTAGCTTGATGATAAGCTATGCCTAAATAACCACTAGACCAAGAGGTTTGAGTAAAAAATTGCCCCAAACCGATAATGGCCTGCAAAGTTAAACTGATGACTAGCAGTTGAGCCAAATAAAGACGTTTTGGTGCCGGCAAACCAATAATTAAAAAACTCAAGCCCAAAGCACTGAAGAATAAGAACGTACGATACCCTGCCAATAGCAAGTCGGGCGAGAAGATGATGGCTATTAAACTAAAGAGGGTCATCGTAACCAAAAACAAGCGTAAATCGAAAGATGAGTTACCGAGCTTTAGTTTTAGTTGCGACCATAAAGGCAAAGCAGTCAACAAGGTTAGCCACAAGATGATAAAAGAAGCAAAAATGGATATTTCCCAATAATTACTCAGAGCGGGGCGTAAGATTAATTTTGTCTGCCACGGCAAAACAATGACGGCCAACGCCAATAAATAAAAATTTAGACGTGTCCAAAAGATATTATTCATGGAATAAGCGTCGTAAGCGTTCTTGATAACGGCGCATAAATTCTTGACGGCGGTCTACTAAGTATAATTTTAGGACTCCCGGACGAATCACTACCCGCGAGTCTTGATTAATCTTTTCCTGTAAAACTGCCGGCATAATTAAAAGCTGAAAAGCGCGGCTCATTTTTTCCAAACGATCACAAAAATGTTGCCAAAATTTCAATACCAAACGTGGTCTCAGCCAAAAGCGAGGAGATTCTCGATAAGATTGATTATTAACGACGAAATCACCATTAGGAAGATAACTTCTTAACCAACGATTGGCGGTCATTAGCTGATGGTGGTAGGCGCCAGCATCATACAAGGGATAGAGTCCCGCCAACCAGAAATGGAAATAATGATCTTCGGGGCCATCAGACAAAGAACTTAAATCTAAATGCGTTTCATCAATGTAAAAGCTTAAACAAATCTTATCACGTTTTTTAGAAGGAGTCGGCCGTTGTCGCAAAAACTTCATAATACCAGCACAAAAAAGACGTGTAATCCAAATTCTGTTAGCCTTAGCAACAATAAAAATATCAATATCGCTGCCGTCGCGTAAATTATGACGACCGATGAGGTTGCTTAATGCTGCAAACTTAACTGTCGGCATGAGCTTGAATAAATCCACTGCTCGACGGGCAATTTTTAGCTTCCGATTCGCATAGTGGTAGCGCTGTTTGCGCACAGCCACCAAACGTGCTTGACCGGGCAAAAAATAAAAACCCTGTTCGCTGCCCAATTTACCAGTTACAGCTAACTGGCGAGCGGCGTTATCAGCTTCAGCAAAATTAGCGGCGATACCGACATAACGCCACAATTCATAAGTGGTGAGGGGATAGGAAAACATGTCAAAAAAAACAACAATTTTTACAATCGCTTCTTCTAGTTCTGATAATTGACTAAGTTTACTCTCCATAAGTTTATTTTGGCCCCTCTAATTTCATCGGTTCAATTTCACTGGCGCCGCCGGTAATCTTAACAACATCTTTGTCAATCTTTTTAAATTCATGGTAAGCGTTATTATAGTGATTAATACTGGTAGATAAACTGCCTCCTAGTTTGCGTAAAAACTCATCATAACTGAGCATGTGTTTACCAAGTTTTTCAATATTTTCCTTAATTTCTTTAGCTTTTTCTTCGATCTGCATTGCCTTCAAGCCCTGCAACACAGTTTGTAAATATGCTAAAAATGAAGTGGGGGAAACGATAATAACTTTTTTATCACGAAAAGCATATTCAATCAAATCACGGGTGTTGACCTTGACTGAGCCGACGGAATTGACTAGCAAGTCATAGTAAATTGCCTCCGAAGGAATAAACATAAACGCAAATTCCATCGTTCCTCTTTCTGGCAGCACATACTTAGCTGTCTCATCAATCCTATTTTTTAAATCCTGCTTAAACTGCACCTCAATCTTCTTGCGTACTTCAATGTCGGTGGTATTTAATAGACGTTCGTAATTCTCTAAAGAAAACTTAGCATCAATTGGAATAATCTTATCTTTCACAAACACCACGGCATCAACAATTAAATCTTTGCCCGTCTTTTCATTTTTACCTAAAGGATACTGCAAGGCATATGATTTTGGTGGCAAGACATTCTTTAAGGTTTCTTCTAAAAAGTATTCACCCAATACTCCCCGTTGCTTGGGATTTTTAAGAATATCCTGTAATCCCTGGAGCTGAGAGGAAAAATTAATGACCTGTTTGTTGGTCTCGTCCAATTTGGCCAACTTTTCCGTCACCTCAGCGATTAGTTTGGCTGATTGCCCCGTAATATCCTTAATTACCCGAGTGGTCTGCTCAAACTGCCCCTGGCTAGCCCGGTGAGTTTCACTTAATTTCTTATCTAACTCTAGGCGCATTTCTGTGTTCTGCAAAGCTAACTGCGACAGTTTTTCCGACTGCTGCGCCAAACGTTCTAGAGTCGCCACAGCTTGCAAGTCAGAAACAGGGTTCTTGCGTTTCAATAAAATCATAATTACCGCTGCTAAAGCGAAGAAAATTAAAATGGCTAGCCCTACTAATAATGATTCATTCATATGGAGATAATAAAATCTTAAATAAGTTCTGACTTTATTATACCTTGTTTTGGGAAACTTGAGCAAACACGCAAGATTAAACAAAAAACCGCTCTCATGAGCGGTTTTTGTTAAATAAATAGATTAGTAGGGATAATTTAGACCCAAGTCACGCTGGCCACTCGGTCATCTGCATCCTTAAAACGCATAATACGCACACCCTGAGTATCGCGACCCAACACACTGACCGTGTTAAACGGGGTGCGAATAACCTGGCCGTTATTAGAAATGATGATTAAATCACGGTCCTCCATGGTATCGGCATTGACTAGGAAGGAGTTAGTTATTTCTCCGGTTTTGTCGGTCACCTTGGCTGTCTTAATGCCGCTGCCACCACGCCCCTGAACTTTATATAAGGAAAAATCTGTACGCTTGCCACAGCCCTTGGCCATGATGGTTAAAATCTGATAGTTACGTTTCTTTTCCTTATCAGTCTTGGCTATTCCCATGCCCACCACGGCATCGTCTTTATGTAAGCGAATACCGTAGACACCGGCTGCGTTGCGCCCCATATCTCGGACATCGGTTTCTTTAAACCTGATAGCCTGACCTTGGGCAGTAACTAAATGTATATGATCACTACCGGAAGTAGGTTTGGCCCAAATTAAACGATCATCCTCTTTAATCTTAATTGCAATCAAACCGCTGCGACGCACATTGTTAAAGGCGGATAGCTCCACTTTCTTCACTAAACCTTTCTCAGTGGCAAAGAAGAGATACTTGCTGCCAAAAATCTTGTCTAAGGGCAAAACCGAGGTAACGCTTTCTCCGCTAGTTAATTGCAGAAAATTAACAATGGAATTACCTTTGGCAACCCTAGAAGCTTGAGGGATTTCATGAGCCTTTAATTGGAAAGCTCGACCTCGGGTGGTAAAGAAAAGGATGTCGCTATGAGTGAAGGTCGTGAACATGAACTCTACCGTATCCTCCTCTTTAGTTGTTAGCCCCATCACACCCTTGCCGCCGCGAGCCTGCACCTTAAAGGTATCCGGCTCTAGGCGCTTGATATAACCATCACGAGTCATCATCACCATGGTTTCCTCATTAGGCACCAAGTCTTCTAAACTAAACTCTTTAATGCCATGAGCGGTAACGGCCGTACGACGAGGATTATCAAATTTATCGGCAATAGCTTGAATTTCTTCTTTAATAATACCACGTATCTTCGTAATGGACTTGAGAATGCTTTCTAATTCTTTAATCATCTGCTGTTTCTCTGCCCACTCCTGCTCAATCTTTAATTGTTCTAGGTTGGCTAAGCTCTGGAGCTTCATCTCCAAAATTGCTACAGCTTGGCGTTCTGACAACTTAAACTTCTTAATTAAACTTAAACGAGCAGCTTCTTTATCGCGAGAAGCTTTAATAGTCTTAATCACCTCATCAATATTCTTCAAGGCAATTAGCAAACCCTCTAAAATATGAGAACGGTCCTTGGCCTTGTTTAATTCAAACTGAGTACGGCGGCGAACTACTTCTTCGCGATGTTTAATATACTCCTCTAAGATCATTTTAAGGGTCAAGACTTTGGGCTGAATGCCGTCTACCAAAGCCAGCATGTTGACGTGAAAAGTGGTCTGTAAAGAAGTGTGCTTATACAGAGCATTTAAGATTTTCTTGGGATAAGAATCTTTTTTCAATTCAGCCACAATGCGTACACCATCTTTATCAGACTCATCACGTAAAGCCTTAATGCCCTCCAACTTTTTATCTTTAACTAAATCAGCAATTTTTTCTACCAAATCGGCTTTATTGACTTGATAGGGAATCTCGGAAATAATAATTTGAAAATTACCGCCCTTTTGTTCTTCAATTTCCGCTTTGCCGCGAATAATAATACCGCCCTTACCGGTCGCATAAGCAGCGGAGATATCTTTTTGATTATAAATAATACCGCCGGTAGGAAAATCGGGGCCCTTCACGAATTGCATTAGATCATCAATGCTGGCCTCAGGATTATCTAATAAATAACTAATTGCTGCTACCAATTCACCTAAATTATGCGGCGGTATGTTGGTGGACATACCAACAGCAATACCCATGGTACCATTGAGCAACAAATTTGGCAGTTTAGCCGGTAAAACCTGCGGTTCTTTATGAGAGCCATCGTAATTGGGAATGAAATTAACTGTGTCCTTCTCAATATCAAACAACATTTCTTCAGCAATGCCAGCCAACTTAGCCTCAGTATAACGCATAGCCGCGGCTGGGTCGCCATCCATCGAGCCGTAGTTTCCTTGACCGCGCACCAAGGGATAACGCATGGAAAAATCCTGAGCTAGACGCACCATGGAATAGTAGACAGCGCTATCGCCATGAGGATGATATTTACCTAAAACCTCACCAACCACGGTAGCAGATTTACGGAATTTAGCGTTAGCTCGCAGGCCGATACTCCACATTGCGTATAAAATGCGGCGATGCACCGGTTTTAAACCATCGCGAACGTCCGGTAAGGCCCGAGAAATGATTACGCTCATCGCATATTCAAGATATGAGCGACTCATCTCTTCAACCAAGGGCTGATCCTGAATTAAGCCGAAAGTGGATTGGCGCTGATTACTAGGCAAAACCTCAGTAATATTGTTTTCTAAATCCTCCGGATTTTGATCTTTTTTCATATCAGTAAGCAATTTGAGTAATATTTTCACAGCCTGGCGGAATAACGCAGGGCTTAGCTTCACCTATAGATGGCATGCAATTAATAAATTGGGGGCAAGAATCAATAGCTGGCTGCTCAGCTTCTGGTAAGCGGGCAGCTAAATCTGCCAATAATTGTTCTGGCGTGACCGTAGCCACAGCTGGAGACCCTGTTTCTACCACAGGAGAAGGGGAGGCTTCTCGAGCCGCTAGATTATCAGCCATGTCCTGTAAAAAATCTTCGCCGTTACCACTAGCTGTAGCCTGATTCTCTAAACTGGCCTGCAAGGAGCTAAAAGTATCAGTGAATTCTTGCTGCCAATCATCATTCACTTCCGCGGGCTGGCCCTGAGCGGCAGTAGAACGAGTAGAGGTAAAGGAGTCGCTGAGATTAAATAACCAAAAGACAATAATTATCAACGAAAAGAAACTAACCCCTAACTTTAACATTAAGAGTTTTTTAGCTTCTGCAACTGAATTATCTGTGGGCAAAGAAGGCATAGTTCTTATTCCTTAATTCCATCTAAATTAACATCGTATAAAATTTGCTCAGCCACCAACTTATAACTAACTAATGCTTCCGGTTTAAACCAGAGGGATATCTCTCGCTGTGCTTCATCTACTTGATCCGAACAATGCACTAAGTTGCGTACTGCCCGCTCATCACGATTAGCTAATTCGTAAGAATCAAGAGTTAAGTCACCGCGAATAGTGCCAACATCTGAAGTAGTGGGCTCAGTGCCACCAACAATTTTTTTAACTACCGATACCGCCTGATTACCCTCCCAAACCATGGGAACCACTGGACCGCAACTCATAAATTTCACCAAGGCGCGTATAATATCTTTACCATATTCAACCGCCTCTTTATCTACCACCATGCCTAAATCCTGGCGATTCTTAACGGTCATCTCACCCTTCTTTTGAAACCAAGCCTCATCTTTATTGTAATGGGACCACAACAAATCTTCTGCAGCAATCACAAAATCCATAGCCACCAACTTTAAACCAGCGGCTTCAAAACGTTTAATGGTTTCACCAATTAAACCACGTTGAACCGTGTCTGGTTTTAAAATCACAAAAGTTCTTTCTTTCTTAGGGTGAGGCATCATATATTTACATGGCTGCAAGATTCAAAACTAACTAGACCAAATATATGATCTTATATCTTTGAATCTTCTTAAAAATTAAATTATCTATTTAGTTATTAATATTTTAAAATCACTAATTCCATCTCTTCCTGAGGCAAGTCTTTCTTGCTGATTTTCAGTTTTTCTTCATAGGTAGGGGTTAAACCCATTTCTTTGATGAATTTATCTACACCGTCAATATCATCCATTTTTAAGTCATCGGTCTTATAGTGCATAGGTATAATAATGCGAGGCTCAATTTGAGCAATCATCTCTACCGCCTGCTTAGCATCAAGTGTGTATTTGCCACCGACAGGAATTAGCAGAATATCGGTACCAGCTAACTTTTCTAGCTGAGAACTATCCAGAGACTGGCCCAAGTCACCTAAGTGCACTACAGAAATATCATCGATTTCTAGACGAAAGATAATATTACGACCGCGGTCAGCACCACTATTACCATCGTGAAAAGAGTCTACCCCTTCTACTAGCACATTCTTAAAATCATATTCGCCAGCGCAATCAATCACAAAAGGATTACCCCTTAGCGCCTCTACATTATTATGATCGTCATGCTGATGAGAAACGGTAACTATATCAGCTTCAAAGTTAGGAACTTTTAATCCCAAATGTTTTCCAAAAGGATCGGTCACGACGGTGACGCCATCCGGACCAATCTTATCTTGAAGTTTAAAGCAGGAATGTCCCAGCCAGGTTAAAATCATATATTTAGTAACCGGCCGCTGACTAGCGTGCCGATATTTGACCGAAAATTAAAAAAATATTGAATGGCAATAACAATAAAAATAGGTCCTCCAACCTTGATTTTATTATATCAAAGAGCGGGCCCTAGGTCAATTTTAAGCAATTAAACCAAGAAAAAACCCGCACTATCAACTTGCGTTAATAGGCGGGTTAGGAGGAAACAAAGTGCTAACGACCGATGCCGTAAATTTGGTCGTCCATGGGACGAACCTTGATGATCGGTACCCTATCGGGTGCGATTTCAAAGATCGCCAGCCGTTGGACTTTGGTTTTGTCGTCATAAAAATACCACACCAAATCACCAATCTGATCTATTCTAATTACTTTGGAAGACCTTCCAGGCTTTAGGGCCTTCAGACGTTTATTCTGAGACCGGGGATACATCGTGGTATTCCCGGTATTTTTGAATCTGATTTCTTTCTGCATTAAAGTCTTAATGTCAAAGAAATCTTCATCGGTGATTACTATGGTGTCAGTTGCTGACATTACCATATACCCCACAGCTTGCTGAGCGAACATGAGCGAATGTCCACCCATTGCAGGAGCGGACACATCCTGATATTGACCAGCCACTTGAGCTGAGTCATCAGACAGCTTATAGAGCATCGTCAGTTCTATTAAGCCTGGCCTGACCATTTCTTTGGACAAAATCCTGTCCTTGGGTTTCATGGCCGAACCAGTAAAAACATTTCCGATGAATAAAATGTCTTTATTCGATGCATTTTTAGCGGGTAACTTGAAAGTTGGGATGTCAGCCGATATCCCCTTAATAAAGTTCACTTGCCCCACTTCGGGTCGATAATTGTCGTTGCCACTGCTGGCAGCTGAAGAGTTTGATTGCCCATTGACCACATCTCTCTGATTGCCATCATTTTTCTTTTCAACTACTACGTCAGCAGTTAGCGATTCCGGAACTGTGAGCACTCCGTTTACCGGCTGCAACCAGATACGCTTGTCAACGTATCTTTTGTTTTCCAGGTATCTGACCTGGTATTCGGCCTTCTCTTTGGGTATCCACCGGATAACTCCGGTTTCGGACGATGCTGGTGCGCTCATTTTATGGCCGCTACCGACCAGAGAAATCTCAATTCTCTGGCGGAAGAGGTTATTAACTTTAGCCTGAGCAAAGGCGGTAGAGGTGGCAATAACTGCCAGGACTACAAACAACAATAATTTTTTCATGTCTCAAGTATTTTTTTGGTTTATATTCTGATTTAAAGATCAATAAATCCTCGTTTGAGAATTCTTTCTATACTATCACTTTTCTTAACATATGTCAATATTTAATCAGGCCTAGACAGAATAAACAACTATATTGGAATTTTTTTACTTATTATTAGATAATTTTAATCAAAAAACAGGCTATTAATCACCTGTTTTTTGCCAGCCGTTTGATAGAAAAAATTATTGATCTTGGCGCAACATAATTTTAGCTGCGAGTTCAGCTAAACGCCGACCGTGAACCGGACTGTAGCCATTGGTGCTAATAAAGTTGATAATTTTACTTAGATCGGCTTTATCTTCGGCCAACATCTTAGTGCCGAGATCAGCTATCTTAGTAATTCCAGCCAGCTGCTCTACAGCATAAGTTTGTAGACGTTCCGCCCCCATAGAGGCATTAGCGCCTAAGGTGATGCCTAAATTATTACTCAAAGAGTTGATTTTTGCAGCGGTGCCACCACTACTCAAAAACTCTGTCACTCTTTCTAGTTGTTGCGACTCGGATAATTCGGACCAAGACGACTCACTGCCGGCGGCAGCTAAATCCTCTACTGCTGCCTGGCTACTTAAGTCAGCGCCTGGAACCTCGCCAGCAAACAAATCACTAAAAGGATTAGCTTCGCTAGGATCAGGAATCGTTTCTAAATTAAATTTATCAGCCAAGAAAGTTTTTGCATCGGTAATAAAACTACCGTCTTCTGCTGCCAGGAAACCAGACACCTCTTCGCCCTGAGGATCTATAAAGGTAAAGGTGTTCTCTACTGTGTTAATATAAACCTCACGACCACCCATGATAGTTTTAATAGTATTAACATCGCTATAAGAGACTTCGTTAGCGCTAAAGCCAAAGTTAGCTCCAATTTTATCCGCCCAAATTTCGCGATTACCTTCATTTAATCTAACTTCGCCGGGACTGGTTTGGGGTTGATAATCCGATTTAGGAACAAGGTCGTCTGTGACCTTAGCGGCGGGTTCGACCGTAGTTGATTCCACTTCAGTTAAAGGCAAAAAGTCTGGCTGGTCACCACTGCCAGCTTCGACACTAACCACAAAACCGCTGCCACTACGTTCTAAGATAACTTGATTACCTAAAAATACCTTATCAGCAACTTCGCCGCTATTAGCTAGGGCTTGGTTGGTCTGCGCCTCGGCCCAACTATTAAGAGCGTCGGCGTCATTAATATCTCCATTATAACCTAGAGCCTGAGCCTGATTCCTAAAAATATCCCTAGTAGATCGCCAAACTGAATCACCCTTATGATCGATTTCATTAGACCAAGTCTCTGGCGTTGTAACCACAGTAGTTACCGTCTCTGGACTAGTGCTGGTATTAGCAGCCGCTTCTGTAGCGATCTTTTCAGCTACATTCGTTCCGCCCGCAGTACCGGTCGCAGTTTCGCCGCCGACCATTTCAGCAGAAGCTTTGGCGACTACGCTAGCATTAACGTTTTCCGTAATAGCGGCAGCGGATACTGATGATTCCTTGCCGCCAACTACTTCTTTCAAAAAACGAAAACCGCCCGACACCCGATCAGACAACCAATGGCCCGACAATTCTCCTACCACGGCACCAGCGCCAGCGAAAGCTCCGCCCAACAAAGCCCCTTTCCACATTTGCTCTTTTACAAAAGCACGGCGTTTGGCATCTAATTTCTGCTCAGCAAAATATTCTAAACTAGACAAAAGGTCATCGGCTCGCTCTTTAATATCTATTTCTAAACGACTCTCCACCATGACCGACTCTTGACCACTGTTATTTTCATCATCTTCCATAAAGACAGAGCCTCGTTCGTAGGCTAGCTGGGATTTATCATAATCAAAACCAAGTAAAGACACCTCCGCCTGGCTTAAAGCTTGGTAAAAATCCAAACTCTGCGTAGTGCGTTCTTCTTGAGAGCCAAAATTAACTAAACCTCTATTGGCTAAATCTTTATTAAAATCAATGCGTCGACGTAATTGACCTAGCAATAATTCATATTCATGACCATTAGATGCCTGCTGTAACTTGTTCTGCAATAATTCAATTTTAGCCACCAAATCAACCGCTTTTAACACCTTGCGCTCGGTCTTTTCTTGCTCCTGTTCTTGCCAAAGCTGGTGAGCCTGGTTAAATTCAGCCAAGGCCGCCCTATAATTAGCAGCGTCTTCGGGAGACAGGCTCTGTAACCAGATTTGACGTTGTTCTTCTAATTTTTGTCCGGCCACAGGATTATCTGCATAACTACTGGGCTCTAAGGCTTGTAATTTCTTCAGGGCCGCCCGACGCTTAGCTAAAAGATCGGATTCTTTGATATCTTTTTTGTCCACAAAACGATCGGCTGCTCGGAGTTGTTTTTGAGCACGATCACGGGCCCGCCAAGCAGCAATAACTCCCGCAGCAATAGGCACGCCCACAAAGCTAACAGAAACACCAAACAAAGCGCCCAAACCGGCTTTGGTCGCGGTCCTGCCCACAAAACCACCCGCTAAAAATTTCCAATTATCTTTTGCCAAGGCTTTTTTCAAGACCGAACTACCTTTCAACATTTGCCCCCACTCCTTTTCCAGTTCAGGATTGGCCATCATCAACTGAATCATGTTAAGTTTAGCGTCAGCATCATTGAGCTGTTTCATCGCTTCACTGTCAGTTTGGCCCAATTGATTGGTCAACAAGTCTCCCATTTGCTGACGAAGGGCCCGATATTCTTCGCGCGCCTGAAAATATTGCTCCGCCTGCTTATACTCAGTCGATCTCTTAGAAACCGAATCAAATTTTACCAACCAATGTTTAGGTAATAGCGACAACACACCTGCAGCCTGGTTAAAAGAGGCAACCAGTTCACGTTGCTGGTCGTTAAGATTTTCTAAATTGAGATTATTAATAAAGTTGGCTCGTATCTTTCCATCCGCCGTTTCTTGCTCTTGCAAGTCAAAAGTTTCCGCCCATTGCGCCAAACGTAATAAGTCAGCTCCGTGCTTTTCCATGCCTCCACGCTCCTGATCGGACACAGCCCCACGTTCCTGCTTGCCTAAACGAAAAGTATTAGCAATACCAGCAGCCAATTTACCGGCCCACGTCTTTTTGGCTGCCACCGCTTGAATCTGAGTGTTTTCTACTTGCTTACGAGCCCTCTCTAATGCCAGAGATTTTAGACTTTTAGCTATTAACAATTGAGACACCCCATTCATGTCTGCTAAACCGGGAATTGATTCTAAATCTTTTTCACTTAAATTGAGACTGGCAAATATAACAGTTGCCTCGGGTATAAATCTAGAGGTCTCGGGGGTTGTTTCTTGATTTTCAGGATTAATAACATCTACGGCTGACGAAGTTTCTGGATTTACATCAACATTAAGCTGAGCATCAGGATTGTCGCTAACCTGTGTTTCTACTTTAATTTCCTGTTCGTTAGCAACAACCTGTTTCTCTGTCTCTTTGGCTTCATTGCTAGATAAAATTTCAGCCACTAAAGCCTGCTCTTCCTCTAATTTAGCCTGTTTTTGATCATCTAAAGCTTTTAATTCTGCCAAACTAGCCACGGGGTCGAACTCGTCATTATTTTTTTTATTAGCAGGATTTGACAGCACTTCATCGATTAAAGCGCTCTGAGCGGCCGCTTCAGCCTGTTTTTGATCATCTAAAGCTTTTAATTCTGCTAAACTGGCCACAGGATCAAAGTCTTCAGATTTAGATTTTTTGATGATTCTAGACTTCTTAGTCGCGACCGTGGCTGGTGCCTCAACGCTAGCAGCCACTGCTTGAGCATGGTTTACAGTTTCATCAACTATTTCTACCCTTTGATTATCAATGTTAGCGGACTGGTCGACGAAATCCTGATTATTTTCAAGTCCTGCGGCGATTGAATTCTCTAAATCAACCTGTTCCAAAACTGACTGGCGCAAAGACGCCTCCTCTGCCTCTACAAAATCAGCCAATTTTTCCGGAGCTTTTTCTGCCACCACTTTAACGCCTGTCAGCTTCTCCATTAACTCGGTATTAAAAGTAGTGCCAAACTTCTCTTTAAAATTTTTCCTCAGAGCAGCTGCTTCTTTACCCTTAGCAGTTTTAATTTTTTCCTGCCATTCTAAAATAGATGGCAATTCTAAACGCAGAGAATCAAGATGCTGCTTGCTCCCAGGCCGAACTTTTTTAATTACTCTTTCCGCTAAGACGTTGGCTTCTTGTGTGCTCATATTTTTGATAAATTACTGTAGCGCTTTTAGTTTATTTAAAATATCCGCCGCCTCATCAGCGTCGGCCGTCTCCTTAAATCTATGAATAAGTTCCATCTTCTGACGATGCAGAGATAGTAGCGACCGTTTACCCTCGTTAAAAATTGCCTCTATTTCCTGCATTGCTTCTTGTTTAGATGTGGCCATAAAAAAACAAAATATAAAAATTCAAAGCTAAATATTTAACAAATACATGATAGCACAAAAGACGGTATTTTTCCAAAAAAATAAAGGCTTAAATTTGCTCTTGACAGCCCCGCGCAAATGATATAAGATAGGGATACTTGAAACATAAAACAGAATAGTTAAGTAAAAACAAGGTATTTGGTATATCTCTGTTTTTTTCTGTCCTATGCAAAAATGTTTCAAATCCAGAACTTTGACAATTTCAAACTTGGTGAAATATATAAAAATTTTGATGCGAATCGGCATCAATTCGGATAATAAAAACAACCAGAATCTTTTCATTTTTCTTTCGGGAAAAATGATCTCTATATAAAACAGAGAGTTTGATCCTGGCTCAGGATGAACGCTGGCGGTGTGTCTAAGGCATGCAAGTCGAATGCTAGTAGCAATACTGGCATGGCAAACGGGAGAGTAACACATTGGTAACCTACCTCGAAGACGGGGATAACCTTGCGAAAGCGAGAATAATACCCGATAGTATGTCAGAACATAAGTTCTGCCATTAAAGCTCCGACGCTTCGAGAGGGGCCTATGTCCTATCAGCTTGTTGGTAAGGTAAAAGCTTACCAAGGCTATGACGGGTAGCGGGCGCGAGAGCGTGACCCGCCTCACTGGGACTGAGAACTGCCCAGACTCCTACGGGAGGCTGCAGTCAAGAATCTTCCTCAATGGACGAAAGTCTGAAGGAGCGACACCGCGTGCATGAAGAAGCCCTTCGGGGTGTAAAATGCTTTTATCAGGGACGAATCAATGACGGTACCTGATGAATAAGGGGCTGCTAACCTCGTGCCAGCAGCAGCGGTAATACGAGGGCCCCAAGCGTTATCCGGATTTATTGGGCGTAAAGCGTCCGTAGGTGGTTTATCGCATCTCCTGTTAAATCCCGAGGCTCAACCTCGGGCCAGCGGGAGAGATGGACAAACTAGAGATCGGAAGAGGCAAACGGAATTGCTGGTGTAGGGGTTAAATCCATTAATATCAGCAAGAACATCAAATGCGAAGGCAGTTTGCTAGGACGAATCTGACACTCAGTGGACGAAAGCGTGGGGAGCGAATGGGATTAGATACCCCAGTAGTCCACGCCGTAAACGATGGATACTAAGCATTGGCAGTATCGACCCTGCCAGTGTTGTTAATTTAAGGTAACCCGTTAAGTATCCCGCCTGGGGAGTACGAGCGCAAGCTTAAAACTCAAAGGAATAGACGGGGACCCGCACAAGCGGTGGAGCATGTGGTTTAATTCGACGATAAGCGAGGAACCTCACCAAGGCTTGACATCTAGCTGCAAGGTCTGGAAACAGATCCGCCTTCGAGGGTGCTAGACAGATGCTGCATGGTTGTCGTCAGCTCGTGTCGTGAGATGTACCGTTAAGTCGGGAAACGAGCGCAACCCTAATCCTATGTTTTACATGTCATGGGAGACTGCCCGTTTTAAATGGGAGGAAGGTGGGATGACGTCAAATCAGCATGGTTCTTACGCCTTGGGCAACACACGTGCTACAATGGGCAATACAAAGGGCTGCCAAACCGCGAGGTGGAGCTAACCCCTAAAAGTTGTCCTCAGTTCGGATTGAAGGCTGAAATTCGCCTTCATGAAGCTGGAATCGCTAGTAATCGTGGATCAGCTATGCCACGGTGAATACGTTCTCGGGTCTTGTACTCACCGCCCGTCACGTCAAGGGAGTTGGTAGTGCCCGAAGGCTCATTTATGGGACGAAGGCAAGACCGATGACAGGGACGAAGTCGTAACAAGGCATCCGTAGCGGAAGCTGTGGATGGATCACCTCCTTTCTAGGGAG